>NZ_JBIDFH010000012.1:0-78616 GCF_046635745.1 Gilliamella sp. CG35
CCGTTAAGGTGTAGCGGTTGTGGCTTACCTCGCCCGTTAATTCATTCAGTAAACTTTCACCGACTTGATTGATAAGGCTGGTTATTTTGTTCGCCATGGGTTACTCCTGTATATTTCGCATTTGTCGGACTTTATGCCTGTTATTTAGACAGTCCAATATTATTGTGATAATAATGTTGTAAGTGAGTTTTGTGGGTATGATTGGTGAGCTATTAATAGCAAGAAAAGAGTTAGCGAATTGACAAGATGATGATTGTAAATTGAGATACCAATCATCATGAAAATGCCAGAAATTACCATAAATGGGTAATCGGTTATTTGATTGCACGTTGAAACAATCCGAAAACAGCTGCCTTATATCCATATCATTCCTAGAAATTATAGGTTTTGTTTTTAATTATTTTGAAATATAAATTTTGATAACTTTTTTTAAATATGTAAACTACATTGTTTTACCATTTAATGCAAGTTTTTTAGAATGATTTTCTAATTAAATTATAAAGATAGCAATGTTAAGTGTTTAAGATTAAGCTTGGTACTAACTACTATTTATTAGTCTAGAAGAGTGTAAATTGAAGGTATATCGGTTATTAAAGCTTATAAAAGAAAACCTAAAAATGACCATTCGCTAATGTGTTTATCCCTGTGTATACAGGGAACACAGACGTTTTACTGTGTCGGTCGGACGAATATCCGGTTTATCCCTGTGTATACAGGGAACACCCAATAACCACCACCTTTGATATCATTCCAGTCGGTTTATCCCTGTGTATACAGGGAACACCAACTTGTCCCCGAACGTTCCGACGTCCAAATCGGTTTATCCCTGTGTATACAGGGAACACTAGTTAAAGTTAATCTTAATCTTAATTTTCACCGGTTTATCCCTGTGTATACAGGGAACACATGAAATTTAAAAATGACCTCGCTCAATGTGACGGTTTATCCCTGTGTATACAGGGAACACAGTTTGCTCATTGATCAGCTCGTTTGCAGGAACGGTTTATCCCTGTGTATACAGGGAACACTGGTTGGGGGTGGTGCCCGACTGATGCTATAGCGGTTTATCCCTGTGTATACAGGGAACACATCCCCACAACCGCATTAAACGGGATCGCGATCGGTTTATCCCTGTGTATACAGGGAACACTATAATTTCTCGTAAACTCATGATTTATTTCCCGGTTTATCCCTGTGTATACAGGGAACACTTTTTAGCTCATCCCCTGATTTGCAACTAGACGCGGTTTATCCCTGTGTATACAGGGAACACCTGATAAATACCTGGTTCCCATTTTTCAAACTCGGTTTATCCCTGTGTATACAGGGAACACACGCTCACCCATGACTATAATATAGTTACCTTCGGTTTATCCCTGTGTATACAGGGAACACTCTAAACGTAGCTATTTGTTTTATTTAAACTTATAGCGACCACGAAATTCTACCAGATTTTTTTAATTTTTAAAGAACTTTAACTTATTGATTTTCAATAGGTAAAAAAGATACCAACCTGAGTCCATCGAGTTCTACCGGCACTCTTCTGTTAGTACCATAAGTTTGGAAGTCAAATCCAGACTCAGTATTGGTTGCCCAAGCAAGTACAACATTCCCTTCTTCAGCAAGCTCGATGATTTGTTGCCAAATCATCTCCCTTACCGGTCTGGAAATATCACCTATGTAAACACCAGCTCTGATTTCTAATAACCAAATAGCTAAGCGTCCTCTTAATCTAGGTGGGACATTTTCAGTCACCACAACACACATACTCATGATTAATGGCTCCTAAAGCCACTATCGGCAAGTGATTGAGGTTCTGGAATCGCAGGTGGTAGTACATCATCAGGAGGCGGTGGAGGTTCAATACCTCCAGCGGATAATACCTCTTCAATCAGTGGAATTAATGTCGTCAATGTTTTTTGACTTCTAAAAATATCGCGACAAGCAATGCGCACTTCACGATCAGGGTCAGCTCTATTTTTAGCAGCAATTTCAAACGCTTTGGGTACCACTGTATCAAATTTTATAATATCGGCAATATCATAAACAAACGAGAGCGGTTTTCCGCTATGCACAAAACCGATAGCTGGTGCATAACCAGCTGCCAAAACCGCTGCTTCGGTAATACCATAAAGACAAGAAGTGGCAGCACTGATACATTGATTGACCGTATCGCCTTTTTGCCAATCTTTGGGATCATATTTACGTCCATGCCACTTAACACGATACTTTTTGGCTAGTAATGCATAAGTTGCACGTACACGAGCGCCTTCAACACCTCGTAATTGTTCAATAGAACGTCGGCTAGGAGCCGGCTCACCAAATCGCAGTTCAAACATTTTTTTGACAACTTTTAGACGAAGCTCATCATCCAAAGCTAATTTTGCTTGATAAAGTAATTTGTCTGAACGGGCTCCCCCGGGCTGACCTGTCGAATACATTCTGACGCCAGCCTCACCTACCCAGACTAACAGTGTCCCCACAGTTGCGGCTAATCTAACCGCTGCATGTGATACTCGTGTACCGGGCTCAAGCATGATACAAGCAATAGAACCAACGGGAATGTGGGTTCTAACGCCTGTTTTATCTATTAATACAAAAGCACCATCTAAAACATCAATTTGTCCATATTGTAGGAAGATCATTGATGTTCTATTTTTTAAAGGAATAGGATTTAGTGGAACATACACCATATTAAATATCCTATTGACAGTGTTTGATTAAAAATAGCCCACAGCCAAACCCTTTGCTTTTACCAATACCTTGATAAAGTGTAGCTAAAAATAGTTTTGGATCAGTAACAGTTAAAACCCCTTCAAAATCAACACTACTATAACTAATCGGTTTAAGCTCTGACTTTTTATTAAGTAGATGTTGGTTGTAACTGATAACATTACAGCAGACTGCTGAATGATTATTTTGCTGTAATGAAAATCCACGCTTTTCACTTTGCTTAATCAACCAATCTATGGCCGCTTGATATTGCTGAGCTTTGATCTCATTCGATGATAATCCCTGTTGTTTAGCCTGATACTTAGCGTTCATCATCACATCACATCGTTTTCCTTGTTTCATGACAACAGGATTGGCACGTAATAAAAAACTTAACTTCATCCCTGTTGTTAATTGCGGTGCATAAGGTTTTGTATTGATTTTAAATAATTCATGATTGGTAAGCGGTGCAACTTCAGATAAAAGATAAAACAGAGGTTTTTTAGTCTTTTGATCTTTATGAAATAAAAATGGACGTTTATTTTCATCAGGAAACAGTTGCCATAACCATTGATGCATAGCATATTCACCAGCAGAAAACCATTTTTGTTGCATCGCATAAGGAAGCCGTTCAAGTTTTAGCTCGACTTTCGAAAAATACATCTATTCGCTCCTTTTTAAGTGTCCTGTATATTGCTGACGATTGATAAATTGCCAATGCTTCCTGTTAATGGGTTGATCTTGTCGAAGTTGTATTTTCATTACGTCAAAATGCGCTTCTTGATCAGGATGATCCCAGTAATATTCGTTAGCATCACTATCAATTAAATCTTTAAGGATTGAATCATATTGGTGATATTTTCGATAATGGTCATTAGCGAAGACAAAAGCATCACTAAGTAACCCTTCGTAAATCACCGGCGCTAATGGCAATGACAATGGCGAATTTTTCCTGCCCACATAAAGCGGAAAGACAGGCGTTAATAATGCCTGCTTTATCTGCTCTACAGTATAAGGAGCGCCTTTTGTTTCGGTAATAACAATTTGATAATAGATATCGTTGTAATATTCACGATGAGTTACCAAAGTATTAAAATCTTCCTCATCAACCTTTTTAGAATTTTTGCTTTTAGAGATTGGAAATTGAACAGTATGAAAATCATACAACCAACTTCCTTTAACAATAAAAGGACGAGAAGCAATAAAATAATGCTGATTGAAAGCATCAATACATTCATCATTACGCCGAATACCTAATGCTGCCGCCAAAAAACCTAATACAGCCGAGCGGGAAGGAATAATATTGCTGTGGCGAACTTCGCCAACAGCCGGTTCCCCCCACGATGTGAGCGGTGCATAAATCTGAAAAATAAGATGTTTTATCATCTTGACTGCTCCTTATTTTTCCGCAACAAACGTTAATGCAGCTGCAAGTGTCCCTTCTCCACTTTCAATATTGAGTTTGTAGCGATCATCCGCACATTGACCGTAAACTTGATCAAACTTATCCAATTGTTGCTCTAATCTTGTAATAGCATCATTCACCATATCTTGGCTACGGATAGGATTAAAATAAGCAACAGCAAGTGAACGTGGTTGCTGAGTACCTTTTTCAATCAATAAATAAGAGGCATAAGCACGTGATGCAAAGCTATTTTGCATGCCTGTTGGCGCCACTTTTATAGCGGATTCAGTTAATGCTTTTAGTGTCTTTTCAACCAATGCTTCATCACCATTTAAGTTATCAAGGAGTAGATCACGACTAATACATATATAAGTATAGAACAGTGCCGAGGCAAATCCACGTTCGCCTAAGTGCCCTGAACTCGCATCTTTTCCTTTATCATTTAAATCATCAACAGCAGTAAAAAAATCATCTTCGATAGAAATTGCACTCACACTTAAAGCATGAGCAACTTGACAAGCAGCTTCAATGTTAAATTCTGTTTTACCCGCTAACATGCGACCAAATAGTGCAATATCAATGCTACTATTTTCTTGACGAGTTTTAATTAATTTATTCAATTCGTCTTGGGTAGGTTCTCTTTTCTGATTAATTAATAGTGCAACTAGTCTTTTTATTTCCTGTTGTTCATTATTACTAATATGAATAAGTTGCTCCATATCGAAGTTTACTTTTGATTCTTCGGATTTTTTTTCCTTTTTTTCTGTTTTTTTATCAGTTTCATCATCTGAATTTTCTTTTTTATTTTTTTGAAAGTGTTCCCTTATTTTTATCGCACATGATTTTGCTAGCTCTTCTGATAATCCATTGTCTTTCATATGGTTATAAACCCATTCAGTAATAAATTTACGAGAACGAACACCTATATTTTCAGTTAGTGACTCAGTAAAAAAGTCTGATTTTCTCCAAGCACGCTTTAAACTCTGAGAAGAAATACGTAAACGTTCACTATTTCCCATTTTAGCTGTTTTCGGACGACCTAAATCATCACGATTTAAATTTGAAGGTGCATAAGCAGTTAATAAATGTAATTGTAAAAATGTACTCATAATAGTTATTCCTTAATTGATTTTTCGGTCGAATAGTAATCCATTGCCCAACGAACAGAATTACGTTTAAATGGTTCCATATTATTTAATAAATTTTTTTGACGATTATTTTTCTCTTTAACCCATAAAAAGATACTGTCAGCAAGTGAAAAGAGATTTACACCACCATCACCACGCAATTTGACAGCACGAATTAAACGTCGGCAAAACTCTTCTTCTGTATCACTTGCAAGAAGTTGGTTAAAACGCAAAGAAGACATGATACTTCGTTCATTTTTTTGGTTTTTCTCACTTAATTGAGATGCAAAAGAAGCATTTTCATTATTAGCTTTAACAAAAACGGCAACAGCAACAAAAATTGCAAGTGCTTGATGATGATTATCTGAAGCGATTAGAGAACTCTTTTCTTCAAATAACTGATTAGCTAATAACCAATAACCTTCTTTGAGCATTACTCCATTAGGTAAAGATGATCTTTTCAGCTCTGCACGTAACTTTAAACCATTGTATGCTTTACCAAAGAAATAACATTCTTGAACCTGTAACTTAGAAAACCATTTAATAATGATTGCTTTGTGATCATCATTAAGAATGAGGTTTTTTTTTATAAGATATTTTGACACGTTATTCTCCTTATACGTAATCAAAGTTATTTGCTAATTTTTAACTTTCTATTTTTCAATTTATTAAATTTATTGATTAAATTTTCTCTACCACTAATTTCTTTACAAACCACTTGATTAGGTTTTTTATCTTTTGAATAATTAAAAGACTGGTCAGGATCACCAAAAGCAGCTTTATCATAAACTTGGATAATATAATGTAATAATGTCTTAGCGAAATCAGCTAACAATGGTTGCCGACCACTAGGATTATCTTTTGATGTTATTAATTGTTTTACCAACTGATAAAATGGCAATTCTGTCTCTTTCCAGAAGGCAATATCAATTGAAATTGACTGATTATTTGTTGAAGTTGAGTGCTTATTAATTGCCGTCATTGCTTTACGCAAAATCGGTAATGAATCTTTACTGAGTGCTAAAGCTTGAGCGATTATCTCTTTTAAATCACTGTTTGGATCTGCCAAATCGGGGTAGACTGGGAATGTGTGTTCATACCAACAACGTGCTTTCATATTGTCGAAATCGTAACCAAAACACCATAAATGATAGTGTTGTTTATCTTTAAAGTTTCGATCAAGATGAGTGGTAACCACTCTAGCCGAATGCATATCATCATTGGCACTTACCATACCTAACCAATCTCGATATACTAAGCCACCCGGTTGCCCTTTAATCGCAAGTTGCTCGCCGGTCTTTTTATTTGTGCGATAGGGCGTTAGTGGATGTAGCCAATGTTGATATTGAATGCCATAATTTTTGGTTTGATATTGTGTAATTAGTTGTGTTGAGAATTCACCACAAATGTCACATTGCCCTTGCTCAGTTTGGTGAAAATCTAACTCAATTCGCCGAGGCATTCCCCAAAAAGCTTGACAGTAATTAGCTTGTTCAGGAAATAAACTTAAATTTTTTGGCTTTTCACTAGTTTTCGTTGCGGCTAACCATGGAAAGACTGATGCATCAAACTGCTGTGGTCTTTCTTCATCATCTAAAGGGATCACATTCAGCCACAATTTTTTCCATAAAGGAGTCGGTTTATTCAGTTCAGGCATGATTAAAGTCGTGATAGGCCCTCCACCACGCAAACTTACCCGATGTCCTTGACCACCCGACGGAGCATTAGTTTGCAAAGTGAATAGGGTTATGGCGGCGCAATGTGGGCACATCACTTTGACAAAACCACGTTTAACAAAGTGATCGGTGTTTTTTTTCAATGCATTCTCACCCGGAGCGTCAATTAATAAATTCGTTATAGGTATTTTCTTACCCTCCAATTTAGCAAAATCTTGCATAAAAGAGGGTTTTGTTGCGCCAAATTGCATGGCAATTCTGACTTGTTCAAACGCTTCGGTTAGTTGCTGTGATGAAAAACCATTATTCCAATATTTTCGCCATTCTGAATTATCTTCGGGTGATAGTGTGGTTTGTAATAAACCAATAAGAAACTGGTAAGCCGCACCTTGAAAATCGGGTCTTAAATAAGCTAAATCTGAAATGGTTTCATCAACCAGTTGGCTAGGTTGAATTTTACTAAGATGACCATCGAAATGAACAACTGGTATCCAGTTTTCGTCTAATAAAGATAAAGTAGACAAATTTTACTCCTTAATTTCATATAAAATCGATGTTACGATCTGAGACCGATTATCGTTTTCAGATCGTAAAAAATCAACACATTAAAAATTTGATTTGTTGATTTCAAAACTGAATGTATAACTGCGATTTTTATTTTTATCTGTTTTTTTTCTGAATCTAAAAACCAATGATATTTTTTTAAATTTAATACTATTCAGTAATTTAGAAAATTTATCTAATATAAATTCAATTAATTTCATTATATTTTCTCCTGAAATTAATGACTGATAATATTAGCAATACATGTATACTCATGGAGCACTAATCCATTAGGGTTACATGAAACGCCAAACCTATTGGCTATCTTGTAACCAACCATGATTAATATACTGCAATAAAAAATTATCGCAACAAAAATAAAAGGCGAAAGATAAAGGTAAAATTTTTATTCCAAATTACTATCTCAGTGTTTTTATGATATAGTATTTAATGTTCCTTATTTTAATAGGGTTAAACCAGCGAAAGATAAAAATTACAATCAGTTCCCCACTACCGTGGGGATTTTCATATTAAAAACAAATTAACCTTATTTAACCAAATAATTACATATTTTACGATAAATTAATGTTAGAAATGTGATCCACTACAAATTTTTAAAAAATTTGCATTTAATAGCTTGTATTATTTATTAATTTAATCTTTTCTTGCATAGCTTTCTAATAATTAAAATCACGCACATTATGTGCAACCTCTGAACGGTAAAATCTTTAACATTACTTATATTAAACTAGCGACATCAAGTCGGTTTGCCACTATAATTGCTTGTTAAAAGCTATTATGAAACTGATATAAAATGTAAAAGCTGGTAGATAAATCTAATGTTGAGAGAGTTATGAATCCTAAAAATAACACTAAATTTCCACTAAATAATCATCAAAATCCCCTAGACAATTCTCATCAGCTTGATAATGGGCAGGTAAAAACCAAGGTATCCTTGATTTTTTCGATCATTAGCAAAATAACGCCGTTTTCAATGTTATGGATCAGTTTTGTTTTAACTTATGGGGTAGTTTGTATGTACACGAATACGGTTGGACAAGATGAATTTTACCGCTTTATCTTCTTTTTACAAAAACCCGTTGTGGTTGCACTTAATTGTGTAGCACTCTTGTCGGCACTATTACATAGCATAATTTGGTTTATAAAAGTCCCTAAAGCATTATCATTAACGACTGATAATAAGCAAACTCAAGCTTGGTTACTTATCGCTTGTTTATGGATAATCACAATTGCCGTATCAGTGTTATTAATTAAATTGATATTAAGATGAGTGGTGTTTAAATCATGAAAATTCAAGAATCAGAAACTAAACGTTCGAATAATCCTGTTATCAAAGGATTATATGCCTTAGGCGGTACGTGGGCAGCTGTTTTTGTTCCGGTTGTGATGATTATCATTGGATTGATTATTCCTTTTGGCGATGCTCAAACTCGTTCCTATATTTTAAAATTAGTTAGTAGCGAACCGGGTAAAATCTTTTTGCTGTTGATGATATGCTTACCCATTTGGTGCGCATTACAACAAATTTTAACGATTTTGCACCAGTTTAATATTCATCCTAAACGTGAAAAACTGTTAACTTTTGGTTTGGCGCTGGCATGGACGATTCACGCTATTTTTATTTTGTTTGTCAGAACATAATAATTGAAATTGCGATTAGCGTTATTAGATGATAACGCTAATGGTTTCAAGATTAATAATAAGTGATTTGTCTAACGACGTTCACTTGCTTATCTGGTTGAAGTTTATTTACTCTATTTGCTGAAAGCCAATCTTTTTTATCATTGACGGTGAGTAATTGAGTTATATAGTTAGCTGACTCCTTACCGTCTGTAAAATTAGTAGATTGAATTGACGTTAAGCGATTATTTTCATATTGATAAGAAAAATCACTTTCATTGCTTAAACCATTACTAAATTGAGTCACTACTTTTGCGAGTTTTTGATCTTGATATTCATACGTAAATAATGAAACACCATTCAAATCATTACCGGTATAGTTACCCTGCTCATCCGTTTCTTTAAGTTGCCAGTGCACATTTTTATTAATCAAACAATGATTGGTATCATATTGATAACTATCATTTTGAATAAAAATAAAATCAACCGCTTTTTTAACTTGATGAGACTGAATAATTTTACCGTCTTTATCAGTCGTAAACTGAGTTATACTGTTAGTTTTATCTTCAAAATCTTCGATAATATTTTCCCAACCAGTATTTATTTTTTGGAGATGTTCAGAATATAATCGTTTGTTTTGAGCAGAATACAGCTCATAATGACTTAACGTAATTAGTCCGTTTGGATCATATTCTAATGAATGATTGGCATTCGTTTCATTCTCCTGCATCCCTATTTTTTGGGTCGTTGTCGTTCTGATTTCTTGCTTTATTCCCGTTGCTGGTGTATCAAGATAATCATAAAGTTGGAAGATATAATTATTGGCTTCAACTTGATTTTGAGTAATATCATCACGACAATTCAGTGCTATGACATTAGTTGAAAACAATATGGATAATGGTGCGATAAAAAAAGGTAGTCTTCGTTTTTGCATAATTTATTGATAAAGTTAATTTAAGATAATTTTTAAAAATGCGTGTTAATGCGTTAATTTTTATCATTACTCTTTTCGCATCAACAACGCGTCTGCCCAATTGACTTGATTTTTTAGTTTTTTATTTTCTTTTTCTTCTTGTTCATTGATTTTATCTGAATAAATCAGTGTTTTATTTTTTGCTTTTAGCTTCATCGGTTTATCGAAAAAAGATAACAAGGTTTTTGTATATTCATTTTCAGGTTCAGAAAAGACTTTTTCACACAATCCTTGTTCGACAATTTTTCCTTCTTTCATAACAACAACATGATGACACATAGTATAAATTACGCTTAAATCATGGCTGATAAAAAGATAACTCAGTTGATACTTTTGTTGCAATGATTTAAGTAAATAAATAATTTGTTGCTGAATTGTATGATCTAAAGATGAGGTTGGCTCATCTAAGATGAGTAATTCTGGTCGCAAAATCAATGCTCTGGCAATAGCAATGCGCTGACGTTGCCCTCCTGAAAACTCTGTTGGATAGCGAAAACGCATTTTTGGGTCAAGACCAACTTCAAGCATGATATCAATCACAGCTTGTTCTCGTTCAGATTTACTTAGTTTTTTATGGGTTAACAATCCTTCACTAATAATCTGCTCAACATTAAAACGAGGATTTAGCGATGAAAAAGGATCTTGAAACACCACTTGAATACGACTACGGAACGGGAGTAATTTTTTAGCGGTTAAATGATCAATATGATGACCATCAAATAAAATATCACCGTCAGATTTTATTAACCGAAGTATCGCCATTGCCGTTGTGCTTTTACCTGAGCCTGATTCACCAACCAGCCCCACGGTTTCACCTTGATGAATGACAAAACCGACATTATCAACAATTTTTTTCTTTTTACTGCTAAATAAGCGTTTTTGCGTTGTCACCTCAACATTTAAATGATTAACACTAAGCAGTATTCCCGGTGTTTCAGGTAAAACGATAGGTTCACCACTCGGTTCAGAGTTTAATAATGTTTGAGTATATGGATGTTGCGGACGTAAAAAGATACGTTGTTTATTATTATATTCAACGATTTGACCTTGTTGCATTACCGCCACTTTATCCGCTAATTTTTTTACAATACTTAGATTATGCGAAATAAATAGCATACTCATATTCAGTTCTGTTTTTAATTCTTTTAGTAACTGAATAATTTGCGCCTGTACAGAAACGTCTAAAGCCGTAGTTGGCTCGTCAGCAATTAATAGTTTAGGATGTGTTAATATTGCCATAGCAATCATAACTCGTTGCCTTTCTCCTCCTGATAATTGATGAGGATAAGCTGACAATTTATTTTTAGGCTCTTTGATTCCAACCCGATCAAGATATTGCAATATTTCGCTTCTGGCTTCGTTACGTCGCATGCCTCGATGCAATGATAAAACTTCATAAAGCTGCTTTTCAACAGTATGTAATGGATTAAGTGATACCATTGGTTCTTGAAAGATCATACTGATTTGATTACCTCGTACTTTACGAAGTGATTTTTCGCTGGCATGCAGTAATGAGCTTCCTTCAAACAAAATGTCCCCAGTTGGGTAAATCACTTGTTCGTTACGCAATAAGCGTAGAATTGACAGTGCTGTCACACTTTTACCCGATCCTGATTCCCCAACTAATGCAAGTGTCTCTTGTTCATGAATATCAAAACTGATATGACTGACCACTTGCGAAGTGAGATGAGCTTGTCTTTTGAATGCAATACTTAAATCTTGTACAGATAATAAAGGTAAACTCATCGATACACTCCTTTGTTTGGGTCGAATGCATCCCTTACGGCTTCACCAATAAAAATCAGAAGGGAAAGCAACGTTGCAATAATTAGAAAAGCGCTAATGCCAAGCCATGGTGCTTGCAAATTATTTTTGCCTTGTAGTAATAAACGGCCTAACGATGGTGAATCAATCGGTAAACCAAAGCCTAAAAAATCAAGCGATGTTAATGTGGTAATTGAGCCACAAAGAATAAACGGTAAATAGGTTAAAGTTGCCACCATGGCATTAGGTAAAATATGACGAAACATAATTTTATAATTTCTAACGCCCATTGCTTTTGCTGCACGGATATAATCAAAATTACGTGTACGTAAAAATTCTGTTCTTACTATGCCAGCTAATGCCATCCAACCGAACAAAACAGTAATACCTAGTAACCACCAAAAATTAAGCGGTAAAATGCTTGCAAGAAGAATAATGACAAATAGGACAGGTAATCCGCTCCAAATTTCGATGAAACGTTGCCCAATCATATCGACTTTACCACCATAATACCCCTGTATAGCCCCAATGATGATGCCGATAATCGTGGTAAAAAGTGTTAAAAGAATAGCAAAAAACATCGATATTCGAAAACCATATAAAATATTGGCTAGAACATCAAAACCTGCATCTGTTGTCCCTAGCCAATGCAATGCAGAAGGTGGCGTCGGAAAGGTACTGTTAGTATCGTAAATTAATGTATTATAGGTATAACGAAAAGGTGGCCATAACATCCAACCGTTTTGTTCTATTTTTTCTTGTATTTGAGGATCTAAAAAGTTAGTTTGCGTTTCAAACTGTCCACCAAATTCAGTTTCCGGATAAAAATGAAAAATAGGTGAATAATAGTTATTCTGGTATTTGATAAAAATTGGTCTGTCATTAACGATAAAATCTGAAAATAAACTAATAACAAAAAAAATCAAAAATAACCAAAGCGAATAATAACCACGACGATTATGTTTAAATCGTTGCCAACGTTGTTGATTAATAGAATAGTGAGTGGTCATTAATTACGAGCCTCAAAGTCAATACGTGGATCAATCACCATGTAAGATAGATCACATAACAATTTAGTGATGAGTCCAATTAAGGTAAATATATAAAGTGAACCAAAAATTACCGGATAGTCACGTTGTATAATCGCTTCGTAGCCTAATAATCCTAGACCATTAAGCGAAAAGATAATCTCTATTAACAACGAACCGGTAAATAAAATGCCAACAAATGCAGCAGGAAAGCCTGAAACAATCAATAATGTCGCATTACGAAAAACATGCTTATATAAAATTTGTCTTTCGCTTAAGCCTTTAGCACGCGCAGTAATAACATACTGTTTTCGAATTTCATCTAAAAATAGATTTTTTGTTAACATCGTCAACGAAGCAAAACCGCTGATCACCATAGCAATGGTTGGCAAACAGATATGCCAAGCATAATCCTTTACTTTTCCCCAAAAATCGAGTTGGTCAAAATTATTTGATATCAATCCTCGAAGCGGAAAAATATCCCAATAACTGCCACCGGCGAACAATACAATTAATAAAACAGCTAGTAAAAAAGCAGGTATTGCATAACCAATGATAATTAACATACTTGACCAAAAATCGAATGCAGAACCATCTTTAACCGCCTTACGAATACCTAAAGGGATAGAAATCATATAAACGATTAACGTACTCCAAAGCCCTAAAGAAATCGAAACAGGCAAGCTTTTAGCAATCAATCCTAAAACCGATTCACTTTTAAAAAAACTATTACCAAAGTCAAAGGAAAGATAATTTTTGAGCGTATCAATGTAACGTTCAAAAAGGGGTTTATCAAAGCCAAATTGTTTTTCAATCATCGCCACAACTTGGGGATCAAGTCCTCGAGCACCTCGATAATTTGACTCATTTTTTTGATGCAGCGAAGATGATGCAGTGCTTTCACCACCGGGTAACAAACTTTGTCCACCATTGGCATCATTTTCTATCATCGCTAAGGCTTGATCAACTGGGCCACCTGGAGCTACTTGTACAATAAAAAAATTGATCGTTAAAATAACAAACAGTGTTGGAATAATGAATATCAATCGACGAATTAGATAATTGAGCATATCAATGTTCCTTATTCTTAGATAAATTAGCTGCTTTATCAGCATCATACCACCAACTATCCACGCCTATTGCATAAGTGGGTTGGATGTCTGGTTGCCCAAATTTATTCCAGTAAGCATAAAATGTTTGGCTATTATACCACATGGGGATCATGGGGTATTCTTGAGTAAGAATACGATCAAGCGCTCGTCCTAGTGGAATTAATGCTTCTTGATTATCGACATTCTTGGTGATTTCGGCGATGATACCGTCAATGGCTTGATTATGTAAACCTGAACCATTCCATGACGAATTAAGATATTCACTCCCCCAAAGAATCATCAGATCTGACGTTGGATAATTCACTGCCCCATAATTACGAGCCATCATATCATAATCACGTTCACGCATACGGCGTAAGTGTTGAGCCGAATCTAACAACGTAATTTTCATATTAATACCTAATTTTGCTAAGCTTTGCTGAAATGGAATAGCATATTTAATATCTTCACCAAGGTAAGCAATAAGTTCAAATTCAAAAGGTTGCTTAGTTTTTGCATTGACAAGCACGCCATTTTCAATTTTCCAGCCAGCTTGATTGAGTAATTGGGCTGCTTTTAATAAATTTTCACGATTAAAACCCTGACCATCACTTTTAGGCAATGAATAAGCATCACCAAAAGCACGTTCAGGGATAATATCTTTATAGATATTCAGCCATTTTAGCTCCTGTTCGGTAGGGGTTCCTTTTGCAGCATAAATTGTATTTTCAAAAAAACTGGTCGGTCTTTTATAACTGTTATAGTAATAAGCACGATTTAACCATTCAAAATCGAATGCTAACGTAATCGCTTCACGAACTTTAATATCTTTAAACAGATCTTTTTGTAAATTAAAGGCTAACCATCTTGTATCGGTGGCAGTTTTTATCGGCTTTTCCTGCTTGATGATATCGTTTGTGTCAAAATAATGACCTTGATATTGCGTAAACCAATTTTTAGGTTGGGACTCACCCCGAAAATCATATTCACCGGCCTTAAAGGCTTCTAATGCAATACTGCTATCCATATAATATTCTATGCGTTTTTCATCAAAATTATCTAAACCTCGATTAACGGGTAAATCTTTCGCCCAATAATGAGGATTACGGCGATAAATCACGTATTGCCCCATTTTATAATCACTAATAAAATAAGGCCCACTACCAACCGGTGGGGTCGTTAAGGGTTCTGAAAAATTATGATGTTGCCAAAAATGTTTTGGAATAACGCGCATATTGCCGACAAATGAAAGTAATTTTTCACGATCGGATTTTGGCAATTCAATACGAACTCGATAAGTATCTAAGGCCTTAACCGTCACGCCTTGATTATAGACTTTATATTGAGGCACACCCTCAGTCATAAATTTATTAAAGGTGAATTCCACATCTTCAGCAGTGATTGGCTGATCATCTTGAAAACGTGCATTAGGATTAATTAAAACTTCAGCCCAACGATAACTATCAGAATAAGTAATCGACGTTGCTATCAAAGGATAAAAACTGATGATATCATCTGCGGTATTCGTAAAAAGGGTATCATATAATGCACCTGAATTTTTTTCCGGCGCACCACGACTGGCATAGCGATTGAAATTATCAAACGAACCAATCTCAGCTAGTTTAATAATTCCACCTTTCGGCGCATTTGGATTCACATACTCTAAATGTTCAAAATTGTCAGGATATTTAGGTTCGCCTAATAACGAAAAAATAGTTTTATGATAAATCTGTTCGTTCGTTTGAACTATGTCACGCATTGCCATTTGCTGACGACTATCCGAAGACTGCTCTACAGCTTGTGACGTTTGTTGCGTTGTTTTGTCTTCTGTTTGATTGGCATTAACAGATTGAGGAATAATGACAAATCCACTCATACAACAAGCAATGAGTACTGATTTTATTTTGGGTTTGATTTGACGAATCATCCTAATTTAATTCCTGTTTTAATCAATTTTAAATTTATTTGTTAGCGCAAAATTTTATTGTCATCGATAATGACTAAAATTATTTACCCTCATTAGTTAAAATATTCTATTTTGCCAAACTTCAATTAAGTGAGCAAAATCTAAATATTAGCACTAAATTCACCCAGTACAACCACCATTATAATCTGACTAATTAATTAATCATCAAAAAAGTTTAACATTTACTTTATGTTTCAGTATAAAAGATTTTGTTTCATTTTTATACTAAACAGTATTATATTAACAAACTAAATTTTTCGAAATTTAATGAAAATTATTAAGTTAAATAAGCATAAATAATAAAACGGACAAAACAGTAGCAAAACAATCAAGGAATACATTTAGTGACTCAGCCATTTTATCAATATTGGGGCAAATGCCATCAAAGTTCTGACAACAGTAGTTATCACTTACTTGCTTATCATAATTTAGATGTCGCTGCGTGTGGTTATCAAATAGTTAAACAAAATTTATTTAACTCTTCGCAATTATTTGAACAAATTGGTTTTTCTGCAAAAGATATCGATCAAGCAGCGCTTTGGTTTGCTTATTTTTTGGCTTGGCATGATATTGGTAAATTTGCGAATGGATTTCAAGCATTATTTAAACACAATCATCCGCAGCTTGTCAGCGTCGATCCATCTAAAAGCTATAATTCTAGACATGATTCGCTTGGTTTTTGGTTATGGAATAACTCACTTAAACACCAACCAAACGTTAAGCTTGAACAACATAATGAAGATATTGATGAATTATATGACACATGGCTGCATATTATGACGGGACATCATGGCAAGCCACCAGAACGAGAAGCTTATGGTAATTTATCATTTAATGAACAAGATAAACAATCGGCTTTAGACTATATTATCGCACTGAATCAATTGTTTATTGTCGATAACAATCTAGCACACCATGCTTGTCATTTTTTTGATATAAATTATCATAAAAAATTAAAACAAATAAGTTGGTTAATTGCGGGTTTAACCGTAATCAGTGATTGGCTTGGTTCAAATGAACAATTTTTTCCGTTTTGTTCACAGCCCATGCCACTTGATGAATATTGGCACAATCATGCGATGTTGAAAGCAGAAAAAGCCATTGCCACTTTACCAACAGCCTCACCAATCACTCCTTTTAGTGATATTAAAAATTTGTTTCCTTTCATTGAAAAACCAACACCACTACAGCAACAAGCGTTAACCTGTCAACTTTCTGATAATGGTGCAGAGCTTTTTATTATGGAGGATGTGACTGGTGCAGGAAAAACGGAAGCGTCAATGATTTTAGCACATCGGCTTATGACAGCTAAAAAAGCACAGGGTATCTATATTGGCTTACCAACGCAAGCAACAGCTAATGCTATTTATCAGCGTACCGCTCAAGTCTACGAACAATTATATCAAGCTGATAGCCATCCTTCGCTGGTACTGGCTCATGGGTCTAGCTATATGAATCCGCATTTTACTCAAACAATTTTAAATCACGATGAAATTAGCCAGCAAAAATACCCTAAAGGTGAACAATCGGTGAGTGGAGAATGTAATGAATGGTTTGTTGATACTCGAAAAAAATCGTTATTAGCTGAAGTTGGGGTTGGCACGTTAGATCAAGCGTTAATGGCAATTATGCCTTTCAAACATCAATCGTTACGTTTATTAGGATTACGCCATAAATTACTGATATTAGACGAAGTTCATGCTTATGACAGTTACATGGTAAAACTACTCGAAAACCTATTACATTACCATGCGTTACAAGGTGGCAGTGCTATTATTTTGACAGCAACATTACCTTTATTTCTGCGTCAAAAACTACTCGATGCCTTTTATAAAGGCTTAACTGGCAACAAACAAGTTTTAGAATTAGAACAGTCATTACCTTTTCCACTTATGACACAGCTTAATCATAACGGCTTAGTTAAACAAGCGATTGAAACCCGACAAGAAGTTAAACGCCAAGTAAATATCGAATGGATTAACCATATTGAAGCAGGTATAGACAAAATCAGCAAAGCTATGCAACAAGGTAAAATTATTTGTTGGATCAAAAACAGTGTACAAGATGCAATTAGTCTATATCAACAAATTCAACTCAATTTACAACTGGATCATACACAAATCCTACTTTTTCATAGCCGTTTTGCCTATTGTGACCGTTTGGACATTGAAGAAAAAACATTACAATGGGCTGGAAAAACATCGAATCATCAAATTCGTGCAGGAAAAGTCATTATAGCAACACAGGTGATTGAACAATCCTTGGATCTTGATTTTGATGAAATGATCAGCGATATTGCCCCGATAGATTTATTGATACAACGAGCTGGACGTTTACAACGGCATGTTCGCGATAAACATGGCAATATCAAGCCATATGATGAAAAAAATCAATCGCTAGATGAACGCCATCCCCCTACCCTAACCGTGCTTGCCCCAGATTGGCAAGCTGAACCTAACGCGAATTGGCTTGACGAACCAGCCTTTCGAAATACCAGTTATGTTTACGCTAATCCGGCTCATTTATGGTATACCCAAAAGACACTATCCGAGCAAGGTTGCATTAAAATGCCAGATGATGCAAGGCAATTAATTGAATCCGTTTATGATCCCAAGCTTAAACCACCAGCAGGATTACAAAAAGGTTATTATGGTGCTGAAGGGTCTAATTTAAGTAAATCGTCTATCGCCAATCAAAACGTATTAAATTTGAATGAAGGTTATAAGCGTGATTCAAAAATGGGATGGGATAACGAAGTCGAAGTGGCGACTCGTTTATCAGAAGATAGTGTTGATATCTATTTAGCTTATCAACAAAATGAAAAAATTATTCCTTACTCTAGTCATAGTGAATATGCCTGGGAGCAAAGTCGAATTTCGCTAAGACGTGCAAAATGGGAAAAAATCAAAAATCAGATCCCTCAACTTGATCAAACGAGTTTAGAAAAACTCAGACAACAAATACATAGACCAACAGCGATAATTGTCTTACTCAATGAAAAATCAGACTTTTATTCTAGAAAATTGGGGTTTATCTAGGATAAATTTTTATTCGATAACGGTACTTATTCATTATTTACGTATTTTTTGATAATTATCTGTTTACTGCTCAAAATAGGTAAAAAGGAAGAATGTATTAATTGTTTAATTTTTTTAGCGATAGGATTCGTAGGATATTTTAGGATTATGGTTTTAAAATTTATTTTATGTAAACCTTTTCATAATAGCTTTTAAACTACCCATTGCTGGTCATGAGTGTTTTTATGTGTATAAGAAGCGACTAAAATCAGTTACGATATTGTTTGATGCAATAGATGATATTTTGTGTGTAAAAAAGATTGTGAGTTGAATATTTGATACCATTAATCATAAATTTCACTGTTATTTTAACCAACAAAGTTAATCCTTAGTGTTAAGGATTAACTTTTTAGTTTTCGTTAACAGTCATTATCAACTATTGGTTGTTCAAATTGATAGTTTGCTGTTTATATTTTCATGTCAGAAATCAGTTCTGAATTAGCTTAATTTTCATCTTTCCAACATTTTTTGGTAATTGGGTAATGTTTAAAATAACCATAACCAAAATTTATTTTTTCCATATGCCCTTTATTTCCTTGACTCTTCCATGCATCATATTCTTTCTTCGGATTTTTTCCTCTAATTATTATCGCACTGTAACCTCGTCGCCAATCTTTGTTTGAATAATAGGTTCCATCACAATGATAGGTAGGTAGTTTGATATCAGAATAGGCATGGTTGGCTAATGCTTCACAGTAATCTGGTAATTTTGCAATGGTTCTTATACTATCACCTTTTTTATCTTGCAAGTTGTTTAATTCGTCAGCTGTACAATCTGTTTTTTGGTTTGGAATAATATCGTTGACTAGGTTATTTAAATTTTGGTCATCATTATCAACCGGACACATTGCTAAAAAAGATTTTCTTGCTGTTAGCGTTTTTGTCCAATTGAAAATCCCTCTGGTAATTACTTTTATTGAGAAGAATTTTTTAAGATAAGATGTACATTCACTCGGTCTTGTTACTGAAGATAAACATAAAATAACACCACAAGCTATTGCTTGATCATTAGAAAGATCTTTTTGGTTTATATTAAATCGATTTTTTTTGTCATTAGTAAAATGAGTCAGGTTATCTGATATTCCCACGTTTTCGCGATAGTCTATATCGTTTGTATTAGCAGGACTTGAGCTTGTAACTATTTTTGATTCTTTAGTTTCGGCAAGCCTATCGATTATACTTCTGTCATCTTCTTTTAAAGATGGGTTGTTTTTTTCAATAAGTTGTATTTTCTCTTTTAAATCGCTAGCTTTGAGCTGCTCTGTTGGTGATATATGTTCTTTTGACATAATTGTTTTATATTCAAACCGGTATCTATCTAAGTCTTCTTTTTCATCAGCAAAACTGTTTAATGAAAAAAAAGCAGTAAATATGATAATTGTTTTAAAATAGTTTATTTTTTTCATAATATTACCTGCTTTTATAGTAATTAAATGTTATCAATTTCGTTTTTTGATATACATTTGTGTTTCATTGTTTTAATCATTGAATAACATCTTTTAATACACTTATCATTCGTTATTTTTAGATGTTATCGCTGGTTTTATTTAGTTTTATTATTTTATTGTTTTCCTATTCCCATGTTATTTTTTAATAACATATGTTTTACATTTTATTTTGATTTTACAATCTTATCCCCCTGTTTTCCTGAAAATATAAATGTGACAAATTCATTTTTATCAACCATTTCTTCTGTTACAAATTGGCATTTAATCCCTATTTTTCTGAAATAATTTTCATAGAGATAAATATTTTTTTTGTTGCCAATTATTTTTATTGAATCGGCATGAGTTGCTAAAAAAATGACAGTTATTTTGTCTGACTCTTTAATTGGCTCGCCTACTACAGTATAAATCACTGATTTATCTTTAAAGTCCTTTATAATTTGTTCATTAGGTGATAGTCGACTTGTCGGATATCGAAATAGTTGATCTTGATATACAGATTTATAGTTGTCACTATTCAATTCAGGTGGTTTAGGTGGATTTGAACAACCTGTTAGGTATCCTATTAATATAATTAATAACCCTTTAATTAAATAACTTTTCATAATCGACATCCTTAAAATAGACTTCTGTAATTTTTCTTGAACCAGAAAAAGCTGACATTTGAATGACTACATCAATTGATAACCCTATCATTTTAGCAACAGTTTTATCACTTAATCCCACGGCTTTAGGATTTTCCATTACATTAGTCACCATTTTTTGAAAAGTCATTTCAACTGTAGGTGAATGATAAGAACATAGTGTTCCATTGTGGCCACTACCAATTACTTTGATGAGATCTAAGGCGACTTGATCTCGTATTTCAGCCAGTAGAATTCTGGTTGGTTTTAATCGTAAACATGCTTTTAATAATTTTGATGGCGTTACCGGATCTTCTTCTTTGTATTGGCTATCATAGAAAAGTTGGGCATAGTTACCATGATTAAAAAAGGCTAACTCTTCTGTATCTTCGATAGATATTAACCGTGCATTTAATGGTATAAACTCCATTAAGCTTTTCATAAAGGTCGTTTTTCCCGATCCTGTTTCACCACAAAAAATGATGTTTTTACCTACAGCTACGGCTTTTTTTATAAAATCGACGAAATTTCTGCTAAGATAAAGTTCTTTTAACTCTTCATCATCTCTACTTTTATCACCAAATGCTTTGATATCATTAAATAAACCTTGTTCAACATACTTTTGATACGGTACATTGGTTTTATGATTTTTTCGGATATCTACAATTAAGTTTTTAGATGCGGGTGCATAAACTAATTGTATTCTTTCACCACTGATTAATGTCCCACTTAAAAAGGGGTTAGTTTCACCTAATTTTGTATTATTGTAATTTGCCGCGGTCGTCGCAAAAGATTGTAAAAGTGAACCTGGTTTTTTTATATCGTTTTCAATCGATTCTTTTTTTATCCATTCATCGTCAGTTGTTTCAACCCACAATGCACCATCAGGATTGACACAAATTTCTTTTATTTTCGGATCTGATAGGTATTTTCCAAATAAAACTTCTGTATTTTCCCAAAAAATAGTATTCATCATTTTCTGTACTCTAATTTATAAACATCACTAAAATCAATATCTTGGTTAGTGTAAATACCAACACTATCACCATGATTACGATATATTGTTGGTGGAATATCAACATTTTTCTCAATTATCGATTTAGCAACATCCGTTCCACCTTGAGTGGTATTATTTAAATCAGTAAAAGTGTGTTCTTTTTGTAATCGTGATGCAGCAGCACTTGACAGATCACTCATCAAAGAAACTAACACAGCATTACCAAAACGAGTCCAAAAATGATTATCAACCCAACCACTAATACCTTGGCCACCTAATACATCACTCGCCCCTGAATCAATTCTTATTATTAAATTATTGGGTGTTCTGATCTCTTCCCATAAAACAAACACTCTATCGTCACCTTGATTAACACTGGCTCGTCTGAAGGCTCCATTAACTATTGAACCTTTTTCTATGAGTAAGGTCGTGCCATTTGCCGAATAAACATCATCACTGATAATGCATCCAACATCACCACTAATTTGGCTAATCAATGCTGTCCTTAATGAGCATTTAATAAATGTTCCCCTGTAAATTGATAAATTAGGGTTAAGTTTTAATACTTCCGCCTTAACAATCTTGGTACCTTGTTTGTTTTTTTCGTTATCGACAGAACTTTGTTGTTGAGGTATTGGTTGAACTATTGGTTGAGTTTCTTGTTGTTTTACATCTTTATCATCACCTTTAGCTAATCCAAAACGCCCTTTTATAATTACGGGTTTTGACTCTACTTCAACTTCATTTGGGATTGGATTTTCTGGATCAACACCATTTTCTGGATCATTCGGGGGTAAAAGATTATCAGGATTTCTAGTATTTCTTGTAATATTAAATGATCTATTATCAACAGTAACAACTTCGGGTTCTGCTTCATGTCTATCTGCTGTTAATGATGTTTTGAGCGATAAGATTCCCTTTGCTAACATAAATAACACAATAGCGATAACAATCATCAACATGAAAATTGTTTTAAATGATATTCCTTTTGATTTTTTCTCATTTTTCAATTCATCAGCGATATTCGATTTCAAATTTTCTTCATTTGACTCCATATTATTTTGATTGACACTCATTTTCTATCCTTACTGGTTGATCACTCTGATTACATTATCGCTTATTGTTGTTTTATATTCTGGTTTATAGGTTCCGTAAGACTGATTAAAAATCCCAACAACCTTGTTACCATTTCTTAAAATTAATTTTTCTGCCACTTTATGAACCACTAACGTTCGGTAATTATTTAATACATCGGCTCGCATATTGTAGGTGAGCATTTCTTCTGATTTATTTTTATTCACCAAAAATACACTTGGGATCTCTTTTTCATTGGAAAACCCTAAAAAGGTTAGTATGCCATCATCATAAACAAAATCCGGTACAATACTTTCACTTCCTTTATTAACAGATTTGTAATAATTCCAGTTCACTGGTGTACTTAACTTGCCTAATGATTTTGTTATAAGTTGTTTGTTTTTCTCTTCTTGATATATTTTTGCTTTTCTTATATTTTCATTTTTTATGGCTAAGGCTCTATCCTTCGGATAATTAAAGCGTACAATAAAAGAGTTATTATCTTGTTTTTCATCTATCATTAATTGGAATGAGTATTCCCTTTTATCGGTAATCACAATTAAATTGGTATTCCAATCTGGTGATGATGGTTTATAAAATGTCCCTTCCCCATTGTCGATAGGTTTGGGCATTATGATTAAATAATTATTTTGTATTTTATGTTGCCAACCCTCTTCAAAACCGGTGGTTACATATTGTATGTATTCATTATCTGAAAATTTTATGGTTGTGGTGTAACCATCTACCGCAATGATTTTAGTTACATCATCATTATTATAGTCAAGCTCTCGAACACGATAATCAAAATTAGATTTTGGGGGATCGGTTTCGGAATATGCATTAAACGTGATTAATACTATTAAAAATGTAATCAGCTTTTTCATTAAAATTACCTATTTTCTGTATCGACGGTGTAAGATAATATTTGAAATCCTAACGGATTGGACGTTCTATGATTTAACGCTAGTGATAAATTTGGTTTATAGTCATATGCTATGGTAGCAAAAATTCTTTTGCTCACTCTTTCATTGTTAGCAAGGTTTACCCTTGTCAATTCTGCCCGTGCAATTGCAGTCTTCGTGTTAGTCTCTCCTTCACTTACCCCCAAATTTATAGACAAAATTTTTACTTCGATAGCATAACCATCCCCATACAATTTGTAGGGTGCATTATCTGCGTTAAATAAGCCGATGTACTGCCGATTAACATTTGCTGATCCATATAATTGCACTCTTTCATAATCTTGTTGAAGAGTTTCATAAACATATTTTTCACGTAATTCAATATAATGAGCTATCCAAAATCGATCGAGTGCTTCATCCGGCGTAAAGGATTGATCCGTTAAGGATGGAATAATATCAGTATAGCCTGTATTGCTATCGACTCGAATAACATAGGGTTGAGTCTCTTTCAATGGT
Source organism: Gilliamella sp. CG35 (assembly GCF_046635745.1). Lineage (NCBI taxonomy): Bacteria > Pseudomonadati > Pseudomonadota > Gammaproteobacteria > Orbales > Orbaceae > Gilliamella > Gilliamella sp. CG35. The sequence continues at coordinate 24,561 of NZ_JBIDFH010000012.1, forward strand.
AATAAAAATGCAAATGACCCCGTTAACACTAGCGAATATAAGATAAAAATACTTGCTACTATCCATGCTAATTTTTTGGATTTTTCCTGATTCTGGATAATATTTTTTTCGAAAGTTAGACTTTCTTTTGTAAGTTCATCTATAACATGTATACTTTTTTTGTCTGACATTTACTTCGCCTTTATATTTTCTATTAGTTGATAAGTAATAATGTCACTATTTACTGCTTGTAATTGGTTATTTTCAAGAGGAACAGTATTTTTTCTTTTAACACAGCCTACCACTAACGTTAAAAATAATAGAGAAATTATAATTATTTTCATTTTTTTTCCATGTTTAATTATTTTTTGAATCATAATGCTGCTACCTTAGATGCGACATTGGCTGTAGTTTTAACTGTGTTAACAGCTCCATCCCATGCATTCAGAATTGAACCACATGTAAACCCTGTAAATGCTTGAGCTAACTTTTTTACTTCTGACATAACATAATAAAAGAAAATGGCAAAGAATAAACATGCAGCACAAATTACTCGGTATGATTGGGGATACTTACCTATGGAATCGCAAAGTGTTTTTAAAAATCCTGACATTAATGACATCATCAATCCAGATAATACCATTGTAATTATAGCCCCGACTACTGCAGACAGCCATCCTTCAAACACTTTTTTGGTATTTTCAAATGATAACGACAAAATTGCCAGTGGTGTAAAGAGCAAAGCAAACGCCAAAATAATTTCAGATGTTAATAATGCAAAAAGACAACTTCCTGCCATAATGAAGAAACATGCCCAGAAACTTACTGCAATAAAAGGACGTTCAAACATAAATGCTTTTTTAATGATCGGTTCTATGGCATTATTAAACTTATCTGTTTGACTATCTAGTTGTGCAATTGCTCCTCCCTTTTCTACTAAAACACCTTTAACTTCTTTTATTATGTCTAGAACTGTTTTTATCCACCCATCAGCATCAAAAGCAATACTCGTTACAATAGAGATTATTAATATTTTATGAATGTGTTCTCCAAGCCTGAAAGGCCTACTCCCCAGCGCAATTTCAATACTTTTATAGGTTACCCATAACAACATGATACTTCCGAATATTTCACTGATTGCACTCACCAATTCCGTAATTTTGGGGGCGGTAACTGCTGCAAGCGACTTATCAACAAACTTCTGAAGTGTAGTAAATACTCCTGCCATTTTTAATTTTCTCCAACCCTATAAGACTATTTTATAATGTAATATTAGCCTATTAGGCATTCCCCAAAAATCTTAAAATATTATCAATATATGTATTGTTAACAACGCAAATAAGCTAAATAATTGAAGAAGACCTAATTATTTTTTTAAACTTTTTTAAAAACCATCAAAACTAACATTACGATTGTTTCTATCTAACTCATCCTGAAAGAACTGAAATGTTGGTGTAGTCGGTCGTAATTCTATTTCATCGATAATTTGCTCTCTTTGCTTATTTATTAATTCTTGATTAGATTCATATTGTTTTTGTGTAAGTGCTAGTTTTCGATCTAATAATGCTAATTGGTTGTTATATAATGTGATTTGATTATTGATATCTGTACTGTTTTTAATATTTTTAGATTGTGCGACTTCATCGGCTAGTTTTCCTATTTTTTCCGAAATGACATTTATTTGTTCATTAACTTTTTCCATTGCAATATAGTTAGCCGCTAAGTTCAAATTTTCCGATTTACAAAGATTAATCAGCTCTTTAATGTTATTTCCACATCGACCATTAATATCTAATTTTGATGCTAATGCATTAGATTCTTGTGAAAATTTTCCGCTGATTATTGCGTTATAGTCAGGCATAATTTTATCAATGGCATTAATATCTTTAAGTAAGCTTTTAACATTAAAATTTCGAACTTGATCTTCGATACCTCTTAAAGTACCCAGTTGTTCCTGACCTAAAGTAAGATTACTATTATGAAAACTGTTTGTTGATTGCCATTGTTGTAGTTTTTCTTGCCACTCATTGAGTGCTCTTATACTGGCAGCACCATCAAATACAGGAACACCTCCAGATAATGCGTTATAAGATATAAAGCATAAACTTAACATTAATAATTTTGTTTTTTTCATTGTTTCCTCTCCCTTTATTGATTCATATTTTCAGCTTGTAATAATTGACCTAATTTTTTAATCCAGATTTGAGCGTCATCTGTTTCTGCTATTAGTTTATCGGCGACTGCTCGTTCTGATGAACCAATGCTCAATATACGTAAATTCTCACCTAGGCAACCTAAATTTAATCGACAAACGATACTTTCAGGTTTTCCGGTATCGACACTGGTTTTTTTCACTAAAAATTCTCTATCTGCTTTTTTCAAAGTCTTTAGCAATTGAAACTCTTTTTCAGTAAATTTTAGACGTTCAATAAAATAATCTTCCCGATATACTTTTTCTGGCATAACTATTTTAGTTTCTGTCTGTGTTAGTAGTACTTTGTATGTTTTGGTATGTTCAATCGAAGTCAGATCTTGCGTTGCACCGCCAATAAATCCTTGTAATTTACGGATAACCCTAAACAGATCATCGATCATGTTGTCAACCGTAGGACATTCTGCATATTTTTGTATTTCGTCGATAAAAACACCAATCCGTTGACCATTCAATAACAATTTTATTTTATGGAGAATGTAAAACATTAACGGATCTAAAATTTCCTTATCATCTAAAAACTCTGTACCATCAATGCCAAAAGTATTGTACTTTTCGATATCAAGATCATCTATTTCATTATCAAATACCCAACCTAAAAAACCATTTCGGCTCCATTTTTGCAGTCTTTCATGAATTGATTTTTCTCGTTTATCCTCTGCCTGCTCTATGTCCAATGTTTGAAGTAATAAAGAAATACCAAAACTTCTTTTGCTTCTTTCTCGGGACATGACTTGATTAACGGCTCTATATATCTCTTTATCTTGTAATACAGATACAGGGCCACCGTCTAATGAGCAAAGTAGTTTTATGAATGAAACTAAAAAATTAATGTTTTCTTGCGTGCTTTCAAGCGCAAAAGGATTTAGATTGGTATTGAAACCTTTTCTGAGACTAATGTATTTTCCACCTAAGGCTAACATATGCATCTGAACAGCCCTATCTTTATCAAAATAGATAAATCTAAATTTTTTGGTTTGTTCTAATACATTGGTTTTAAACGATGTTGGACTATTAAATTTTAAACTTTGTTCCAATATCCAGGATGCAAGAACCGTTTTACCGGCGCCTGTTCCACCAATGATCATGAAATTTCCGACTAGATCTTTACCTAAATCATTAGTAAATGCGTTTTCTTCATGAATATTGAAATAATAGGGTTGTCCGCCTCTAGTTTGTAATACCGTTAACGCATCTCCCCAACAATTGCCGATTCGTTTACCAGCTAAAAAATTGTGTAATCCCGTTGTTCCTGCAAAATTTTTACTGGTGATTTCAACGACGCGTGTTCGATATTTAAAATTTGAAGGCAACTGCGCAAAGAAATTAGGTTTTAATGATATTGTGCTATCTTGTGCAATAAACCCTTTATTATTTAGCGATTGTATAATTTCTTTTGATTGGTTTTGGACTTGCTCAAACGTATTGGCACGAATAAATACGTTAAAATGGTATTCTCCAATCGAAATATTACCACTTGCTAAATCATCAATAAATAAATTAAGAGTCATAACTTGAGACACACCATCATCGTTTGATGATTCAAATTGATTTTTCTTCCTTTTTATTAAATCCACTCCTTTTTTGGCTGATAAAATAGAAAAGGATTGCGTTATACAAATATCTATCGGTAAAGCGAGAAGAAAATCAAAAATACCTTGATTGGTTTCGTTGGAATAAGTTTTTATTTCAACGCATTTTATGTATTTAGTTTGATTATTTGACTTTGCGATAACTGTCTGTTCACCAAAATAATAATCAGACGTGGCTAATAGGTTGGATAACCTTGTCGGTTCGATTATTATAGGTCGATCAATACCACTTAATATTAAGTTATATAATTCAATCAATTCTGAATAAACATAGTCATTTTTCCTATATAACCCTAGTCGCCTTGAGCCAAATTCAGATAATCCTTTATCAAATCTGAAACAAAGATCTTTCATTTGTAATAAGTTATTATCAATGAAATCTTGTTTTTCTTTGATATTAATCGATTTTTTCCCTATCAATTTTGTAATTATACTGGTAATGAAGCTATCTGCTTTATCTTGTAAATCCGCGCCTTTCATCACCAAAGAAACATAAATAAAAGTCTCTTTATTCTGCTGACTTTTTAGGTAATCGAGATATCGATTATTATTTTGTTCAGCAAACCAAAACCCCGTAAAATCACCGCCTATTTTGATATCTGTATTTTTTTTGATGACATTTACATATATTGCTATGTTTTCATTTGAAAATGAGCGAATAAAATTATCAAGTTCATTTTTTCTGATATCAAGTTCATCATCACCTTTTGTTTCAAAGGAAATACCTTTTACTTCCCATGTTGCCACTAAATCACCATTTTTGTTAATAATAATGTGATTATCGATATGACTTGAGTAAGGTATGTTTTTTTCGATAGTTGAAAAATGTTTTAAATTAATATTATTATCCACTTTTATTGCCCGATAAGACGATGATGTTACATAATCTATATTATTGCCATATAGCTTTTTACTTTGTGACAAACTGGTCGTTCCGCTTGAAACCAATAATTTCTTTCCCAATATAGAAAAAAACATTTCATCCTTTTTATTTAAAGCAACACAGGTAATAAAAAGGAAAATACCTAAACCGACAAAAAAGTATGAAATAAACATACATAGCATTACAGTTATCCAAGCGATAAATATGATTAACTGTAACGGTAATCCCAACACTAGTGCGGGTCTGGTTAATGCCTTGTATAAAATATCTTTTTCCATTTATTTGACACTTTTATTTTTAAAAGAAAATACCTATTAATTCTGCCGCTCCACCTGCAAATGCAACTCCAATCACCCATTTAGAACACTCCTCCCAAGTTTTTGATCCTCGCCAAACTAAAACACCAACAATGAGTCCTGTTATAAGAAATACAACCCCTACAATGGCATGTATCGAAGTTTGCAAATTTTTCATACCACTTTCGGTTTTAGAAAGTCCGACAGCAAAACTTGGATTAGTAATCAAAATCCCAATTGACAACCAAAATAATTTTTTGATTAATTTCATTTTATTCTTTCTCCTTTAGTTCATATTGATTGTTTTTTTCAAAAACGATTCTTTTTTCTTGTGATTAGAAAAATTTTTTACTTGATTAGTATTTTTAACATTTGATGATCTAGCAATTTGTGTTGATGGTTGATTGTGATGATAATTTTCAACTTGATTTTTGAGTTGATAAAATTGGTCATAATCAAAATTGATAACAACATTTTCTTGCTTGTTAGCATAAGATGTTAAAAATCGTTCAACATAGCTATTATTAAAATCACGCTTAAAACCAGTTTTATCATTGCCACTGTAATAACAGCTCAATGCTTTTCCTATATCTTGATAATTTGAGTAACAATCTTTCAATATGACACTTGATAATTTGATGTTGTTACAAGGCTCTACCGCATCAAGAACAGGAATATTAAATCGATGAAGATTTTTGATATTGATTTGAGCAAGACCTACCGAATAATTTTTGTTTCTTTTTTCTAAATCATTAATAGTGTGCCAAAAATCATTTAAAGAAGTAGGTTGAGGAACAGAAGCGCCCACAACACCTATAGCATAAGGGTTATAACCGCTTTCTAATTGAATTAATGGTTCTAATAAATCAGAACTTACATTTAAAGCACAAGCTGTTAAAAGCGTAACTAACTCCACTTCCTCATTTCCTTCTATTCCTAATATAATGATATACGATTACAAATTATTGTAATTTTTTATTATTTTATTTTTTGTTTATAGTTATTTGATTTTTATTAATTTATTTTCAAAATCGCACAAATCGCTAATTGAAACGAATTTGTAAAGATGGGTCGTACTATAATAGCTATTTTCGATATTTTCAGTTCTAATTTAGTAAATTTTGTAATTATAATTGTTGTTTGTTAATTATTATCTTTACGAAATATAACGATTTTTTTTGGAAAAAGATAACCAAAAACTAGACAGAATAAGCTTTTCACTATAGTTATTGAAACGTAAAAATTTTTTAGTACGTACGTTACCCTTATGTTTTTTTTGAAATCGTTATCACAAATTGTTAATCTTTAATCACTTCATGATTTATAATCGTTGGTTGAGCGGTAGGATTACTTTCGATGTCAATCATTATTTCATCAGATAGGTTTTTATCTTTTTTAAGTTTGGATGCTAAAAAATCTTCTAATCCTGTAGTTTGATTAAGTAATTCTTTATCGACAGTGGTCTCATTTTTTTTCTGTTTTTTGACTGGTTGTTTTTCAACCTTGTTTTTTGGTGTTGTTTTTTTGTAGGTAAGTTCCAATCTAGGTGCTATCTGTAATACTTTATCTAATTTAGATACGATTATTGGGCTACTGTAAGCTAACTTAGGCAAGCCTTCTAATCCGATAATTAAGCCGCAGCGTTTCGGTAAATTCTGTATAACACTCGTTTCAATATAATTGGCTTTTTGTTTAAAGATGGTTGTTTCTTTGCTTGCCATTTCTACGTTTGCATCATTTAAGCTTAAAGTTCTTCTTTCTACATCTTTTAGCGTTTCTGAAGTTAAATTACTTGCCCATTCCGCACTATCTTTTATATCAAGTTTATATATCCATCTTAGTCCAACATTGTCGAGCATGATATTTTTGGTCGATGCAGGATCAAGATCTTGGCTTGCCCCAACTAAATCACCTAACGATTGGTGAGTATAGATAATATTTGCTTTTTTATCTCGTATTGTTCCCATCATTTCTAACGTGTTTTTAGATAAAATATATCGAACTTCATCAAGCATGATATTAATGTGTGTTAAATCTTGTTTTCTGTCCCTTTTTTCGATGATCTGCGTTATTCTTAACAGCAACATTTTTTGTAACATAACAACATTTTCATCTCTTAACGATCCTGTTATATATAACATGCCGGGTTTATTGCCAGATATAATGTCTTTTAAGTTAATTCCTTTATCAGTTTGAATACACTTTAATTCAGATAATTCTTCAAGCTGACCGAAAAAACTTGAACCTTGCTGTTTTAGTTCATTAGGTAGTTTATTCCATTTTTCCATAATCGTGTTGATGTTGATATTATCTGGTTCATCCTCAAACTGATTAGCCAATTCACGACATACTTTTCTATCACCAATTTTATAAAAGTCAGCATTTGTTCCTGTTCTGCCAAGTCCAAAACCGGCTACAAATAATTCATTAAGTTCTGTGACGGTAATATCTTGGAATATATTAAATTGAGGCTCTGCATCTCGATTAAGATCTATATAAAAGAACTGATCTTTCTTTGATTTATTCTTGAAAACACTATAAGCCCATTCGTCGTTTTTAGGGTCGAACCATACGTTGAAATCATTATAGTTTTCATAACATTGGATAAATACAGATGTTGCTAATACACCTTTACCACTTCCCATTTTTCCGATTATTTGTACGTTAGTTTCATTCCATATACTTTTTTTATAAAATATGGGGGTCGATTCATCATCGATACCAAGAAATAACGAATCTTTTTGTTTCGCTTCTTGATAATAATCTGATGGATCATAAATATCGACTTCATTAAATTTTAAATCTTTAACATCCAATAAACTACCGCTTCTTAAATCAGATTTCTTAATATTTGAAATCATTGATTCATTAACTTTCTTATCTAATTCTGAAAAAAACTGTTTTGTATATTTATGATAGATAATCAGATAACAAGTTACCGCTACAACAAATGCAACAAATATCCATGCAATGCCATAAATATTATATTCACTAAAAAGATAGTATTTATAGTACTTTAAATTAATCATTTTACCTAAACCCAAAAAATAAAAAACAATATTTATTAATAAGTTAGATAGAATGATAAAACAAAAAATAATTGATAAATAGTTTAAAACAACGCCAAATAGCCTGATGAAAAAGATATTGCTGACAGGGTTATCATAATTGATATATTTGAACGCAAACTTTTTTCTTTTTTTTCCATCGACTGAAAGTTCAAACTTCCCTTCATCTCTTGTCGTAGAAATCATGCCTAATTGATATATATTTTGAGTGATTTTTAATGAAAAAAATATGAATGAAAATAGGAAGAACCAGATTAAAAATAGCATTTCTGCACTATGATAAAAGAAATTCGTTGAAAAAAAGTTCAGAAAATTGGCTAGTTTTATACTGTAAAAAGATTTCATACTTTTACCCATTAAAGATTTAAAACAACTTCAATACTGCTGTTTAATGATTTTGTTAGAACGGTTATAAACAATTGTTCATTTCACTTTCAATTTATTATTTTTTTATAAATTATTACCAAATTGGTTAGCTAATCTATTGACGTAAGTCGGTTATTTTTTCGAAAAATAGGATAGGCATCAAGCTGTTTTTGGATAAGATTTGTGATGAAGTGAGTGATAAAGTAAATTTTAATGCAGTGAAATTTACTTATATTAACCTTTTGTTTTTCATACAATAGACTTAATTTCTTATTGTCATTGATAAAATTACGATATGATTATTTTGCTAGATTATTAACGTATTTCAATGCTTCCTCAATAAAATGTTGTACAAGATTAGCGTTTAAATGTTTGATGATTTCATCATTCAATCCGAATTCATTAGCTTGTTGTTCTCGTTTTTCAAGCATACACTCAAAACCTCCACTTGCGTAAATATCAGAAGTCTTCTTTTTAAATTACTGGCTTGTTTGACCTGTTCAAATCGATATGCCAAGAATTTAATGATAGTGTTATCAATATTGTTGATTTCCTTTATAAAATCATGAATTTTTTAATAATTATTAAATTAATGATAAAGGGAACATTCAATTGTCATGAATAAGATTCTAAGGTTTATATTACTTTCATCGTACAAAAACCAATAACTTTGCTGTTGTAATTAAAAAAATTATTTGTTCAACTGATCGCTCATTAAATTTCAATTAGGGGGAATATTTGGTTACGACATATATAAAAAAAGCTTATCCAATAAGGATAAGCTTATAAAGTTAGTTTGTTAGGATTTTATTGTTATTAAAAGTTGTATCGGTAACCCAAGTTGATCTGCTTTTTGTTAAACTTATTCCCTTTAGCAAAATCGACTTCACTGTAGATATGATGATTATTTTGTATGGTTGCGTTTATACCAAGTGCATTTTCAAACCAATGTCCACAATATTGATTAGATTCCTTGATATGATTTAATCGGTAAGAAGTATCACCATCAAACTCTTTAACATACCCTGTTTTTAAGTAAATATTGGTTTGATTTTTGATATTCGGTATCGCATATCCCATTATGATGCTTGTACGTCCTATCAATGAGTTATAGCGATCATATTTAACTTTGAGTGCATTGCTCGCTTTTGTTGAATCAGCGCCATTACGAGTATAAACAACTTGTAGCTGAGGTTCTGTATATATCCCTTGTTTTTCATCAGAAAGGTAAAAACGTTTCCCTGCTTCTAACGATAGACTTAGCGCGTGGGTATTCCCTTTACCCGAAATATTTTTACCTTGGCTATCTCTAACATCAAATTGATTTTTTAATTTGGATAATTTGAAAATGCCGTCTAAGTAAAAATCGTTATTGGTGATATAAGTAGAATAGAGACCAACATTATAGTTTTTTCCTGAACCACTTCCTTGTTTAAAATCTTGATCTACATCATAGTAGCCAATCATACCACCTAAATAGAAACGACCATTTTCAGATTCATAAACCAGTTTATCAATACCACTTTGTAGCCCCCAATAATTCATTTTATAATCATTATAATCAACTGATGCAAATGAGTTTAATTGACCAACGACGCCTCTAATCCAAAAATCGCCTTGATGATCCGATATATTCCGTAAATCACCTATTCGTTGTAATAAAGTTTGGATATCAATATAAACAAGCAGATAGTTAGTATTTGCAAAGCTTAGCGTTGCTTGAGCCGTTGAAGTTTTTGATGGTTTTGAAGGTTTCTGTTTTGAACCTGTACTATATAACTCCCAACCACCAAGTTCGTCTGAATCAGGATCAGTAATTTGTCTGAGATCATATTCATAACCACCTAATTCAACTTTATTGATTAATTTGAAATCGGCATGATTTCCATTAGTTTCAATGATGTCAATTTTTTCTGTTCCTGTCGTACTTTGCGATCCATCATTTTTTACAATGACATAATGTTGCCCATTCGTCCCATCTTTATCGGTTATTATTAATTTATCTGTTTTTTGGTTAACAATATCAGTTTGGAAATAAAAACGACTATTATTACCCGTTAGTTTATTTGTCTCTAAGACGGTATAATTTGAAGGTTGGTTAGCATTTTCAAGTAATTTACCTTGCTCATCTTTCCAATTGTCATAGCGATTGAGATAAATTTCACTATCTTGGACATTTAAATTAGTCACATTTGAATCACGTTGAATGTACCATGTAGATTGATTATTCAAGCTTATGTTGGATTGACTTGTTTGATTGTCTTTGTCTAAGGTTTTATCCGTAAAGATACTCCCTTTTAAGATCGATGCATTAGACGTCAAATTAAAACTACTTGAAACCTTATCAGTCACTTTAGCCGTTCCACCACCATAAGTAACATTTAATAGATCGGTATTTTCAGCCGCTGTTGCCGAACTATTTTTTAATAACAGCACACCATTTTTTACTGAATCAGCCACAGTCATAGCTAAATTATTATCGTTGATATGCGATAACATACCGACATCAAGGCTGTGATCCCCGACCTGAATTAAATTACCGCTAGCATAGGTATTATTTCCATTTTTGTCACAACCACCAAGTTTACAGATAAAACTGTTATTATCACTGGTATTAATCAATTCGAACTTGCCTGATTTTCCATCACTGGTAATGTCTACATTTTCGAGCATCATATTTTGGGCAAGATCTTTTGCCGAAGAACCATCTTCATTCAGACTGTAACCATTGCCAAAATTAAAACGTATTGCTGTGGTCGCTGAATGAATCGTACTACGACCTTGTCCATCCAACGCATGCATTTTTATGCTTGCTCCATCACCAATAAGTCGAAGACCATAAGAATTTTCTGAATCTGTTTTTATATGAGTTTCACCATAAGTTTCAATGCTTGAAGACGCGAGTTCCGATCCTATTTCACCGCCATGCTTAAAGATTTTTCCATCCTTATGCATTGTCCCTAATCGACCAGCGTTAATACCATCAGAAATGCTTCCTGTAGTATGAATTTGCGTGACAAAATTACTGTGTTTGTCGTTATTTAAAATGACAGATGAACCACCCGTTGCTCGAATACCCCGTGAATCCGTTCCATTAGTCTGTATAATTAAAGATCCTTTATCATAACCTTTGGCAATAACCTGTGACTGTTCCAATGTTCGAATTGCTGAACCGGCCCGACTAGCAAGGCTACCAATTTCACCTCCAGCAAATGTGACGGTTGACCCTTTATTTTTAGTATAAACCCCCATGACATAATCTTGAGAAGAATCAGTATTAATTTTAACAAGATCAAGATCTATCGTTCCTTTGCCTTCTGCCCATATGCCGGCACTTGATCCACCAGTGTTAGAAATTGTCGCAATTGACAATCCATTATTACCTTGGATTTTTATACTACCGTTGTTGACACCAATTGTTCCATAAGGTGTTGTGGCATTTTCAACTGATAAATCTAATTTATCAGCAAAAATAGTTAATTGACCGCCAGAGCCTGCCCATAATGCATTGTTTGCATTCCAATCGTTGGTATATTTATCCTTTGATTTGATTGTCACGTTATTTGCTTTAACGGTTGCTGTGGCACCTTTTTCAACAGAAATACCTCGACCTCTTTGATTTTTATTGTCGCCGATATCGATTGTTATATCTTTTGTTGTATCGGAAGCGTTTAATAAATAATTCGCATTACTACCAGTTACATTAATTCCGTTACTATTTGACTCAATCCCAGGATTATTGATAATTAAGCTACTAGCGGTATCATGGTTAACTGTCGCCCCTGCGTTAACATTAATATTGGTAAGATTATTCTCATTCGTCTCGCAAGAGTTAGTGGCATTAATTTGACCATTTGCGATACTACATGGTAAAGCATTAACATAAGTCGCGCTGGAAAGCGTTATTAATGCTATAGTTTGATATACAACAGAAAACTTATGATTTTTCATATAAATTAATAGCCTATAAAATATTTAACCTAAAATTAAATCAAAAAAAACATGATGTAATTTTCATTACATCATGTCGTTCTATTTTTTATTTTTCATAAAAACAGAATGTCAGTTTTAAAACATATTGATCTATTCATCGTTTAAAATAGATGTTTTGTCAGGGAGATTCACAAAATCAACCTTACATAATTATTATAAATTAAATATTATTTACTTACTATATACATTTCTTTACTATTCTTTAACTTTATATGATTTTCTCGCGAATTTTGGCATAGTAACGGTATATATAATCTTTTAGGATTATTAATAAAGCCTTATGCAATCAAGATAGTTAAATTTTCGTTTTAGCTTTTGCCTATTTTAATTATAGATGTATTCAGATATTTACTTGTAGGTATATGCCTTTAGGAGAATGAGTAACGCGATAACAGGAATGATAATGAAGTAGGATTTAATATCTTTAGTGTCATCGTTTGTGTTTGATTAACATTGACACATGAATTTAAAAAGTGGTGGAGCCAAGGGGGATCGAACCCCTGACCTCAACGCTGCCAGCGTTGCGCTCTCCCAGCTGAGCTATGGCCCCAAGTAGAAAGGGATAAAACTGTGGCTAATAATATTCAACTCGATAATAGGTGTCAATCTATTTAATATCATTTGTTTAAATAACAGTCTGATATAACTCTGCTGGGCATCCAGCAGAGTGTAAAAGTTAGCGCATAATTGAAGGTTGATCAGCACCCTCAGCTTCACTTTTTTGCGGCATAAAGTGTTCTCGTTTAACGCCTAATTTTAGTGACATGTAAGCTGCTACATAAATTGACGAAATAGTGCCTAAAACAATACCAACGCCCAATGTTTCTGAAAAACCTTTTAGCATTGAACCACCGAAAATATAGAGAATAATGACTACTGCCAAGGTTGTACCTGATGTCATTAAAGTTCGGTGTAAGGTTTGAGTCAATGAGATATTAATCACATCATAAGGCGATGCTCGACGAATTTTCCTGAAGTTTTCACGAATTCTGTCAAATACTACAATGGTATCATTAAGTGAATAACCGATAATTGAAAGCATGGCAGCAATTATGGTGAGATCCAACTCCCGATCAAACAGTGATAAATAGCCCGCAGTGATGATGACATCATGCGCAAGCGCAACAACCGCACCTGTTCCAAATCGCCATTCAAAACGAAATGCAATGTAAATTAATATGCAAACCAATGCCGCGCAGATAGCTAATATCCCATCTTGAGCAAGCTCAGAACCAACGGTTGGTCCAACAAATTCAATTCGTTTTATTTCTGCATTTGCATCAATATCTTTATGAATTAAATTTGAAATGTTGACTCCTAACGCATTATCAATAACTGAAGATACGCTACCGTCATCCTTTTTTTCTGAAGCAAGTCTAATGATAATATCTTTACTGCTTCCATAATATTGAACAACGGGCTCATGATAGCCAGCATTACGTAAACTGTCACGGATGTCGTCAAGATTTACTGGTTTGGTTACCGTAATTTCGACTGTTGTACCACCTGTAAAATCTTGTCCCAAATTAAATCCTTTGGTCAAAATTACATAAATTGATCCAACAACAAGTAACATTGATATTGCAAAAGCAATAAAACCAAACTTTAAGAAGTCGAGGACTCTGCGACCATGATTTAGTTCTTTAACATCATGATTTTTTATATCATTACTAGTAACAATCACAATAAACCTCTAAATTGATAACTTGTTGACGCGACGACCGCCATAAATAAGATTTGCTAATGCTCGAGTACCGACGATAGATGTAAACATTGATGTTACTATACCGATACCTAATGTAATCGCAAAACCTTTGATTGAACCGGTACCGACTGCATAAAGGATAACCGCAGTAATTAATGTAGTGATATTTGCATCAAAAATACTGCTCCAAGCACCTGCATATCCTTCATTAATCGCATGTTGAACATTACGACCGTTACTCAGTTCTTCTTTTATTCGTTCATTGATCAGTACGTTTGCATCAACAGCCATACCGACAGTTAATACAATACCAGCTATACCCGGCATACTTAACGTCGCACCAGGCAATAATGACATCGCACCAACAATTAATATTAAGTTAGCAACTAACGCTAAACTCGCAAATACTCCAAATAGTCGATAAACCACTAACATAAAAATAACTGAGATTAATAATCCCCATACACAAGATTCTAACCCTTGAGTAATATTTTCTTGCCCCATTGATGGGCCAACAGTACGCTCCTCAATGATTTGAATTGGCGCTATTAATGCGCCGGCACGTAGTAAAAGTGACAAATTTTTAGCTTCATTAATGTTACTAATGCCTGTAACCTGAAAACGATCACTGAAGATGCCTTGAATTGTTGCAACATTGATAACCCGTTCAAGTCGTTCAAAAATTGGTTTATCATTTTCATCACGTCTACCAGTATCTTTATATTCGACAAATAAAGTAGCCATTGATTTATGCAGATTTTTTTGAGTAAAATCGAGCATAGTTTTTCCCCCTGAACTATCAAGGGTAATAGAAACCTCTGGTTGGGAATATTCATTCAATCGGTAAGAAGAATCCGTTATATGGTCACCAGTCAGGACAATGCGTTTATATAACAGTACCGGACGCCCGTTTTCCATATATTTTATTTCTGAACCATAAGGAACACGCATTTGACCGTTAATGATAGCAGCCAAATCCGCTGAATTGTTTTCATTTACTTGTCTAAACTCAAGTGTAGCAGTTGCACCAATAATGCGTTTAGCCAATGCGGTATCTTGAATTCCCGGTAATTCAACAACAATTCGATCCGAACCTTGACGCTGTACAATCGGTTCAGCAACACCTAGTTGATTAACTCGGTTACGTAAAATCGTTGTGTTTTGCTGAACAGCATCGTTTTTAGCTTGTTGTAAGCGTTGTTCACTTATATTGATTATGATGCTGTTGTCGTTTTGAGAGTCAATCTTGTAATCTTGTAAATTATTGATTTTAGCAATGGCTTTGTTTCGATCTTGTGTATTAACAAACTCCATGACGATTTGTTGCTCACTATTGCGACTCAAGGATTTAAAGTTTAGTTTGCTATTATTAAAATCAGATTTTAGGTTTTCAATTGATTGCTCTACGAGTTTGTCTAATGCCGTTGTCATATCCACTTCCATCAAGAAGTGAACTCCCCCACGCAAATCTAGTCCTAATTTCATAGGTGAAGCACCAAACATGGAAAGCCACTTTGGCGTTGCGGGCGCTAGATTTAAAGCAACAATATAATTTTCACCTAAATCTTTTGAAATAAGTTCTTTGGCTTTAAGTTGCGTATCGTTATCAGCAAATCGAATTAAAATGGTTCCATTTTCGTAAACAATTGACTTGATATCGATGTGATTTTCAGCTAGCAATTTTATTACATTGCTTTGCGTAGCCGTTTCAATTTTGGCACTATCCGAGCCAGAAATCTGTATAGCTGGATCTTCACCATAAATATTAGGAAGCGCATAAAGTAGGCCGACACAAATTATGACGACCAACATAATGTACTTCCACAAAGGATAGCGATTTAACACGACATATTCTCTTGTGGGGTTAGACTATTAACACAATGAATTATCATAATAATATTGTTATTATAATGATTTCATTGTACCTTTTGGTAATACAGATGTAATAAAATCACGTTTGATTATTACTTCAGTTGAATCATTTAATTCTAATGCAATATAACCATTTTCGTTCACTTTAGAAACACGACCGATCAATCCACCATTGGTTAACACTTCATCACCTTTTGAAATGGATGACATTAATTCACGGTGTGCTTTAGCACGTTTTTGTTGTGGACGCATGATCATAAAATAGAAAAATAATCCAAAAACAACAAGCATGATCGGTAAAAAATAAGGATTGCTTTCAACGGCTTGTCCGTCAGCTGCGTACGCTTGATTAATAAAAAAGTCCATATTGATCCTCTGAATTCAAATTTATTTTATAAAGGTCGAAATTGTATCATAAAAAAAAGGTTAAATATGTACTATTTGTTGCCCCTATGCCTAAGAAAGCATAAAGATTAAAATATATTTAAATTATTCACTACTAAATATTTTAAATAGAATAAATAAGTTAATAAGGTAATTTATACCTAAAACAAAGTAATATTTGTCGATTTTTTAATTAAATATTATCAGAAAGTACTTGAATTCTTTATCCGATCAATAGAAACTAAACAGAAAGTTAACCCACCTTTTGTATGTTAGTAACCGTATTATGTACGTTTAAAAGTTATGTGATTTGATAACTAAATTTTTGAATTATAATATAATAGTATGATTTAATTGATTAATAATAAATTAATTTTGCTCAGAACTTAATTTTTTTATATAGAATCTATCGATTATATCTATCAAAAAACATATAAACTATTTATTTTTATCTTGTTAATATATACTTAATAACACTTTTATTATGAATAAAAACTATGAAGACATTTCAATTATTATTGGTATTAATGTTATCTTTTTCATTTAGTGTCAAAGCTAATGAAAATGGTGCATCAAAAGCTCCAGAACTAATAATGACTGATCCTAGCTCATTGATTCCTTCTTTAAAGCTTTCGGCAGAAAAAGGGGATGCACAAGCACAATACACTTTAGGTAATATTTATAAACAAGGTTTAGGCGGTATTGAAGTTAATAATGTTCGCGCGCTGTTTTGGTTTAAAAAAGCAGCTGACCAAGGATTAGCTAAAGCCCAAAATAATTTAGCATATATGTATCAAAATGGTTTAGGAACTAAGCGTAATTTATCGAAAGCATTTAAATATTTTAAATTGGCAGCGGATCAAAATTACAGTTTTGCACTTTATAATTTAGCTTTAATGTACAAAAATGGGGAAGGTGTCGCCAAAAATAACGATAGTGCTATTAACTATTTTATTTTAGCTGGTGATCAAGGCGTGTTTGATGCTTACCTAAACCTAGGCATTATGTACTTTTTTGGTGATGGTGTAGAAGAAGATCGTATGCAAGCAGCCGATTGGTTTAGTAAAGCAGCGAAATATAATGTGCCTGAAGCCTTATATTATTTAGGATTAATGTCGGAACACGGCGATGGTCTGACTCAAGATTATGTTGCTGCAACCTATTTTTATACGCAAGCGGCAGAATATGGTAATGTACTTGCAATGTATAATTTAGGCATTATTTATGCCACAGGTACAGGCACTAGACCTAATAACCAATTAGCAGCCCATTGGTTCTCTAAAGCAGCAGAAGCGGGTAATGCAGATGCACAATATAATATTGGCGTAATGTATGATGTCGGCGGTGGTGTTCCCAAAGATATTAAAAAAGCGATTGAATGGTATATTAAAGCCGCTGAACAAGGCAGTGCTGATGCTCAATACAATTTAGCCATTAAATATCTTGAAGGTGAAGGTATCAAGAAAAATAAAGATACGGCAATTTACTGGTTTACTAAAGCGAGTGAGCAAGGTGATCGAGATGCTAAAACGTATTTAGATGAACTTTTAGCAGATAAATAAAAAAGGGCGATTGCCCTTTTTTATTTTTATTAAGTTATCCAGAATTTCTCATTCCAGCAGCAATACCTGATATTGTGATCATTAATCCTTGTTCAACTATTGTATTTTCTTCATCATTACGTTGACGAGAACGATTTAATAGTTCTGCTTGTAATAAATTCAACGGTTCAATATAAATATTTCGTAAAGCAACGGATTGCGCAATCCAAGGTAGATCGGCCATTAAGCTATCATCGTCAGTAATGGTTAAAACAGTATTAATATCATCTGTTAATAAATTACGTAACTCTTCTCCTAATGGCCACATGCTAGCATCAACTAAACGTTGTTCATAGTACTCATGAATTTTTGGTGCAGCTTTAGCGTATACCATTTCTAACATACCTAATCGTGCATTAAAGAAAGGCCAGTTGTGATACATATCTTTGAGCAAATCTTTTTTCCCCTCTTCAATCACTTTTTTTAAGGCACAGCCAGCACCAAGCCATGAAGGAACCATTAAGCGATTTTGTGTCCAAGCAAAGATCCATGGAATAGCTCTAAGACTTTCTATTCCGCCACCTGTTCGCCGTTTTTGAGGCCTTGAACCAAGAGGTAACCTTCCTAATTCTGCTTCGGGGGTGACCGTTCTAAAATAATCGACAAATTCTGCTTTTTCACGAACATAACGTCGATAGCACTGACATGAAATATCTGACATTTCATCCATGATATTGCGCCATGCTTGTTTCGGCTGTGGAGGAGGTAATAAATTTGCTTGAAGTATAGCTGAAGCATATAACATTAAGCTACTGAGCGCGACTTCCGGTAAACCAAGTTTAAACCGAATCATTTCACCTTGTTCAGTGACACGAAGCCCTCCTTTTAATGAACCAGGTGGCTGAGAAAGGAGTGCCGCATGTGCTGGCGCCCCACCACGCCCAATTGAACCGCCTCGCCCATGGAATAAAACAAGATTGATATTATATTTTTCAAATAAGGCGACTAATTCTTCTTGCGAACGATATTGTGCCCATGATGCCGCAAGGGTTCCTGCATCTTTAGCTGAATCCGAGTAACCTATCATGACCATCTGTTTACCTTGGATTTTTTGTCGATACCAAGGAATATCCAATAATTTTTGCATGACAGTCTTCGCATTATTCAAATCTTCTAATGTTTCAAATAGCGGTGCCACCGGGATATTTTTTTCACAATCGACTATTTTTAAGAGCAAATATACCGCTAAAATATCCGAAGGTGCTTTTGCCATTGAGATAACATAAGAAGCAATCGACTCTTCACCAGCTTTTTTAATTACACGACAAGTGTCAAATACTTCTTTAACGATTTGACTAGGTTGCCAATGATAGGGTAATAATGGACGATTAGATTGAAGTTCGGTTAATAAAAATGCTTGTTTCTCTTCTTCAGACCATTGTGCATAACTTCCAAGATTAAGTTCTTTCGTTAATTCATCAAGTGCTTCAGTATGAACAGAACTATCTTGACGTATATCTAATTTGACTAACTGTAATCCAAAGCTTTTTATTCGACGTAATGTATCAAGTAAAGGTCCGTGAGCAATAGTTGACATCCCATTATCAATTAATGATTGGTAACAAATATAAAGTGGATCCCAAAGTTGGTTATTTTTAATTAAAATATCAGCTGGAGCTAGGACTTGTTCATTATTGAGTACTGATACTATGTAACTGTGCGTTTTAACTAAACGGGCTCGTAGCTGCTTCATCACCGCTCGATAAGGTTCTGATGCTGTTTTATTTGGCTCATCTAACAGATCAATAACAGATTGGTTACACTCTGTCATCGATAACTCTCGCACTAATATTTGAATATCTGCTAAAAATAATTCAATTGCTTTTAATTTAGCTTGTAACATGACTTTTTCTGTCACATCAGCTGTGACATTAGGATTACCATCACGGTCTCCCCCCATCCATGAGGTAAATTTTATTGGAACATGTTCAACAGATAGTTGTTGATTAAACGCATCAACGAGTTGATCATTAAATTCCCGTAAAAAGAGAGGAACACCTTGCCATAAACTGTCTTCTATAACAGAAAACCCCCATTTAGCTTCATCGAGAGGTGTAGGCCGTTTTTTACGTATTTCATCCGTATACCAGGCCTGACAAACTAGCTGTTTTAATCGGCGCATAATACGTTCAATTTCGTAATCAGCAAGATCATTATGATCCAATTGCGATAAGCAATTATTTATTGCGGTATAGGTATTAATCATTGTACGACGATTAATTTCGGTTGGGTGAGCAGTCAATACTAATTCAATCGATAAATCGTTAATGGCTTGTGTGATAATTTGCTCAGAAAAGTTTAATTTTTTTAGGGTAGTAAATAAGTCTGTCATTTTTTTTGGACTGCTCGCCGCTTCCCCGTGCGGCGAAATGCCATAATATTCTGCCGCAATATTCACTAAGTTTAAAAACTGGTTAAATGCTCGAGCAACATGTAATAAATCTTCATCATTGAGATGTTCTATTAATTTGAGTAACTCTTGATGAGATTGCTTATTTCCTTGTTGAGCCGATTTTGATAGCTTCCTTATTTTTTCGACTAAATCAAAAGTTTCGTTACCGGTCGCTCGTTTTATTGCATCGCCAAGGAGGGTACCTAACATATTAACATTACTTCGCATAGAGGAGTATTCACTGTTCATTTTAATCTCATTTTATGTATTTAAAAATTAGGGTTAAGCAACTTTAAGCTGTAAGGGCATGTTCACAATTTAAAGAAATAAGTATAAATAATGGTTAATTTGCTCAAGTTATATACTTTATATCAATGCTTAATTGAATTTAAATAATAAAATTTTATGGTTTTTATTTTTTTTTCTGTTTTAATTATATTGAAAATATAATGCACTTATCTTTAAATTCTTAGCTAATATTAAAAAATAACGTTCTATTTTTTATTAAATCACTGTTTTTCAATGAATAGCTCGCCTGTAATCTGTATCTTGCTTTAATTTGGGTATATACTAATAAGATTGAGAATATATATTGGATTATTTAATGATCGCTGTTTTTTATATTGCGTCGATTATAGCTATTTTTGCTAGCATGAAAGTGATTAGTTGCTTACAAATAGATAAAGCTATTTTGTACCTTATTGTATCGCTTTTTGCTTCAGCGTTGATATTGATTCTACTTAATACTTATTTATCAGCTGTGCTTTATATCGTGTTCTTTATTGGCGGAACAGTAACGCTTTTTTTATCCATTGCAAGTATACTTAAAATTCGTAAAGACAATGTAGAAAATGATAAACATGGTATTAGCCCTAAAATATGGTTAGTCCCGCTAATGTTAGCATTTGTTTTACTGGTCATCCTTATTTATGGAGTAGTAAGCACTGACTATTCACAGCTAAAAGAGCCACATGAATTAACCCATGAAATTTCAATACATGCCTATATTTTAATGGCAGAATTGGGAATATTTTTATTATTAGGTGCAGCGGTCATTGCTTATCATTTTATGCATCGTTTGTCGTCGGAGAGCTAATATGATTCCATTAATGCATAGCCTTATTTTAGCTTCTATCTTATTTGTCCTTGGTTTACTAGGCGTGATGATTCGGCGCAATCTCTATTTTTTGCTCCTTAGCCTAATCATAATGAATAACGGTGCCATTATTGCTTTAATTGCTGCAAGTAGCCATTGGCAACATACAGATGGGCAAGTACTGGCTATTTTAGCGATTGTTGCGGTACTTGCCGAAGTGTGCGTTGGACTTGCCCTTTTTAGAAAGCTAGTTTACCGAAAGAAAATTTTTAATATTGACTCATTAAGCGAAATGAAAGGATGAATTTACTCTATTTAACTATCATTGTTCCTTTGCTTTCTTTTTTAGCCCTTGTTAGCTTAGGAAGACAAATACGATCAATTAATATCATCATTATCGGCATTAGTACTATGCTGATTGTGGTATTAATTACCATATTTTCTTGTATTGATTTTGTTACTAACTCAGTCCCTGATATGTCATTAATTTATAGCAGACCATTATGGAATTGGTTTTCTATAGGGGATTTTGTTGTTCCCATTACTTTAACCTTAGATGGTTTGTCATTAACTTTTCTTGTGTTAATTGCTTTTTTGGGCATGCTTATCTATTTTTTTGCTGCGTATTATTTAACATCTCAAAAAGATATTTATACTTTTTATGCTTATAGCAATTTGTTAATAGCAAGTATGTTAACAATTATTTTAGTCGATAATCTGTTGGTCATGCTAATTGGTTGGGAAGGTGTTACATTAAGTATTTACTTACTTATTGGCATTTACTATAAACAAATCCGCAATGGTTTTGCAGCAGTTAAAGCGTTTGTAATCATGCATTTGACCGATGTTTTTTTACTCATCGGTGTATTTTTAATTTATCAAACGCTTCATACGTTAGATATTCGTAATATATTGACTCTCGCACATGCTAATTTAGCTATCGATTCAGATATCATCTATTGGATAACATTGATGCTATTGCTTGGTGCAATGAGTAAATCAGCGCTATTTCCAATGCAATCCTGGTTTACTGAAAGCACCTTAGCCCCCATGCCTGCAATGGCGTTAATGCAAAGTTCAACGGTAATCTTAGCGGGTGTTTATTTAATTTTAAGACTCAGCAATTTGTTTATGATGTCAAGCGATGTACTTTCTATCATGACAATGATTTCATCGCTAACAGTTTTATTTGCAAGCTCTATTGCTCTTGTACAATACGATATTAAACGTATAGTCACTTTCATAAACCTAACACAAATTAGTTATCTGTTTTATGCATTTTCAACTCAACATTGGAGTTTATCACTTAATTGTTTAATCAATTATACAATGACAAGTACGTTACTCATATTAGCCTCGGCAATACTTATCAAAAAATGCCAAGGTGAGCGTGATATAAGTAAAATTGGTGGTTTATATAAAAAATTCCCCGTTTTATTTATCATTTTTTTAGTCATTCTGTTATCGCTTAGTGCAATGCCATGGATTTCAGCTGCCTTTTACATTAAAGGTGACATTATTTGGGGATTAATGGCTCAAGATAATTTAATGAATGGAACCATTGGGTTATTAGGTATTTTGCTCTCGAGTGTTAGTATATTACGTTTAATATTTATGGTGTTTTATCATAAACCTAAAATTAAACAATTTGCCAAAACGAATTGGATGAGTTATTGCCCTATTTTCTTATTGTTAATATTTACCTCATCATTAGTTATCTATTTTCCGTTACCCATAAAAGGAATAATTCCAATTGCTGCATTAGATACTAATGTAAAATTGTCATTCCAGCTTCTTTTTGCTGCGGTAACGTTACTTAGCATTATCATCGCTTATACACTATTTGCTCATCCTAATAGTGAAGTGAAAGAAGTGTTAAACACGCCCATAGTAAAATTTTTTACACGACTGTGTAAAGCAGAATGGCGATTTGATTATTTACTCAATATTGTTTTTGTTAAGCCTTTCATCTTTTTAACCAGTAAGTTGAAAAAGGATCCATTAGCAACTTGGGACAATTGGGTTATGCTGGGTATAAAAAAAATCAATTCATATATTGTCGGCTTCGAAAATGGACATCTCAGATGGTATATGGTTTCAATTGTAATGGGTAGTATTATTATATTAATGTTACTTGTGTTTATTTAATAAAGGTGCAATCTTTCATGTTGTTATGGCTTATTTTCTTACCTGTGACAGGTGGATTTATCGGTTGGTTATGTCATCTTTTTTTACAACGAATGGTAGCATCTGTTGATGCGCAATCACGTTGGAATAAACTGCCAATTTGTATCGCATTCATGACGATTATCATCTCGCTAATATTGGTGATCAATTTTTGGCTGGATGCGCAAGCTATTATGGATCAAGGAAATAGTTGGGTAGAAGAAGTCAATTTTGAATGGATTCCGTTATTAGGTATTCGTTTTCACTTAATTTTAGATGGGCTATCTATCATTGTTATTACTTCAACACTCATTATTGTTTTATTCACTATCGCCTATTCAAGCAAAGAAAGCATTAATAATACTGGATTATATTATCTGTGTATTTTAGCAATGACATCAGCTGTCATGATGTTATTTACAGTTACGGATCTCTTTTTGTTATTCTTTTATTGGGAAGCTGTTGCGATTCCTATCTATTTTTTAATTTCTTTATGGGGAAGACGAGATTCCAATTCTCAGTTACGCTTTAATGGTGCAAGTAAATTTCTTATTTATACGCAAATCAGTAGTTTGTTAATGTTAATCTCGATTGTTTCATTAGCTCTCATTAATTGGAATTTAACGGGTCATTGGACTTTTGATTATCAAATCCTAACCAAAACGCCTATATCAAGTAAAACAGAATATTTATTAATGCTTGGATTCATGGCTGCCTTTATTGTGCGTATTCCTTTTGTTCCATTTCACAATTGGTTTATTGAAGCACATATCGAATCGTCAACAACCGGTTCAATGATGATTAGTGGTTTATTACTTAGTACTGCCACTTTTGGGTTATTGCGTTTTGTCATACCACTATTTCCTAATGCTTCTGCAACAATTGTACCTTTAATTTTAATACTTGCATTAATCACCGTTTTTTATTCTGCACTACTTGCATTTAATCAAACGGATATTAAAAAACTAATTGCTTATGTTCATATTGCATTGATGGGCTTTGTGACCGCTATCATATATAGTGGTTCATTAATCGCCTACCAAGGAGTGGTCATACAAATTATTGCGATTAACTTAGCGATTGTCGGTATGTTCATGATTAGTGGTTTATTAGTTGAATGTTATTCAACACGTAACATCAGTCAATTTACTGGATTGAAAGAGCGAGTCAAATATTTATCATCATTTACGTTATTTTTCATATTGGCCGTATTGGGTATACCTGGCACAGCTAACTTTATAGGAAATTACCTGATGTTACTTGGAAGTTTCACAACGTTTTCTTATTCTACAATTTTATTAGCATTAGGATTACTTATGCTATCTATTTCATTCATTATTCGTATGCAACCTATTTTTCATGGCGGTCACGATAATAATGAAACCATGAAAAAGTGTTTTCTTAATATCAAAGAGCTTTTATTGTTAAGTAGTTTATTGGCTGTTCTTATTTTTATCGGATTATATCCTAAAGTCATTTTAGATATGTCATATTCTGTCATGAATCAAACTCAACACTATATAACAACAGAGCGCATGGGAGAGTAATAAGATATGATAGCTTTATCACCTATTTATATATTAAGTCTTACTATTATTGCGCTAATGTTTGCATTATTTCGTTTCAAAGTAAGTACAAAATGCTGCGCTATTTTATCTTTATGTGGTTTAATATTCGCATTAATTTGCGCTTCTGTCATGGGATATAAAATTTCAGCCAATGATCAGAAAATTTCAGATATCAGCAGCGATAATATGCAAATATTTATCTCTTCTTTGCCACTGACTTCTCCTGATTTTCAGAATGCAAAATTGTTAGCAGTGGATGCCGCACCAACTCAACCAGATCCACAAACTAATCAGACAGAAGCACTGAGTGACAATAATAATGATGCAAGCGTAGAATCAGCGACTCAAGTCCGCCAACCTCAGTTAGACGAATCCAATTCGGAACAGACTATAACATCTGAAACACCGAAAAATGAAAACATTGCGGATAACCAAGAAAAAAATCAATCCCATTCAGATATTCAACAACCGAATAATGTAAATAATTGGAACTCCCAAGAAATTACAGTACTTTTCACCTGTGATGGCTATGGTTTACTTTATACCAGTTTGATTTTATTAATTTCAATTATCGTCAGTTGCTTAGCATATCGTTGGTTTAAGCAAGAACAAAAGTCTCATGGATTATTTTATATAATATTACTTTTCATGGCATTAGGTGGAGTGACCTTAGTCTACGCCAGCCATTTAATCGCTTTCTTTATTGGTATTGAGTTGCTTTCCATTCCTTTTGTGGGTTTAATAGGATATCAATATATTCAAACCCACTCCCTTGAAGCAGCAATTAAATATATGATTTTATCCGCCGTTGCAAGTGCTTTTTTGCTAATGGGTATTGTTTTTTATTATGCATCCACTGGTGAATTAACGTTCAGTGGTTTAAGTTATCAGTTATCCACTATGACCTACCCAAGCACACTGTTATTAATGGGGGTCTGTTTAATGCTTGTAGGTGTCGGTTTTAAATTATCACTTGTTCCTTTCCAACTTTGGTTACCCGATGTTTATCAAGGTGCACCAACGGTTGTCGCACTTCTTTTATCCACAGTGGGTAAAGTTGCGATATTTTGCGCTATCGCAAGACTATTTTTATTAGCTCCTATTGTAAACAATGAAACCATCCGAATTATTTTAGTTGTGATGGCATTTTGTTCTATTTTATGGGGTAATTTATTTGCTTTTATGCAAAGTAATTTAAAACGTCTTCTTGCATATTCCTCAATCGCACATTTTGGTTATTTATTAATTGCTTTAATTGCTGTGCAATATCAAGTTTTGGCCTTAGAAACAATCGGCGTTTATTTGATAGGTTATATTCTTGCAAATATTACTGTTCTGGGCGTAATTAGTTTAGAATCTCACTCAAATGAGCTTCAAGATCATGAAAATGAGCTAGATTTGTCGGGATTATTTTGGCGACGCCCTATCCTTGCATTATCTATGGGAATAGGCTTGCTTTCATTAGCTGGCGCACCTTTAACTCTCGGTTTTATTAGTCGATTTTTATTAGTCCTATTAGGTGTCACCGCTGAACTATGGTGGTTAATGGCAGCAGTTGTAGTCGGTAGTGCGCTAGGCCTATATTTTTATGCTCGTTTAGTGATCAACCTTTATATCAAACCAACTTGTCGAGAAGATCAATTTATCAATAATTCAGTAGTAAGTTTTAAATGGCATAAAATTGGAATGAGTGAGTTACTCATCACCCTTTCTGCTTTACTTATTATGGTTTGCGGAGTCTATCCTAAATGGGTATTTAACTTAGTGAGTATGGCACAATACTTAACGGCTTAAACTAATTTAAAAAGATGTTCAAACTAATTTATTTATAAAAAAACCACTCGTTTGAGTGGTTTTTTATCTGTCTTAAATAAGCATTATTTTGCGGTTGCGGTAACTTTGAGTTTATAACCTTGAGCACCTGCTTTGTAGGTCGTACTGTACATTGAATCGTTGTTAAGTTGACCTAATGTTATATTTTGATTTTGTGCTAACGAATCTGTTGTCGCTCCAACACCGGCATAAGTACCGTCTAACTCCCAAGTAAAGTTGTAATTTGCAGATAAGTCAGCTTCACCACTATCTAAAGCACCATTGCCATTAGAATCTAACCATACCACAGCTCGATATTTTCCGCCTTGTTTAGGTACGAAAGTACTACCCGCTATACTATAGTTATCATTTGAATCAGCAGCTAAAATGTAGACCCTCATGTCATCAGATTCAATTGGTCCACTTGTAATTTTATTCGGATCTTTTTGTTCACCTGGACCATCGTTAGGGTTACTACCTATTTCGTCTTTATTCGGGCCATTAGTATCATCAGTAGGGGCTTTACTTGGATCTGTCGGATCTAATGTATCCACTTGTCCTGGTGCTTGCGTACTCCAAATATCAGCAACTTTTAACCATTTATTTGTATAAGGTAAACCAAACTCAGTTTTTTCTAATACTTTGAAACCAATTCGTGTTGCACCAGCAAACTCATTTGTAATTTTAAACGTGATTTTACCATTACTGAACTTAATATCTGAGTCAGCTAAACTGGCTTCTTTCCATTCACCAGACGCACTTTTATAAAATGCTTTAAACGTTTCTTTTACTACTTTACCTGAAGGATCGCTGTCACCATCTTCATCATGTAATGTATACTCGATAACGACATAATCATTAACTTTTGCAGCTCGACCACCCACGGTATTGTTACCATCAGCATCAGAAGATACTGACACTGTTAAACTGTGATCTTGACCGCCAAGACTTTTAATTACAGGTGCATTACCCACTATATATTTAGCACTCACACCGCTAAGTGCATATGCGTTACTTGCTGCACATCCAGCGATTAACAGACCTAAAGCAATATTTTTTATCATTAAACTTTTCATGTTTAACTTCCTATTTTTCATTTATTAATTATTGTATATCAAAAATAATATACACCGTTTTGTATTTAACTTTTAGATAACCCTTATAAATTGGTTATCTAAAACACTTTTTTAATTAACCATTCTATTTAACAAATACTTGTAATCTAAACCCTTGATCACCTGCACATGCTGAAGGCGTTGCGTTTATCGGATCAAGATTTAACTCTTGTGGAGCATCAGCATTAGCGATAATGCTCGAACCAGAAGTTGCATAACTACCTGTTTTTATACTTCTAATTTTATAATGTGCGTTATATCCCATTGCGACATTAAACCAAGGCCCATTTGGTTTGTTGCTTGCATCAGGTAATGCTGCTGTTGCCGCTCCATTAGGACATGCAACCGCATTAGACCCCACAAGAGACCAAATCACATATGGACTATTCATTTCAGTGACACCATCTGCTGCATATGCTTTGACATAATATTCATTATCAACTTTCCACTCTTTTGAACCATTAGGATCAAACTCTAATAAGTTTCCAGCTTGAGTCGCAACCAATACCCCATCACTTCGATAAACTTTAATTAATCCAGCTTGACCACCAGCAAAATCTATGGATACTTTATTGAACGATGCACCAAATTGATCTATCGAAGTGGAAAATTCAACCACCCCTTCAATATTAGAAGCGACATCTAATACATAACTATCACCAATTGCATCCATGCCTCCAGCAGTAGCTGCCTTAGCAGAAATTTTTTGACCCATTTTGATTTTTTCAAAGGATTTCACAATGACACAAGGTTCTTGTTTAGGACAAGACGTTACTTGACCCGAAGTACCATCAATTAAGGTGATTTTTTTACCATTACTTGTTGCTGTCCAGCCTTTAAGTACAGAATCAAATGAGTCTGGAATTCGGTTCATGAGTTGTTCATCACTAAACCCAACTGCATCCTCTATTGCTGAAATTGTTCCATTTGGTACCTTCGGCTTTACAAGGCTGGCAATCAATGTTATAGCACTGAGACCATCGGCTGAATTAGAAGCCATTGTGGTTTTATTGCCGTTACGATCAACAGCCCAAAGACCAATCTTACGCATGACAGGATCGGGGATAACTTCAAATGACACTTGATTTGATGTTGCTGAACGACCTTTTTTATCGGTAACGGAAACAGATAAGGTATATTTACCATTAGATTGAATTGGATGACGTTTACCATTTTCATCTACATAACTTGGTGCAACAATTTTCCAATTTTGAGTATCTGCTTTTGGTGTAGCCCATGATGAAGAGGTACAAATACCTGTTGTATAACAAAGGAATCCACCATTTGCATCAATTTCAAACATATCACCATTCCATTTTACACTGCTTAATCCTTTCGCATTATAAACAGCGATACTAACATCATAACTTTGTCCTTCAACGAGTTGTAAAGATTCAAGTCCTAAATCAACACTTAATTTTTTCTCTTTATATTCAAGAACGATATAGTTGTTACGATCAACTAAGTCATAACGACTACCAGCTAATGAACGTGCTGCTTGAACCATATCTGGATCTAACTGATCTTTTAAAGGAACCCCCATACGATAATTCATCGTCAATGAAGCAGAAGTGGCTTTTTGATTATTTTGTCCTCGCTTATGTTCCGCTTTGAGGGTAAAAAGTGGCACTGGTGTGTAATCAACGCTTGCTGTCACTGCTCTAGGATTTTTTTGTAGGTTATCTTTACCAAATAATGCCACTTTATCACCAAAGTATTGTTCATACATTAATGAACCACCTAAATGAGGGTACTGTGGTAAATAACCTTGAAAACGAACATCAAAACCTTTTGCAGCACGTTCTAAATAATCATCAAAATCACGAGATTGTTTCCAATTTGATAATGGATGATAATAGTTAGCTGCAAGTTTCATGTAGTCACTCCAAGCCTCAACACCTAAACCTAAACGATTGTGTGAACGTTGAAAGTCATGATCCAAAAATACGTTATAGCCTAATAACCATTTTTTATCTGCAAAGTCCCAACGTTGACCAATACCAATATTTCCAATACGTCGTTTATGTTCATATTCTTGAAATGATATTTGACTAAATATCAAGGTATTTTCTGTATCATACCAAGGACTAAATAGTTTAACGTTGACGTTACTAAATTGTCCTTTATCACTAACGTCAAAAGATAATTGAGCCGTACCAAAACGCCCTAAGAAGTCTTGGGCAGCGGTACGAAGTGGATCAACAACATGATTTTTCACACTACTGCGTAAATAATCCTCTGCGTAATCCTTACCTCGATTGGCCAATTGACTTGATAAGCCACCATTTTCAGATGATAATAGTTGTTTCCAATCTTGTGTTGCTAATGTCTGTAAAGCATAAGCAACATGAGTTGCAAGCTTATCTTTATCTGCCTGTACATCATAATTTTCATCTGATCCTAAATCCGGTAAATTTGTATATTTGTTTTGTTTAGTATCTTCAGCTTTACTTGTACTGATGGCAGGTAGTAGTGGGGAGTTTTCAGGAAGCACGAGAAGCTCACCTTCTTCAATCACATCCTTTTTATCAAAGCGCCCATTGTTCATTTTGCGTAATTGGTCAACATTTATACCACTTATTAATGCTATTTGGTAAAGGCTAGCCTTTTTATTGTTAACCATTTCTCGAACTTTAATACCATTTTTAAGTTCAATAACTTTACTGTTGTCTACAGCAACAGTAGAAGTGCCTTGTTTCGAATCCAATGCCATAGCTGTCTGGCAATTTAATGCCAGAACAACTAAGGTTGAAACAATTTTTAAATTAAGATTTGTTTTCATCTTAATCATTCCTCATATTTCACTTTATTGATAATATATGTATCAAAAACACGTTTTATTCAGCTTTTTGATAAAAAAGCTTCTTTGTTTAGAATAAAAAAACGATAGCATTTTTATTGTCTTTAAAATTCTTTACAAAAAATTACTTTTTTTAAGATTATATTACAAAGAAGTCATTGTTCAATAACTTTTTTAAAATATTTGTAAAGATTTGATGAAAATGTCTTCAAAATATGAGGAGAGATAGATTAAAATAAAACGTGGGATTTATTTATCAATTTGATAATATTAATAATACATTAGTTCTCTTTATATAATACTAAATAAAGCAGATAAAAAAGATAGAAATATTAGAATATTAGTATCTTTTTTTATAAAAATGTCATTTTCAGCAAGAATACTAATTATTGTTCTTCATTATATATTTCAAGATTTTCTGATTCTTTACTATTAAAAGCTTTTTGATTTTGATTTCTTGTTTGTTCTAATTGAAGCAAATAGCTTTCATCAATACCGTCTGTAATATATTGCCCATCAAACACTGAACACTCGAAATGATGAATCTTAGGGTTCTCTTCACGGATTGAGTCGATTAAGTCAGATAGATCCTGAAAAATAAGTCTATCTGCACCAATATCTTTAGCAATTTGCTCGACTGTGCGATTATAAGCGATAAGCTCACTGGCTGTTGGCATGTCAATTCCATATACATTAGGATGCCTAATCTCTGGCGCAGCCGAAGCTAAATAAACTTTTTTAGCACCAACAGAGCGAACCATTTCCAAAATTTTTTCCGAAGTTGTACCTCGAACAATAGAGTCATCGACAAGAAGGACATTCTTTCCTTCAAATTCAATGCGATTAGCATTAAGTTTACGTCTTACAGAAAGTTTGCGTGTAGCTTGACCTGGCATAATAAATGTTCGTCCAACATAACGATTTTTGACAAAGCCCTGCCGATAGGGTTTATTTAAAATTCTAGCAATCTCAAGCGCAGCATCGCAAGATGTTTCAGGAATTGGAATCACAACATCAATATCAACATCTTTCCATTCTCGTGCTATTTTTTTACCTAATTTTTGTCCCATCAATATACGTGATTGATAAACCGATACCCCATTCATGAACGAATCGGGTCGTGCAAAATAAACGTATTCAAAGATACATGGATAATATTGGGGATTGTCTGAACATTGTTGTGAATAAAATTGCCCATCTTGTGTAATATAAATCGCTTCGCCGGGTTCGACATCACGTATAAATTCGAAATCAAGTATATCTAAAGCAACACTTTCAGAAGCAACCATATACTCCACTTTTTGATTATTTAAAATGCGTTTACCAATAACTAAAGGACGAATGCCATAGGGATCACGAAATGCAACCAATCCATGCCCAATAATCATTGCGACACAAGCGTAAGCGCCTTTAATAATATTATGTACATGACGTATAGCGGTAAAAATATTATCTGCAGAAAGAGGATAAGTTGGAAATTTGTCTAATTCACTGGCGAAAATATTAAGTAGCACTTCTGAATCAGAATTAGTGTTAATATGGCGTCTTGCTAATTCAAATACTTTATTTCGTAATTCGTTAGCATTGGTTAAGTTACCATTATGTGCAAGTGCTATGCCATAAGGCGAATTAACGTAGAAGGGTTGAGCTTCTGAAGGACTTGAACTTCCTGCTGTAGGATACCGTACATGTCCAATTCCTAATGTACCTTGCAAACGTTGCATATGATGTTCTTGAAAAACATCTTTAACTAAACCATTTGCTTTACGTAAACGAAAGCAGTTTTGTTCATCAATAGTTACAATACCCGCTGCATCTTGACCTCGATGCTGCAATACAGTCAATGCATCATAGATAGATTGGTTAACTGTGCTACATCCTAAAATACCAACAACACCACACATACAATGATTACCTCAAAATTACTGCACTAAAAATGAAGACGAATGTTGTATAAAATCAAAAAACCAACGAATAATAACATGAAAATGGGGAATAAGTTGTGATTCTTTCCAGTATTGCGATTGCGAGAAGGGAGTGAAAGTATCAATAAAAAAGAGAACAGCTGAAACCACTAATATTCCACGTAATGCACCAAAGCAGATGCCTAATACTCGATCTGTCCCTGATAAACCTGTTTTTTGGACTAATAAGCCAATAACATAAGAAATAAATGAGCAAACGAGTAATGTCGCTAAGAAAAGGATAGCTATTGCGACAGAAGTACGGATCAATTCGCTATCAAAATAGGTTAAATACTGAGTAATATAAGCATAAAATCGGCTCGCAATGAAAAATGCCAGCACCCAACTAATCAGAGATAATGCTTCTCGAACAAAGCCCCGTATTATACTGACCATGGCGGAAAAAATTATTACGCCAATAATAGTAAAATCAATCCAATTCATCATAGTAACTCACAATTAATTATTTATAGGAGATATTATTTATTACTTTTATTTTTGAACAAATTTTTTTAATTAGTAATAATAATGCTTTTTTGTTTTGTTAAATTATTAAGATTATCGATTACTTGTTCTGCTTGCTCCCTTTTAGCATAAGGCCCAACTTGTAATTTTATTAATTGGTTAGGTTCTGGTTTTTTAGGAATAACTTTAACGTTATAGTTGTTTAATCGTAATAACGCAACAAGTTCTTCAATCTTTTGCTTGTTTCTTAATGCCGCTATCTGAATCATATATAATTTTGAATCTTGCGTAGTTGTGACCATTTGATCTGTCGTTATCGGTTCATTGACATCTTCTGCATTGATTTCAGGTGAAATTAATGAACTTGGATTTTGGTCTGTGTCTAGTGCATAAGGAAAATTAGCAACCTCACTTGAGTTATTTTGTGTAAAGCTGTCATCAGGAGTATGTTCGACAGATTGAAACTGCTGATTCACTATGTTCGGTTGCAAAATAGGCGTAGTCGATGTTGTTGTATTCGATTTATCGGTGATGATCCATGGTGCTATCAAAGCTAAAATAAGTAATAAAGTGGCAAAACCAACAAGTCGATTTCTCATTCTATTTTGATTATTTGAAGCGTTATTTTTGTCTTTCGTCATGATTAATTTCACTTAATTCATATTGCTCTAAAACTTCAGCTACCGTATGAAATGAACCACATACGACGATAATATCATTATCTTTGGCATCTTGCATTGCTTTTTGATAAGCATCCGCCACATGATCAAATGTTAAAACAGTGGTTTCTTCTTTATCAAGCAAGTATTGCTTTAATACTTCAGCTTTGCAACCCCGCTCACCATAGAGTGTCGCGCAATACCATACATCGCCTTGTAAAATGGATAATGTACTTTTTATATCTTTATCTTTCAACATGCCAATAACAAATCTTATTTTACCTGTTTTGGATTGTTTAGCTTTTAATTGAGCTAATTGTTTAATTAAATAAGTTGCAGCATGTGGGTTATGAGCAACATCAATAATAACCAATGGTGAATATTGTAGCGTCTGAAATCTGCCAACTAAGCTTGCTTGTTTTAATCCTTTAACGATATCGTCTTGGGTAATATTTAAAGAAGAATAACTTAATGCTGCAATTGCTGTCGCAGCATTAGCTAACGGAACATTGGCTATCGGTAAATGATGATAATTTGCCAAGGGGGATTCAAAAGACCATTGATTATCATTAATTTGTTGATAAGACCAATCGCTATTTACCGTATAGATAGGACAGTTAACTGATTCTGCCACCAATGGAATGGTGACAGGAACATTTTGCTCACCAACAACAGCAATGCTTTTCGATTTAAAAATACCGGCTTTTTCACGC
This sequence comes from Gilliamella sp. CG35, assembly GCF_046635745.1. NCBI lineage: Bacteria > Pseudomonadati > Pseudomonadota > Gammaproteobacteria > Orbales > Orbaceae > Gilliamella > Gilliamella sp. CG35. The sequence goes on from NZ_JBIDFH010000012.1 coordinate 59,262, forward strand.
CCAATACTTTCTCGAGTATTTCCAAGATAATCTACATGATCAATGTCTATTGTTGTGATAACAGCAATATCTGCATCAACAATGTTGGTTGCATCCAGTCGTCCACCTAACCCAACTTCCAACACAACTACATCTAATTTTGCTTTTTTAAACTGATAAAGTGCTGCAAGTGTTGCATATTCAAAATAAGTTAAAGAAATATCACCACGAACTTTTTCAATTTCTAAAAATGCGTTAACCGTTTCTTGGGCTGTTGACTCTTGATTATTAATTCTTACTCGCTCTGTGAAACGTAATAAATGAGGAGAGCTATATACGCCAACTTTTCGTTTTGAAGCGAGTAAAATCATTTCCAATGTTCGGCAAGTTGTACCTTTGCCATTAGTTCCTGCAACCGTAATAACATAGGGAGCGGGTTGCAAAATATCTAAACGCTGAGCAATGATTTTTACTCGCTCTAATCCCATATCAATAGTAGTAGGATGCAGTTGCTCTAAATAACAAAGCCATGTCTTTAAGTCAGACATGGCATTAGGTTTTTCATTTTGCATGATCAATTAAACTGTCTCATCAATTGTCATTTCATCGTTATTCACATCATTAAATGGATCGGGAAGTTTCATTAATTTTGCAATTAGGCTGGCAATTTTAGGTCTCATTTCTTTACGATGAATGATCATATCAATTGCGCCTTTTTCCAGTAAAAACTCACTTCGTTGGAATCCTTCTGGTAAAGTTTCCCGTACAGTTTGTTGAATAACGCGTGGGCCTGCAAAACCAATTAATGCTTTGGGTTCGGCAATGTTAATATCACCTAGCATCGCTAAACTAGCTGAAACCCCACCCATAGTCGGATCGGTCATGACAGAAATATAAGGTAAACCTTCATCTTGCATTTTAGCAAGTATTGCACTGGTTTTAGCCATTTGCATCAATGAATAAAGTGCTTCTTGCATTCTTGCACCGCCACTTGTTGAAAAACAAATTAACGGGCATTTATCGGCTATCGCTTGTTCAGCAGCACGGGTAAATAAAGCCCCAACAACTGATGACATCGATCCACCAATGAAAGCGAATTCAAAACAGGCAACCACAACAGGAATACCAAGTAATGTTCCTTTCATGACAACCATAGCTTCTTTTTCGCGTGTCTCTTTTTGAGCCGCAGTTAAACGGTCTTTGTATTTTTTAGTATCTTTGAATTTTAAAATATCTTTTGGCGCAAGATCAGTTCCAATTTCTACATCTGAATCCTCATCTAAAAAATGGTATAACCTGACGCGCGCAGGGATATGCATATGGTGATCACACTTAGGACAAACCTCTAAATTACGATCTAATTCAGCTTGGTAAATGACTTGTTCACAGTTACTGCATTTTGTCCAAACGCCACCGGGTATATTCGCTTTTTTATGATCTGATGATATATTATTTTTACTTAAAATCTTTTCAATCCAGCTCATTATGATTCTCTCATTGTGCTATACTCTAGAAAATATCGGGCTATTGTATAATACTTTGTGCTAATTCTTAATAGTTGTTTTAAATTTATCTTATTTGTTAACCATGTTTGTAAAAAATATTCTTTTACCAAACAATCGTATTTTTTCATTTTAACGCTGATTTTAATATCCAACCAACTGAATATTTTAGATTAAATTATTGCATTTAAGTCATAAAGACAGCCTCTACTTCAATTAAGCGGTATGCTTACAATAATTCGGTTTATTCATAAAATTTTGAAAAAATCATTTAATCAATTCGTTTAATGAAATGCCTGATTTTAAACCCCATTGCAATCAATGATGCAAAATAGATAACGATACCTACCGTGACCAATAACAATAAACGACTTATTCGCATTAACATTGAACCCGTTGACCAATCTGGTAATAATTTCGATCCAAACCATAACACTAATGACATTAACAGTACCGCTATCACAATTTTAATTAAAAATTTACCCCAACCTGGCTGTGGTTGATAAAGTTCCTTTTTACGTAATTGCCAAAATAATAATCCAGCATTAAAACATGCTGCCAGCCCAATTGATAACGAAAGACCAGCATGTTGTAGTGGACCAATAAAAACCATATTCATTAGTTGCGTTAAAATTAATGTGACAATCGCAATTTTGACAGGTGTCTTAATATCTTGTCTGGAATAGAAAGCGGGTGCCAAAACTTTGATTAGAATAAGTCCAAGTAAACCGATAGAATAAGCTATTAAAGCACGTTGTGTCATTAATGTGTCATTTATTGTAAATTGTCCATATTCAAAGAGTGTTGAGATAAGTGGACGAGAAATTACACCTAATGCGACCGTGCTTGGCAAAGCCAATAAAAAACAGAGACGTAATCCCCAATCTAATAATTCCGAATATTGTTTATGATCACCATTTGAAAAGCTTTTAGCTAATGACGGCAATAAAATGGTACCCAATGCAACACCCAGTACGCCAGCTGGGAACTCCATTAATCGGTCAGCATAATACATCCATGAAACCGATCCCGAAATTAAGAAAGAAGCAAAAATCGTATTAATGATTAGAGATATTTGCCCAACGGATACCCCTAAAATTGCAGGCCCCATTTGTTTCAACACTCGCCATACACCACTATCTTTTAAATTGATACGAGGTAGCACTAGCATACCTATCTTTTTTAAAGTCGGAAGTTGATAAAGCAATTGTAAAATGCCGCCGACTACGACAGATACCGCTAATGCCAGCACCGGTGGATTAAAATAAGGCGTTAAAAATAGCGTAAATACAATCATGCTAATATTAAGCAATGTCGGCACGAAAGCAGGAACCGAAAAGCGATTCCACGTATTAAGTACGGCACCAACTAATGAAGCAAGTGAAATAAAAAAGATATAGGGGAAAGTGATGCGAAGCATGATGGTTGCAAGTTCAAATTTGTCGATAGATTCTTGCATAAAACCTGGCGCTGTCAGCATAATGATAAAAGGTGCAGTCATTACCCCAATTAACGTAACGATAGCCAATACTAATGTTAATAGACCGGCAACATACGCAATAAAAGTCCGTGTTGCCTCGATCCCTTGTTGATTTTTGTATTCAGCCAAAATAGGGACAAATGCTTGTGAAAAAGCCCCTTCAGCAAATATTCGTCTCAATAAATTAGGAAGTTTAAAAGCCACAAAAAACGCATCGGTAGCCATTCCTGCACCAAAAAAACGTGCAATTATTGCATCTCGAACAAAGCCTAAAACTCGAGATACCATTGTCATTGAACTTACAGTGGCTAAAGATTTTAATAAATTCATAGATAAGATAGGAGCCAAAAAACAAATGATAGGCATAGTCTACAAATTATTCATTTATTTCACCATGCTTTTTTATAAATAATAATGTTTATGAATTGAAATATTGTTACCATTCAAACAATAAGCGGATTGAAATACTAATCAGACAAATATTATCATCAATTATTCAATATAGGATTTTTATTTCATTCCGCTTTTATTTCTTCATTGGTTATAATTTATAACTTGCAGTTAACAATACAGCTCTAGGCGTGCCAGGCATACTACTTGAACGCCAATATTCTTTTCCTAATAAATTTGTTACTGCAAAAGTCATTTCAAAAGAAGAAGATTGATACCCTATTGCAGCATTCCATACAACATACCCAGGACGTTTTAATTGATTTTTATCATCATTAAACATTGATCCCTTATAATTAACCTCAACTTCAGTAAACCAATTGTTATAAGGCAAATAACGTATATTTAAGTAACCGCTATGCTTAGATGTATTGGGCAAATATTTTCCTTGATTAACTGGCATTTTTTTATCTTTATGAACTTTAGCTTGCTGATAACCAATACCGCTGTTAATGTACCATTTTGGTGTTAATTGTCCGATGATACTTAGCTCGATACCTTGACTACGGTCACTGCCTTTTACCTGCCAATTATAAGGATCGTTCACCGCATCGGGTTGATAACGAACGTTGTATAATTCAAGATTATAAAGTGCAATTTGAGAAGATAATTTATCATTTAACCAATCACTTTTTACGCCTATTTCATATTGCCTTGAATATTGTGGTTTATTATCGTAAACCGTTTTCGAGTCTGTTGAAATGGTAATCAGTCCTCGTCCACCATAAGGTGCAAAATTTTTACTATAGGAAGCATAAAAACTTTGCGATTCGATAGGTTGCCAAATTAAACCGATTCGAGGGCTTAACGAGTGACCATTATATGAACGGCTTTGATGTTTAATTTTATCATCTGATGCAAATTCGTAATTGTCATAGCGTAAGCCCATCAACAATTTCCATTGTGATGTAAAACTCATTAAATCTTGCCAATAAATCCCTTTTGAAGTCGCTTTATGATTCGTTTTAGTATTTAGCTTATTGTAATGTGGTTTTTTAGAATTCCAGTGTGGATGGTAAGGATCAACGACTTCAGGGTAAACACTCGTTAATGCTAATCTAGGTTGACGTTTTTCAATATTATATTCAATGCCGACTAACATATCATGACCGATACTTGCTGTAGTAAATTTGCCTATTACATCGAGTGTATTACTATAGGTTTTATTATCTGTTTCTTGCCAAGCTCGTCGAAATTGTAGTTTTCCTGCATAGTTACACGTTTTTCCACTATTTGTTTTGCCATTTAAATGACAATAATCACCACCATAAATATGGTCAAAATTTTGACTCGCTTGACGATAAAGGTTAGTTAATTTTAGTGACCAATCGTCATTAAATTCAAAACCTATCACCGAACGTAATGATTTAAAATTATCTTTTACGTAATCATCAGGATGCGCATAGGTTGTTTTAATTGAAACCCCTTTTGGTAAATTATAGTAAGCTGGTCCTCGGTCTGGTTTACGCCATAGGTGATCATGAGTATATTGTACTAACCAATTAAACCCGTCTAAATTATCATAGAGTATACTTGGCGATACCATGGTGTCTCTTTGTTTAATTCCTTTGCGAAAACTTTTTTCTGATTGGTGATCAACTGTCATTCGGATCGCTAGTTTCTCATCGACAACATGATTAATATCGACCATACCGCCATATTTATCCCATGAACCACTACGTAAGCTTAAAACAGCAGGTGAATCAAAATTAGCTTGTTTACTAATCATATTTATCATTCCCCCACCAGAACCACGACCATAGAGTACCGAAGCGGGACCTTTTAATATTTCCACGCGTTCAATATTGGCTGTACTTTGCCTAACTTGCCCACTTGCACGGACACCATCCCGATAAATATCGCCAGAACTTGCGGAAAAACCGCGTATTTTTATGCCTTCATCCCGCATATCATAAGTAGTATCAACACCGGGTAATTTATTGACGATTACACTTAAATCATTTTGTCCAAAAATTTTTTCTTGATCAATGTTAACGGAATTAATGGATTGAGGTATATCTTTAATATCAAATGGCATTTTTGTCGCGGTTGATGATTTTTTTATTCGCTGGTCATTGATATCGGTAATGTTGGCAACAACCTTCATTGTTTCGATGTTTGCAACATCGTCTATTTTATCTTGAGCGCTAACAAAGGGTACTGTACTTATTAGCCCAAAAATAGCGAATTGATGACTTAATTTCATTGTTTTTCCTATCTTTTATCATTTTATTATAATTTGTTTCAGTTGGCTAAAGTTAAAGCAACAATAAATATGATAATGATTATTATTTACATTTACAACTTATTTTCTGTTTTATAAAAATATTGCGACAAAGAATATTAAAATCTAACTGAAATTAAGCGTTATTCAATGGTTGTTTAAATGGATTGCGGTTTGAGTATATTTAATTAAAAGGAGGTCTCTGTATTTACCCTATCCTATAGATAGGCTGTAAAATAGATTGCTTTAAAATCGAGAAAATTTAACAAATGAACATAATTTTTTAACCCTTTTGTTGTGTTAACCCATCTTTTAAGCTTAACAGAATAATGGTTTAATATTATTTCCGATAAATATGATCACTAAGATTTGTTAAATTCAATTGATTGCTAATTTGATTTTGAAAGAGAGAAAGTGGTGGGTCGTGAGCGATTCGAACGCTCGACAAACGGATTAAAAGTCCGCTGCTCTACCGACTGAGCTAACAACCCATTATGAAGAGACGCTTTGCACCTTTTTTGCTATAGGTACAAGCAATTTCGGGTTGCTATATTACTTATAATTATTAGGTAATGCAACCCTTTTCTGAAAGCTTTTTTTCAAAAGCTGGTTTTTCATACGTTTTGACTAAAGTGAAGCGAGTTTCTTTTTGGCAAGGTTCACCGCATTTTTATCTTTAGGGTATTTATTGACTACTTGTTGAAAAACAGCTTTAGCATTCTTATTATCTCCTTTTTCAAGTAAAATCAAGCCTACTTTATAAAGACTATCTGGTGCTTTCGCTGAGTTTGCAAAATCTTTCACTACCGTTGCATAATGAAACGTCGCATCATCTTTTTTACCTTGCTTATAATAAACTTGACCAAGCCAATAATTCACATTAGCACGATATATCGATTTTGGGTAAGTTTCTAAAAACTTTTTAAAAGCTAAAATGAGTTCATTACTTTGATTAGCATCACTAATAAATTGCATAATAAAATTATAATCGGTTTTATCATTTCCTGTGGTTGTCCAATTTATTAAATTTGATGAAGTTGCACTCGATTCAGTTTGGGTAGTTTGTGATGCTGATTGATTAGATGAGTTGTTAGTTTGATTTGATGAGAATTCGGTACCATTGGTCATCTGTTGTAAAATCATTTTTTGACGTTCAATAGTCTGATTTAGTTGATATTTGGTATCTTCCAATTGACCACGTAAGGTATCTACATCCGATTGTAAATCACTAATCTTTTGCTGACTCTCAATCAATAACTGTCCTTGTGCTTGTATCATTCTTTCTAATTCAGCATTACTTGCTGCATAACCGTAACCGGTAAACAAAAGCAATATGAGTGATGTAATTATTTTTTTATGCATAAATGAAAACTCAATATAAAAAAATTAACGGCTGAACATTCAGCCGTTATGAAATATAATTAATATACAACAACCGCTCGACGATTTTTAGCGTACGCAGCTTCATCATGACCTAATACGGCAGGTTGCATTTTACCAAATGATCTTATCAGCATTTGGCTAGAAGAGACACCATTCGCTTGTAGATAAGAAGCAACAGCTACAGCACGGCGTTCACCAAGTGCAATATTATATTCTGGTGTTCCTCGTTCATCAGCATGCCCTTGAATCACAACTTTCATTGAAGTATGAGCACGTAAGAAACCTGCATGAACATCTAACATGCGATTATATTCAGGTTTAACATTATATTTATCAAAATCGAAATAGACAGTATTCATTTCTTGTTGTTGTAATCTTGCAAGCAAAGCACGATCTTCTCTTGTTAAAGTATCGCTAAAATTACCATTCGCGTCGGTACCATTTTTAGAAGAACATGCTGTCAAAGCAATTAATGGTAAAGCTATAGCTGCTACCTTAAGATATTTAGAGAATTGCATTGTAATAACTCCTTTGTGTTTTTAAATAAATTAATATTTATTTTTAGCCGATCCAACTGATTTCAAATATCGTTTGTTACCAGTTTGGAAATAAAGTTGATATATTATATTTCTTAACTCTTCAGTATAAATTGAATATTTATCATTTTAATTTATCAATTTTGACAGTAATTTATAAATAAGGTGACCAAGATGGAAATTTCACTTGTCCATCTGATACGGGTAATTCAGCTTTGAAAAAGCCATCAGTCGAAACAAGATTCAAAATCGATCCTAATCCTTTCGTCGAACTGTAAATAATCATGGTACCATTTGGCGCAATACTTGGAGTCTCATCCAAAAATGTATCAGTCAACCTTTGGTAGGTTTTGGTTGCCATATCATATTTCGTGATGTGTTGTTCACCATTGTTGGTTGAAATCATTGCAATAAACGATCCATCTGGAGAAACACGAGCATTCTGATTTTGAGTATTATCCCATGTTAATCTTTGAGGTGTACCACCATTTATATTGATACTGTAAAGTTGTGGACGTCCAGCTTGATCTGACGTATAAACAATTGTTTGGCTATCTGGCATCCAAGAAGGTTCAGTATTATTACTTCGACCGGTTGTAATTTGAGTGATTTGTTTAGAATTTAAATCTTTAATATAAATATTTAAGTTACCATCTTTAGAAAGTGCAAATGCCAACTTTGTACCATCAGGTGAAAATGCGGGAGCACCATTGTGTCGAGGGAAAGAAGCAACGGTTTCAATGGCGCCGTTTTCTAAATTTTTCATGACCAATGCAGAATTTCCACTTTCGAAAGTAACAAACGCTAATTTTTTACCATCCGGAGACCAAGTTGGTGACATAAGTGGAGCTTTAGAACGATGAACGGTTACTTGATCATAACCATCATAGTCAGACACTCTTAATTCATGCGTGTACGGCCCTCTGTTGGTCTCTACAACATAAGCGATGCGTGTTCTAAAGGCCCCTTTAATTCCAGTAAGTGATTCGAATATCTCATCACTTGCCGAATGTGCGGCTAAACGCACCCAACGTTGACTTATTGTAAATTGGTTTTCAGCCAAAATAGCACCCGGTTTATCAACGGTGTCGATTAATTGATAAGTAATGTGGTATTTCCCTGAAGCATCAGGTTGAATTGAACCGACGACAACAGCTGAAACGCCAAGATTTTTCCATACAGCAGAATTAACTTCAGATGCGGTTGTCGGTTTTTGTGGCATATTTGCGATATCGATTGGATTAAATTTACCGCTATTGCGTAAGTCAGATGCAATAATATTTTCAATTATTTGGGGTGGTTCTCCCGATCCTGTCCATTTAAATGGTGAAACAGCAATAGGCTTTGCGGTACTGACACCTTCAGTAATATTTATTTGAATCCCTGTATTATCTGCCCAACTATTACTGATTAAAGCAAATAAAAATATAGAACAAATTATCAAAAAGCGAGAGGCGTATTTGATCATCTTAAATTCCTTAAATTAAACATAAATAACTACGTTAGATTCACTATATATTAGTAGTTGGAGAAAAGTAATAAAAATTAAAACATACGATTATTATCACTTAAAAATGGCAATTTTTATATTTCAACAATTTCTACATACTTTTTCATTAAGAAAGATAGCTGATATTAAATAACAAGTCTATAGTATATGGAATAAAAAGGTTAATATAATTTTAACGCTTTTTTTGTTAAAAAGATTGGTTATGCTAATTTAATTTTTGAGTTATCAAAAAAAGAAAAATAATTGTTTTAAAATTAAAAATTTTCTAACTGTCTGAAAAGATGTTTTAGCCTAGTGTGTTTATTAACATATTTATTGTTTTGAAAAAAATAAGTATCCATTTGTTTTTTACTATTTTTGACAATTATCACAAAAAAAAGTATTCCGCTGACCTATTTTTTGCGATTTTATTATAGTTTTGCAATTATGGCATTCTTGACCTTCTCGCCCATATACTTGTAATTTTTGAGCAAAATAACCAGGCTTTCCATTAGATTGAAGAAAGTCTTTTAGTGTCGTTCCACCTTGTTTAATCGATTTAGTCAGTACTTGCTTGATCGCTGAAACTAATCTTTCAAACTCGACTAATTGTAATGAATTCACTTTTCGATTGGGATTAATTTTTGCCATATGCAACGATTCCGATGCATAGATATTTCCTACACCAACAACAATATGATTATCCATAATCCAACTTTTAATTGGTATTTGACGATTTTTCGCTTGCGCCAACAGATACTCTGCTGAAAACGCATCACTCAAAGGCTCAGGCCCTAAATGGTTTAATTGAGAAACCTCTTCAAGCGAATTAGCCCAGAGCCATGAACCAAAACGTCTTGGATCAGTATAACGCAATACAACACCATTTTCTAAAACCAAGTCTATATGATCATGCTTTGCTACTTCCTGTTGTTCATCAAGTAAAATACGCAAACTACCTGACATTCCCAAATGAATGATAATCCAATTATGTGCTAGCTGTATCAACAAATATTTTGCACGTCTTTTGACATCCAAAATGACTTCTCCATGAGAACGATGAATGAGTTCATCAACAGGCCAACGTAAATTTGGTTGCCTAACTACTATTTGCTTTATAGTTTGCCCTTTTAAATAAGGCAAAATACCTAGGCGACTTGTTTCCACTTCGGGTAATTCAGGCATTTTATTTCACCTAATTATTTAACATTTCAGTGACCCAAGTTGGTACTTGCTGACTTGGAGTCGGTTGATTATTGTTGTTACATAAGCTTTGTGTATTGGTTGTCCAAACAGGTAATTTTCGACCACTACGATCATCACATTGCCACTGACCATTATCATCTATCGATAACATATAGATATTTTGAGGTATCGGGAGCGATAACCTTTTAGGTGGATTATTTTGTAAGTATTCACTATATATTTTTAATGCACCTGTTGCACCTGTTAATTTCATTGGCGAATGGTCATCCAACCCAATCCAAACAACAGCGACATTTTTACCATCAATTCCTGTAAACCAACTATCACGAGAATCATTACTGGTTCCGGTTTTAGCAGCTAAGTTAAATGATCCATATTTTCGTTTTAGAGACCGTGATGTCCCCGATTCCACAACTTGTTGCATAGCATAAGTTGTTAAATAGGCTGATTGCTGTGAAACAGCTTGAATCTGTTTAGGATAGTTTTGATATACCAATTCTCCCTTATCCGTTAGTACATATCTTAAAATAGATAACGGCGAACGTTGTCCATTGTTTGCAATCGTTTGGAACATTTGTGCTGTTTCTAAAGGTGTTAACTCTAAAGCACCTAATAACCGTGAAGGTAGATTCGTAATACGATCACTTGGCACACCCAATGCTTGTAGGGTATTTTTAGTCGCATCAAGACCAAGAGCCATCCCTAAGTTGACGGTTGGTACATTTAACGAAAGTGCTAAAGCATCCACTAACATGACACGATCACGAAACTTACGATCATAATTTTTCGGTTGCCAGTACGAACCATTATCAAGCTTTATTGAAAGTGGTGAATCATCCAACCACGTATTAAGTTGAAAACGATCCGGTTGCCCTAATGCTGTTAAATATGTTGAAGGCTTAGCAAGTGAACCAATTGCTCTTCGGGTTAACCATGCACGGTTGTAACCAGGATAACGAGGCTCTGCACTACCAATAATTGCACGAATTTCGCCGGTTTCTCGGCTAACAATAACCATGGCTGTTTGTAAATCTTTATTAGTTGATTTACGTAATTTTTCAATTTCATTCGTAACTGATTGTTCTGCCGCTGCTTGGGCAACAGGATCAAATGTCGTAAAAATCTTCATTCCTGAAAGGTGATCTGCTTTATCACCTAATTGCTTTCTTAATTCACTACGAACAACTTGCATAAAAGCAGGTTGTGGCGAAATAACACCACCTTTTGGTAAAACAGATAGTGGGCGCTGACTTAATAGATTATATAACTCATCATCAATAATTCCTTGTTGCTCGGTCAGCTTTAGAACAACATTTCGGCGTTCTAAAACTTGTTTAGGTTGCGTCCAAGGATTATATAACGAAGCCCCTTTTACCATTCCAACTAGAACTGCTTGCTGATCGAGCGTCAATTCATTAACAGGACGACCAAAATAGTAAAGGCTAGCAAGGGGAAAACCGTGGATCTCCTCACTCCCAGCTTGTCCAAAGTAAACTTCGTTTAAATACAACTCTAAGATACGTTCTTTACTATAACGAGCATCAAGAATCATCGCCATATAGGCTTCACGTATTTTACGGCTTAAACTACGTTCATTAGTTAAAAATAAGTTTTTTACAGTTTGTTGAGTTAACGTGCTTCCACCTTCGGTACGACCTGTGGTAAGGTTGACATAAATTGCTCGCCCAATCGAATATAAACTCACGCCATGATGATCATAAAAACGTTTATCCTCAGTAGCAACTAAAGTTTTAATCAGTGAATCAGGAAATGCTTTGAGAGGAACAAATAAACGTTGTTCTCCATTAGGTGAGTGCATCATTGTAATTAATTTTGGATCGATCTTAAGTAATCCAAAATCACGTCCTGTATCTAAATTAGTAATACGATCTATTCGATTATCATAGAACGTAATTCTAACTCGAAAAGCTTGTTCTTCACCATCAGGAAAAGTAAAAGGGCGACGATATATTTCAACAGTATCATTACTGACGATGAATTCACCGGGTCGAGTAGCTTGCGTATCCTGTTGTCGATATTGTGCACCTATTAACAACGTTACAACATCGCTTAAACTGTATTCACTTTCTGGCTCAAGATCGATAATTTGACCATAAACAGCTGCAGGTAATTCCCAAACATTACCATCTATGCGTTCTTTTATTTGTTGATCGAGATAAATACCATACATTACGGTCACAGCCACAAAAACTAAAAACAGTTTAAATAGCAATGACAAAAATCGGCGCCAAAGTGAGCGTTTTTTATTTTTATTTTTTTTTACTTTTTGAGTAGGTTTCTTTTTTGTAGATTTAGTCGAAGTATTCAAAGCTCACCTAAAATTCGTCATAAAATATATTTCGTTATCATAACACAATTTTTCAAAGATATATCTGCCTTGTTTATTTAGCACATATTTAGCTTAAAATGGTGTATCTACAAAATTAATTATTAAATTCTAGTCGTGGTTTAATACTTTTCACTTTCGCAACAAAAGCGTTTTTAGATTTACCTGTTAAACCTTCATCTATAGGTAAATTAGCTGTTAATGGATTCACAGGTTTATTATTGATATGTAATTCGAAATGTAAATGTGGCCCTGTTGAACGTCCAGTATTGCCTGACAATCCTATTTGTTCACCTTGTTTAACCTGTTGTCCTGGTTTAACGAGAATCTTATCTAAATGCATATAAGTCGTCATATACTGACGCCCATGCCTTATAGCGATATAATTACCTGCTGATCCACTATATTTAGCGATCACAACTTCACCATTCCCCACCGATAAGACAGGTGTTCCACGAGATACCGCAAAATCAACACCATTATGAGGCGCTATTTTTCCTGTCACAGGGTGTAAACGACGAGGATTAAATTGAGAAGAAACACGCGCTTTTTTTGCTAATGGATAACGGAAAAAACTTTGGGATAAGCTATCTCCATTAATATCATAATATTTACCGTCATCGGCGAGAACAGCATAATAGTCTTTTGAGCCATTTTTGAAGCGAACCGCTAACAATTGGCTATTCGATAAACGGTCGCCATGCATCTCACGAGACAGAATAACCGAAAATTTGTCGCCAATTTGTAAGCGTTTAAAATCTAATCGCCATTGTAAAGCACGAGTAATAATACCGATTTCAGTACTAGTTAAACCACTTTTACGGGCATCAGCAATAAAATTAGATTTTATTTCACCTTTAATAACAACTTCTTGTAAAATTCCTTCGACCGTTTCTGAATTCTCAACAAAGTCATTACCCGATTTTTCATACATTCGGATATTGTTGCTTGAGATAGTCCAGTTCAAGTTTTGTAAATTATGGTCATCGTCTGTTGTCCACATCAACTGTTGACCAATTCTTAAATTAGCAAGCTGTTTAAATTTGGACGTTAATTCATAAACATCATTTCGATTTACGTTATAGCGTAATAAGATATCATGTAAGGTATCGCCCCGAACAATGGTATATTGTACAGTATTATCTTTTTCATCAATGATTTTATCTAAGTCATCTTTGACAATTTCATCTTCCGGTTCATCAGAGGATTCTATCACTGTAGAATTTGAATTACCGTCGACTAACTCAACCTGACCATCTCCAATACTTACAGGCACAGAAGTATTATTCACGGTTGTTTCAACTTGAGGATTCAACGGTATATAAACCGTGCGATCCAAATTCAATGGTCGCCATAATATCGTAAAAAAGATAACAACAAGAAGAACGCCTAATATTGAAAAATAGGGAAATTTCACTTTGCTTTTTTCAATATGACGATTTTCAATCTTTCGAGCCAAAATAAACCTTAACTATTTATTATCTATCTGATTATTTATCTAAACAATCCAACAATTGCTGAGTTAATTTCATTAAAAATTGAAAATACGCATCTTTTGAAGGCATTATATCGGTCCCCAAAGGATTCAATTCTCCAATTCTGACATTTGTTCCATTAACCAATTTTTCAATAATTGCTGGGCTAAACTGAGGCTCTATAAAAACACATACTGCTTGGTGTTCTTTTAACTTTTGTTGAATAGCATAAACTTTTTGAGCGCCCGGTTGAACTGCTGGATTTATAGTAAAACTACCTAGATTTTTTAATCTAAACTGTGATTCAAAATACCCATAGGCATCATGAAATACAAAATACCCTCTATTTTGGACGTTTATTAATTTTTTTGCAATGTTTTGTTCTGTTTCAGATAATTTTATAGTGAATTCGTTTAGATTTTCGTCAATTTTTATTTTTTTATCTGGATAAAGGGTGATAAGTTTATCATGAATGGATTGCGCAATAATTTTCGCTATTTCAGGCGAAAGCCAAATATGTTCATCATATTCACCATGATGATCATGGTCTGATTGATGATGATTTATTTCTTCATGAGAATGATCATCGTGATTAGTTCGAAGCAAAGTCTTAATTGCAGGAATTTCCATTAATTCAATTTGCTTTTGTTTATCGATATTTTTCAATAAGGTTGGCATAAAAGTTTCCATATCTTCACCAACCCAAATAACTAATTCCGCTGACTTAATATTCTTTAAATCAGAAGGTTTTAATGCATAAGTATGAGGAGAAGCACCGTCCGGTAAAAGAATTTCTGCATCAGTGATGCCTGATGTAATAGCTTGAGTAATAAAACCTATCGGTTTAACCGACGATATAACCGTAGCATTAGCATAATTACTTGCGCTTTGTATTATTAATATTGGGGTTAAGATTATTAAATACTGTATAAACAGTTTAAAAGTCTTCACGATATGATTTTTCACGTTATTATCCAATGCTATAATTTATGATAGAATAAAATTTAATATTGTTATAATATAACATAACATTTAGGTGAGCAAGGGCTACCCGTTACATGACTCAATTAATTTCACTTGAAAATGTCTCCGTTGAAATCAATCATCAAAAAATATTAGATAATATTTCATTAGCTATTAAGCTAAATCAGATTATTACATTACTTGGGCCTAATGGTGCAGGTAAATCAACGCTGGTTAAAGTCATATTAGGATTACTACCCCACTCTTCGGGACAGATTTGTCGTTTACCGAATTTAACAATTGGTTATGTTCCGCAATCGATAAATTTAAATCCAACTCTCCCTATTACTGTAAAGCGTTTTATGCGGTTAAATAAACAATTAAAAAATGACGATATTTTAAAAACGCTTTCACTTGTTAAAGCAGAATACTTAGTCGATAAATCAATGCATCAATTGTCGGGTGGAGAATTACAGCGTGTTTTACTTGCTCAAGCTTTAGCAAAACAGCCTCAATTACTTATTCTTGATGAACCGACACAAGGCGTAGATGTTAATGGACAAATTCTTTTATATGATTTAATTGCTAATGCAAAAAAACAATTTAATTGTGGGGTATTAATGGTCTCGCATGATCTCCATTTAGTCATGGCTAAAACGGATGAAGTCATCTGTCTGAATCATCATATATGTTGTTCGGGCAC
Organism: Gilliamella sp. CG35; assembly: GCF_046635745.1. Classification (NCBI taxonomy): domain Bacteria; kingdom Pseudomonadati; phylum Pseudomonadota; class Gammaproteobacteria; order Orbales; family Orbaceae; genus Gilliamella; species Gilliamella sp. CG35. Next base: position 74,999 of record NZ_JBIDFH010000012.1, read on the forward strand.
ACCTGCTACTGTGTCAAATGACCCTGAATTTGTTTCACTATTTGGTCAACATGGCGCATCACAAATCGCTGTGTATAAACATCATCACAATCACCAACATGACTTATGTAGAACATCGGCTGATCATCAACATGATAAATTAATGCATATAGAAAGGGATCATTAAAATGATTGAATTATTATTACCTTCTTTGTTAGCTGGATTAAGCTTAACAACCATTACCGGTCCATTAGGAACGTTTGTTGTTTGGCGTAGAATGTCTTATTTTGGTGATACTTTATCTCATGCAGCTCTACTCGGTATTGCTTTTGGTTTTTTATTAAATATTAATCTATTTTATGCAGTAATTTTTGTGACACTGATTTTAGCATTAGGATTACTTTGGTTAGAATCCCAGAAACAACTTCCCATTGATACATTACTGGGTATTCTTGCTCATAGTGCGTTATCTTTAGGTTTAGTTGTAATCAGTCTAATGGGAAACATACGGATTGATTTAATGGGTTACTTATTTGGTGATCTGTTATCAATAACTTACACTGATATCTCTCAAATCGTAATTGGTGTAATATTTATCGGTTTATTATTGATATGGCGCTGGAATGATTTTCTTTTTATTACCGTTAATGAAGAATTAGCTTTCATTCAAGGTATTAATATTCGATTAACAAAATTAATTCTAACACTCCTATTAGCCTTTACTATTGGTATTGCAATGAAATTCGTGGGAGCACTGATTATCACCTCTTTACTTATTATCCCTGCAGCTACAGCTAGATACTTTTCCAAAACACCTGAAGTAATGGCTATACTTTCAATTATTATTGGAATGATATCGGTATTAAGTGGTTTACTATTTTCATTTCTCTATGACACACCGACAAGTCCATCAGTAGTTTTAAGTAATGCTGGCTTATTTTTTGTGTGTTTATTTGTATCGAAGTTTTTTACTGATAAAAATTAACTATTCAAAGAAAAATGGCAATGTTAATTGGACACTACATCACAATAAACCAATATTAAGCCACTTCTCTCATTTTAACAAAGTAACATAATAAATCATTTTAACCATTAATGATTATTTTTATGTCACTTGCAATTATCTACACACGAGCATCTATTGGTATACAAGCACCATTAATAAATGTTGAAGTCCATATTAGCAATGGACTACCAGGCTTTGTATTAGTTGGTTTGCCTGAAGCAACAGTCAAAGAATCTAAAGATCGGGTACGTAGCGCTATTATTAACAGTGGTTTTACGTTTCCTGCCAAGAAAATAACTGTAAATCTATCACCTGCTGATCTTCCTAAAGAAGGAAGTCGTTTCGATCTGCCGATTGCCATTGCAATTTTAGCGGCAACGGAGCAAATTCCTGCTCAGGATTTATCGCAATATGAATTTTTAGGTGAACTGGCGCTATCTGGAAATATTCGCGCTGTGAAAGGTGCTATCCCTGCTGCGATTTCATCACAAAAAAGTCATCGCACATTAATTATTTCAACAGAAAATCAGTCTGAAATTTCTTTAATTCATCATAGCAATGCATTAATCACCAATAATTTATTTGAATTGTGTCAACATCTCAATCATGAAGTGAGTTTATCTAAAGTAAATTACCGTCTAAATGATGATGTAGAAAGTGAAACAGTTAATTTACAAGATGTCATAGGCCAAGAACATGCTAAAAGAGCTTTAGAAATTGCAGCCGCTGGTGGACATAATTTATTGCTTATTGGACCACCTGGAACAGGCAAAACTATGTTAGCCACTCGGTTAACTTCTTTATTGCCGCCATTAACCGATGATGAAGCTCTTGAGAGTGCAGCTATCACTAGTTTAGTCAGTCTAAATGGTTCAATTAAAAATTGGCGTAAACGGCCTTTTAGATCGCCACATCATAGCGCGTCAACTGCAGCACTAGTTGGTGGAGGAACAATTCCAAAACCGGGGGAAATTTCACTGGCACATAATGGCGTATTATTTTTAGATGAATTACCTGAATTTAATCGTAAAGTTTTAGATGCGTTAAGAGAACCCATTGAGTCTGGTGAAATTATTATTTCAAGAGCAAATGCTAAAATACGCTTTCCAGCTAAATTCCAACTTATTGCTGCTATGAATCCAAGTCCTACCGGTCATTATCAAGGAACACACAATAGAACGACGCCTCAACAAGTCATTCGTTATTTGAACCGACTTTCTGGTCCATTTCTTGATAGATTTGATATCTCTATAGAAGTACCACTTTTACCAAAAGGTTCACTAAGTCAGAAAAAAGCATCTGCTGAATCAACAGTATCTATTAGGCAAAGAGTTTTACAGGCAAGAAATACACAATTTGATAGGAATAAAAAATTAAATAGTCAATTAGAAGCAAGTGAAATTGAACACTATTGCCAATTATCTGACGATAATAATGAATATTTAGAACAAGCCTTAATCAAGTTAGGACTTTCAGCTAGAGCTTGGCATCGAATATTGAAAGTATCTAGGACAATTGCGGATTTAGAAGGTTCAAAGAACATAGAACGAAAACATATTTCAGAAGCTTTAAGTTATCGTTCTATGGATAGACTGTTAATTCAATTACACAAAAATATTGGTTAACAGAATCAGTCATCATTATCGACAAAATCATCGTTTACATCAATTTGCGGTTTTCCACCCGATAATGTATGAAAACGTTTTGGTTTATTAATACGAGAAAGGTATTTAAGCCAAACTTTTTCAAAATCGGTTGCAGGCTCTTTTTTACCTTTACAAACTGCAACAAATGATTTTTCTTCTGCTGTAGTAGGTTTTTTTGTTTCTGCATCAAGATCTTTAAATGCACAACCATGCTTTTCTAAAATTTGTGCTTCTTTAATAGTAAAATCACCATGACGAGAAAATCCTCGTGGATAATTTTTATTATCAAAAAAACGTTGTTGACTTACAAAACTTTCAGCCATTTTTTTTCCTCTGGATTGTAAAAGTAGTTGGGCGGAAATTATAATTAACTAAGTAAATCTGTAAATAAATTTTTTTTATTTATATAGATAAAAATAATCAAACGACTAAAATTAAGACAAATTCATGATTTTTTGTGGCAGGGGCGGAGAGTCTCGAACTCCCAACACCCGGTTTTGGAGACCGGTGCTCTACCAATTGAACTACGCCCCTAAATAAGGTGGCGGAACGGACGGGGCTCGAACCCGCGACCCCCTGCGTGACAGGCAGGTATTCTAACCAACTGAACTACCGCTCCACCGTATTTGGTATGATTACATAGTATAACTTAAAATTTAAAAGTCTGGCGGCACCCTACTCTCACATGGGTAATACCCACACTACCATCGGCACTACGGCGTTTCACTTCTGAGTTCGGCATGGGGTCAGGTGGGACCACCGCGCTATTACCGCCAGACATATCCTGTCTTCTCTTTCTCTATTGATGTACATTATCTCATCTTTACATCAATTCCTCAATCCGGAACAAACTGTTTCTACATTCTTTAACCACCTTCCGATGATTTTCTCTTCTCTCTCGCGTATCCAAAAACAACTCCGAGTTGTAAGGTTAAGACTCTCGGTTCATTAGTATCAGTTAGCTCAATGTATCACTACACTTACAC
>NZ_JBIDFH010000013.1:0-70873 GCF_046635745.1 Gilliamella sp. CG35
AGAAGTGAAACGCCGTAGTGCCGATGGTAGTGTGGGTATTACCCATGTGAGAGTAGGGTGCCGCCAGACTTTTAAATAAGTGCGAGAGCCCAGCAGAGATGCTGGGCTTTTTTGCTATTGATGGTTTAGAAATAATTAAACTTAACCAAGCTGACGACAGAAAGGGATATGATTTGAGATGAGCTTATTAATCGCTTTTAATAAACCATTTAATGTGGTGTCTCAATTTTCAGCGCATGAAAAGTATCCAACATTGAAAGATTTTATCTCATTACCCAAATTTTATCCTGCTGGACGATTAGATACTGACAGTGAAGGATTACTTTTATTAACAAACGATGGTAATGTATTTGATTAAAGTAGGTGTATTTTGAAAGGTGTAAGTTATCCCTATTTTTCAACCAAACACTATTGATGTTACCTTTCTTTATCATCTATCTAAATTCAAATTATTGTTTTAATATAATTTAACAATCATTTAACTCATTAATATTCTAATTTATCTTATAATTTTAGTCATTCAAAAAACAGTTTTTATAGAAACAATAGCACTACTGAAAATGGTTAAAACTAATCTGTTTAATAACATATTTCTCGATTAATAGCATTTTTCTATTTATTTATTGCTGTATGTATGAAACAATTTAGCCATATGAAATAGATTTTTTGAGGTAGTCAGTGATTGATAATGATGGCTACCGTCCAAATGTAGGAATAGTTATTTGTAACCGTTATGGCCAAGTACTTTGGGCTCGTCGTTATGGGCAAAATTCTTGGCAATTTCCTCAGGGCGGAATAAAACAAAACGAAACGCCTGAACAGGCAATGTTTCGAGAATTGAACGAAGAAGTCGGATTATTACCTAAAGATGTAAAAATTTTATCTGTTACCAATGGTTGGCTCAGATATAAATTACCTAAACGTATGATTCGTTGGGAAAATCAACCTGTTTGTATTGGTCAAAAACAAAAATGGTTTTTATTAGAGTTAATTTCTGATAATTCAGTGATTAATCTCAATGTTTCTTCTACACCTGAATTTGATGATTGGAAATGGGTCAATTATTGGTATCCAATTCGACAAGTGATTTCTTTTAAACGTGATGTATATCGCAGAGCCATGAAAGAATTTTCATTACCCGTATTTGCCATACAAACTGAAGTGGATGTACAAGCAACAAACAGTTCAAACAAAAAAAAATCCAATTATTTTGTTCATAAACGTAAAAATAAACAGCGAACTAAAAGATGAATCAATATTTACAGTTTCCAAATTTCAATCCAATTGCCTTTTCAATTGGACCTATATCTTTACACTGGTATGGAGCAATGTACCTTTTTGGGGTATTAGGTGCCCTTTTTTTAGCCAAGAGGCGAGCAAAAAAAACAAATAGCCAATGGACTGTTCCACAAGTTGAAAATTTACTGTTTTGGGGATTTTTAGGTCTTTTCGTGGGTGGGCGATTAGGTTATGTACTCTTTTATAATTTTAATGTTTTTATAAACGATCCCATATCATTATTTAAAGTTTGGGAAGGCGGGATGTCTTTTCATGGCGGATTGATTGGGGCTATTTGTGTTATTGCAATTTTTGCTAAAATAAACCACAAAACATTTATGCAAGTTGCCGATTTCGTCGCACCTTTAGTGCCAATAGGTTTAATGTTTGGGCGATTTGGTAATTTTATCAATGGCGAACTATGGGGGCGTGTGACTCATTCTTCAGTTGGGATGCTGTTCCCTACATCATCACATGCAGATTTCATGTTTGTTCAATCACATCCTGAATGGAAAGAACTGTATACTCAATTGCATGGCATACTTCCAAGACATCCTTCCCAATTATATGAAATGGCTTTTGAAGGTATTGTCTTATTTATTATTTTAAATCTGTTTATTAGAAAGCCAAGGCCAACAGGATCTGTATCTGGATTATTTTTACTATGCTACGGTTTATTTAGGTTTGTTATTGAATTTTATCGACAACCTGATGAACAATTAGGCTTATTTTTCAACATCATTAGTATGGGGCAAATTTTATGTCTACCTATGATACTAGGTGGTGCTTTAATTATGTTATATGCATATCGATTTAATCAAAAAGCGAGAAATTCATGAAACAATATTTAGACCTGATGAAAACAATCTTAAATGAGGGTACGCCTAAATCAGATCGCACAGGAACGGGTACGTTATCAATTTTTGGTTATCAAATGAGGTTTGATTTGCAAAAAGGGTTTCCACTGGTAACTACAAAAAAATGCCATTTACGTTCAATTATTCATGAATTACTTTGGTTTTTAAAGGGTGATACTAATATCAAGTATTTACAAGATAATAAAGTGACTATTTGGGATGAATGGGCGGATAAGAATGGCAATTTAGGCCCTGTTTATGGAAAACAGTGGCGAGCATGGGGAACAGCTGACGGTAGGCAAGTTGATCAAATATCGCAATTAATTCAACAAATCAAAACAGATCCCGATTCAAGACGTATGATTGTTTCTGCATGGAACGTTGGAGAGTTAGATCAAATGGCATTAGCACCATGTCATGCTTTTTTCCAATTTTATGTTGCCAATGGAAAACTATCATGCCAACTTTATCAGCGTTCATGTGATGTATTTTTAGGCTTACCGTTTAATATAGCAAGCTATTCATTATTAGTGCATATGATTGCTCAACAATGTGATCTAGAAGTGGGTGATTTTGTTTGGACGGGTGGCGATACCCATTTATATTCAAATCATATGGAACAAACGCATTTACAGCTAAGCCGGGAACCTCGAGCTTTACCAAAGCTTAAAATTAGACGTAAGCCACCCACAATTTTTGATTACGAATTTGAAGATTTTGAAATTGTTGATTATGACCCTTATCCCGCTATTAAAGCACCTGTGGCTGTTTAATCGGAATAAATTACTTCAACTGATTTTTATTTTACAAATTAAGTTGTCTAATATATTGGGATTAATCTGATTAATCCCTAATTTTAATTTTTAATCCTCATGTTAACAATTAGCATTATGAGAAATGAATGTCATTGTTAAGTTAGTAATTTGATTTTTCTGCCACCAAAACCAAGATATAGTATATAATAGTCCACTTTGTTATTGATAATAACTTAATTTTTATATGACTCAAAATCAGGAAATTCGCCCAATCTTTACTAAACGTTTATTACACCCGCGTTATTGGTTAACATGGTTTGGGATTGGTCTTTTATATCTTATCGTGTTATTGCCATATCCAATTATTTATCAATTAGGTAAAGGGTTAGGATTGCTATCAATGAAAATAATTGGCAAACGTAAAGAAACAGCAAGACAAAATCTAATGCTCTGTTTCCCCGAAAAATCACAGCAAGAACGTGATCAGATGTTGCGTGAAAATTTTATATCAACCGGTTTAGCGATTTTTGAAACGGGTATGGCTTGGTTTTGGTCAAATAAACGATTAGCTAAACAATCCTCTATTGTTGGCGATTCGCATATTACTCAAATACAGCAGGCTGGAAAGGGTGTATTACTAATCGGTATTCATTTTCTCACATTAGAATTAGGTGCTCGTATTTTAGGTATGCATCATCCTGGAGTTGGTGTGTATCGCCCAAATGATAATCCTGTTATGGATTACGTGCAGTTAAAAGGTAGGTTAAAGTCTAATAAATATATGTTAGAACGATATAACACCAAAGGAATGATTCGTGCATTAAAAAATGGTGAATTATTATGGTATGCACCAGACCATGATTATGGGCCTAAAAACAGCGTGTTTGCGCCTTTCTTTTCTGTCGAAAAGGCAGCAACTACAATAGGTACGCGTATTTTGGTTAAACTTGGTCAACCTGCAATTATCCCTTTTACCCCCAAACGTGAAAAAAATGGGCATTATACTGTTTATGTTACATCCCAGCTTATTGATTTTCCGATGGACGATGATGTGCAAGCAGCAACGTTTATGAATAAAGCAATTGAGCAAGAAATTTTAAAAGCGCCAGAGCAATATATGTGGTTACATCGAAGATTCAAAACTCGTCCAAAAGGTGAAGCACCATTATATACAGACAGTGTTCAATCCGACTAATACAGCTATTTTTTTGGGATTTTTGAAAAAAGAGTTAAAGATACAATATGCAAAAATTAAATAAGATTATTCTCTATTGCCGTATTGGTTTTGAAAAAGAGTGTGCCGCTGAAATCACAGATAAAGCGGCTCAAAAAGAGATCTTTGGATTTGCTAAAGTTAACGATAATAGTGGCTATGTTGTTTTTGAATGCTATCAAAATGGCGATGCTCAACGCTTAATTCAAGCGTTACCTTTTAGAACACTTATATTTGCACGCCAAATGTTTGTTACAGGCGATCGATTAGTTGATTTGCCAACAGATGATCGTATTACGCCTATTGTTGAAGCGTTAACGGGATGTATTGATAAAGCCGGCGATTTGCGAGTTGAAGTGGCAGATACTAATGAAGGAAAAGCGTTGGCGGGGTTTTGTCGCAAATTTACTGTTCCGCTTCGGCAAGCGTTAAGAAATCATCGGATTTTATTAAAAGTCCAAAATCCAACCCGCCCTGTTATTCATGTGTTATTTCTAAATAATAATAGTTGTTATGTTGGTTATTCACTAAGTGAAAATAATTCACCGTTCTATATGGGGATACCTCGGTTAAAATTTCCAGTTGATGCCCCAAGCCGTTCCACATTAAAACTTGAAGAAGCGTTTCATATCTTTATTCCCTATGAAGAATGGGAAGAAAGACTAAAAGGTGGATTAAATGCTGTTGATTTAGGCGCTTGTCCGGGAGGATGGACATACCAGCTTGTCAAACGAAGTATGATGGTTTATGCCGTTGATAATGGTCCAATGAATCCGAAATTAATGGAAACAGGACAAGTTAAACATTTTCGAGAAGATGGCTTTAAATTTATGCCTAAAAAGCATAATATTTATTGGTTAGTTTGTGATATGGTTGAGAAACCGACTAAGGTGACAGAATTAATAACTAAATGGCTTATCAATGGTTGGTGTCGAGAAACAATTTTTAATCTGAAATTACCCATGAAAAAGCGTTATGAAGAAGTAAAACAAAATTTACAATTGCTCAATAACATATTAAATGACAATCAAATTAATGTTCAAATTCAAGCAAAACAGCTTTATCATGATCGAGAAGAAATTACCGTTCATGTACAACGAATTTGGGGATAAAAATAATTAATTCTTTAATTGACTGTAGTTAGTTAAACTAAGCTAATTTTTTAGGTAAAAGAATATACTTTATTAGTCATCAAAATAGTTTATATATTGTTGTCTTTATAGCTTTATATATGTAACGAAAAAGCTTAATATTGATTGATATATGTTCTGATTTAAATCAATGAGTAATGTAATTAGCGGTCAAATCGCGGTAAATAGATAATAAAGCGAAAATAGTTGTGTTCTTCTATATCCCAAGTAAAAATGCGATAAATTAGCACGATCAAATTTACTAAAAAGTCATTATAAATTGAAAATAAATAGATTATTTTTGAAGTTAAATTAAACACATTATCATAACCAAACTAAGTAACAATGAATTAACAACGAATTTAGTGACAACAAATTACACGAGAATAGGTATGAATATAAAACGCTCATTTTACACAATGTTAATTTCAGTATTATTAGCATTTTTAGTTGGATGTTCAGGGAGCTTTTCAAAAAACGGTTCTGGCTTTGATGAAAGCAAAGATTCGAGTTATTATCTTTCACAAGTCGAAGCAAGTTCTGGAGAAGCTAAAACAAATTGGCAATTGTTAGCTATTCGGGCATTAATTAAAGAAAACAAGCTTTCACAAGCTAACACACTACTTTCTAAGTTGTCGACAGATCTCAATCCGGAACAAAAAATAGATAAAATTTTATCTCAAGGTGAAATCGCAGTTAGAACAGGAAAACGATTTAAGCTTGATACCTTATCTATTAACGAGCTTAATAATTCACAGTTATATCGATATTACTCCATCAAATTAGCTTTAGACAAAAAAAATATTAATGCTCAAGCACATGACTATATTGAATTAGAAAAATGGTCATCGAAAGATCAGCGTCAACAAATATTAAGTAGTACATGGAATTTTTTCAGTAAGTTAAGAAGCGATCAAATGGATAAAATTGCTGTAGGTACTAATGAAACCACATTACAAGGTTGGATTGAATTAAGTATCGCTTATCAAACAACTACACTAGTTGGTGCTTCTGACAATGAAAATTTAAAACAGGCTTTTCATGATTGGGCGACACGATATCCTAACCATCCTGGTAATGGTGTTATTTCAATGTTAACGGGAGAACAAACACTTAGTGTTGATAATGAAGGCAAAAAAGTGGCATTGTTATTACCGTTAAGTGGAACTTCACATATTTTTGGTGAAACAATTCGTCAAGGTTATTTTGATGCCATGAAGTTTTATCCACAAGAACCACAACAAAATATTGTGACGTTTGATACAGCAAGTGCCTCATTAGATAAATTAATTCAACAAGCTAAAGATAAAGATGTAGAATTAATTGTAGGGCCTTTATTAAAAGGTGATGTTAACTATATCAAGCAATTGGCGCCAGGTATTCCTGTATTAGCATTGAATAAAGTTGAGAATAAATCAGATACCCGCAACAAGATGTGTTATTTTGCATTATCGCCTGAAGATGAAGCAAAAGATGCAGCTAATCATATATTTGCACAAAATAAACTAAAACCATTGTTATTAGTCCCACAAAATGAACTTGGTAAACGCGTAGCACAAAATTTTGCAAAACAGTGGTCTCAACTTTCAGTTAACAGTTCACCAGCTTATGTCCAGTATTTTGGAAATGCTAAAACATTAAGTGATAGTATGAATAAAAATGTTGGTATCGAACTTGTTGGTGAGCCTATTGTTCTTACTGATATGCCATCTGAATCAATAAGTTTAGTTGATAATTTTACTGATTTTGATGCTATTTATATTTATTCCTCATACGATGAATTAACGTTGATCAAACCGATGTTGGATATGGGAGCTGATAAACCGATTGGTCACTCGTCATCTGCGAGTGTTGCGCTGTATTCAAGTTCTAAAAGTCATGTCGCAAATGCATCTAATGACTTCTACTATGATTTAAATCAAACGCAATATGCTGAAATTCCGCTCATTTCTAATCAACTTGATACCTCGATCGAGTTGCCGGACAGTATTAAGAAGGATTATTCCTTAATGCGTGTTTATGCAATGGGAATAGATGCTTGGCGTTTAGCAAATCGTTTTAATCAATTAAGTTCAAATCAAACTAATTTTTTAGATGGAATGACAGGTAAATTATCAACGTCAGAACAATGCGAAATAACGCGCGCATTATCATGGCAACAATATTCTAATAGCTCAACTAAATCAGAACCGATTAGTGAATAGAAAAAAAATTGGCGAGCATTTTGAAAATATTGCTTGCCAGTATCTGCTTGGGCAAGGTTTAACGCTTATAGCTAAAAATAGTCAATTTCGCTTTGGGGAACTTGATTTGGTTATGCGTGACAAACAATGCCTTGTTTTTATAGAAGTGCGCTATCGAAAAAATGCCCATTTTGGTCATGCAGAAATGACAATAACGCCTAATAAACAAAATAAAATTAAACAGGCAGCGCAACTTTGGATGATTGCGCAAAATTTGAATATTGAAGAAACTGAGTTTCGCTTTGATGTTTTTGCTATTACTGGTAAAAGCCAACAATGGATTATTAATGCGTTTTAATATTTAGGTGAAAACGTGCAAGACTTAATCAAAAATTATTTTACAGAAAGTATTCAAACACAAATTGTGATGGCTGAATCCTTAGGTTCGTCAATTGAAAAAGCCGCTAACATCATCGTTGAAGGATTACTTAATGGTAATAAAATTATGAGTTGTGGTAATGGCTCTTCGGCTGCGAATGTCCAAAGTTTTACTTCTCGATTAATTACCAGTATTGATATTGAAAGACCTAGTATCCCCGCTATCGCTTTAGTGTCTGATAATGTTTTATTAAGTGCGATTAAAAATCATGAAGAGATTTATGCACGCCAAATACAAGCATTGGGGCAACAAGGTGATATATTAATCGTGGCAACTTGCCAAGGGAACAGTAAAGCAATTATCCGAGCTGTACAAGAAGCGGTCATTAAAGATATGAAAATTGTTGCTCTAACGGCTTTTGATGGTGGAGAGGTAATAGGTTTATTAGGTCAAAATGATATTGAAATTAGAATTCCGACCTACAAAAAAGTGATGGCTTATGAGATGCATGCTATGATTTTAAACTGTTTATGCCAATTAATTGAAAATACTTTGTTTAATCATACTTAATAATGAAAATAAAAACAGTTTAGTTCTGCAATAATAGCGAATAATATGCTATAATTATAAGCTGTTTTAATGATTTATATTAATAAGAGAACTTGGTGTTATGACCGAACTAGCCAAAGAAATAACTCCCGTTAACATTGAAGATGAACTAAAATCCTCTTACCTTGATTATGCTATGTCTGTAATCGTCGGGCGTGCACTGCCTGATGTTCGTGACGGCTTAAAGCCTGTTCACCGACGTGTTTTATTTGCCATGCATGAAGCGGGGTATGATTGGAATAAACCTTATCGAAAATCAGCTCGTGTAGTTGGGGATGTAATCGGTAAATACCATCCGCATGGTGACTCAGCTGTTTATGACACAATTGTACGTATGGCACAGCCATTTTCACTGCGTTATATGCTGGTTGATGGTCAAGGTAACTTCGGATCGGTTGATGGTGATTCGGCAGCAGCAATGCGTTATACCGAAATTCGTATGCAAAAGTTTGCAGGTGCATTACTGACAGATCTTGATAAAGAAACCGTCGATTTTTCACCAAACTATGACGGATCAGAAATGATTCCTGATGTGTTACCAACACGTATTCCTAACTTATTAATTAATGGATCATCAGGAATTGCAGTAGGTATGGCGACCAATATCCCACCGCATAACCTTACAGAAGTTATTAATGGGTGCCTTGCTTATATTGAAGATGAAAATATTTCCATTGAAGGGTTAATGGAACATATTCAGGGGCCAGATTTTCCAACCGCAGCATTAATAAACGGTCGAAAAGGCATAGAAAATGCTTATCGTACTGGCCGTGGAATTATCTATATTCGTTCTAAAGCAACCATTGAAGTTGATGATCACAGTGGTCGTGAAACGATTATTGTTAATGAAATACCCTATCAAGTTAACAAGAAAAAACTCATCGAAAAAATTGCTGAATTAGTTAAAGATAAGAAAGTTGAAGGCATTTCTGCTTTGCGTGATGAATCGGATAAAGATGGCATGCGCATAGTCATCGAAATTAAACGAGATGCGGTGGGTGAAGTTGTACTGAATAATCTTTTCTCATTAACCCAATTACAAGTCTCGTTTGGTATCAATATGGTGGCTTTACATAAAGGTCAACCAAAACTGTTAAATTTACGTGAAATGATTGAAGCTTTTGTGCTACATCGTCGTGAAGTTGTAACACGCCGTACTATTTACGAATTGCGTAAAGCCCGTGAACGTGCTCATGTATTAGAAGGTTTAGCGATTGCACTTGCCAATATTGACCCTGTGATTGAGTTAATTCGAGCAGCTGCAACACCAGCTGAAGCAAAAAGTAAACTTTTATCTCAAGCTTGGCAACTTGGAAATGTCGCGGCAATGCTTGAAAAAGCAGGCGATGATGCTGCTCGTCCAGAAGATTTGGCTCCAGAATTCGGTATCCGTGATGGTCACTATTATCTTTCTGAGGCGCAAGCTCAAGCAATTTTAGATCTTCGTTTGCATCGTTTAACCGGACTTGAACATGAAAAAATTCTTGATGAATATAAAGAGTTATTAGTTCAAATCGGTGAACTATTATATATTCTGGCAAGTCCTGAAAGATTAATGGAGGTGATACGTGAAGAGCTTGAAGCGATACGCGATCAGTTCCAAGATGCAAGACGAACGGAAATTACGGCAAGTAGTGCAGATATCAATATTGAAGATCTGATTGCACAAGAAGATGTTGTTGTTACCCTTTCTCATCAAGGGTATGTGAAATATCAACCGCTTTCAGATTATGAAGCTCAACGTCGTGGTGGTAAAGGTAAATCAGCAACCAAAATCAAAGAAGAAGATTTTGTTGAAAAATTATTAGTTGCTAATACCCATGATACTATTTTGTGCTTCTCAAGCCGTGGTCGCTTATATTGGATGAAAGTTTATCAATTACCTGAGGCAAGTCGAGGATCTCGTGGTCGTCCAATTATTAATTTATTACCACTTGAAGAAAATGAACGTATCACCGCAATTTTACCCGTTCGGGAATTTGACGATGAACATTGCGTATTTATGGCGACTGCTCAAGGAACGGTGAAGAAAACTTCTCTTATTGAATTTAGTCGCCCACGTAGTGGTGGAATTATTGCAATCAACTTACGTGATGATGATGAGTTAATCGGTGTCGATTTAACGAGTAATGAATCACCAGCCATTGATGATGAAGAACTGAATGATGATGTAGTGAATGAAGACATTGAGTCAGATGATGATGAAATCACTCAAGTTTCAGATACGGAAGACATCATGCTGTTCTCTGCTAATGGTAAAGTTGTTCGCTTCCCTGCTAATAAAGTTCGAGCAATGGGGCGTACCGCTGCAGGTGTGCGTGGCATTAAACTTGAAAGTGATGATAAAGTAGTGTCACTTATCGTCCCTCGAGGCAATGGTGCGATTTTAACCGCAACGCAAAATGGTTATGGTAAGCGTACTCAACAAGAGCTTTATCCAACAAAATCTCGGGCAACAAAAGGGGTGATTTCGATTAAAGTCAGTGAACGAAATGGCGCTGTGGTTGGTGCTGTACAAGTGGATGAAACTGATCAAATCATGCTAATTACTGATGCCGGAACGTTAGTACGCACACGCGTTTCAGAAGTAAGTATTGTCGGTCGAAATACACAAGGTGTAAGATTGATTCGCACAGCCGATAACGAAAAAGTTGTGGGTCTGCAACGAATCGCTGAAACCGAAGATGATGATGTGGAATCAGTATCATCGCAGCAGAGAGACGAGCTGGATAATTCAGCTCAGGAGTCCGAAGAATAATTTTTAATTATTAAGAAGGATTAGTTATATAGCTAGTCCTTTTTTATTTTAGAAAACCTCAAAAAGGAATAGTATTAGATGTCATTTTTAATGAAAAAAATATTATCAAATCTTGCATGGCAAATCTTAATAGCATTAATTCTAGGCGTGGCTGTAGGTGCTTATCTGTTCGAACTTTCTGATTCAAACCATCCTTTGTATTCGGATTACCAATTTTTAATCGTTAATGTCTTTCAACCAGCTGGGGAAATTTTCATTCGCTTAATTAAAATGATCGTATTGCCGATTATACTAAGCACATTAACCTTAGGTATTGCAGGCATTGGCGGTTCAAAGCGATTAGGTATTTTAGGCTTTAAAACAATTCTCTATTTTGAAATTATCACAACTATTGCTATTTTGTTGGGGCTTCTTTGGGGGAATCTATTTACACCTGGGGCTGGTATTGATTCTTCAACTTTAGCAACTACTGATGTCAGTAATTTTGCTAAAGCAGCTCAAGAACAAAGCGAAAAACCACATGGCTTAATCGTCATGATTTTAGAGATGATTCCTGTTAATATCTTTAAAGCAATGAGTGATGGTGCTGTTTTACCTGTGATCTTCTTCTGCGTATTTTTTGGTTTAGGACTTATGTCTTTACCTGATAAGCAACGAGAACCTTTCGTATTTTTCTTAAAAGTTGTTTCTGATACCATGTTCAAAGTGACCAATATGATTATGCGTTATGCGCCGATAGGTGTCTTTGCACTTATTACTGTCACGGTGGCAAAATATGGTTTTGAATCTTTATTACCATTATTCAAACTTATTGTTACGGTTTATTCGGCAATGATTATATTTACAATTGTCGTTTTAGGACTTGTTTGTAAATTGTGCCGATTCAGTATTTTTAAACTTTTACGAATATTAAAAGAAGAGTTAGTTATTGCCTTTTCAACAGCGAGTTCAGAGACTGCATTACCTAAAATTATTGAAAAGATGGAAGCCTATGGTGCGCCAAAATCCATAACCAGCTTTGTTATTCCAACAGGTTATTCATTTAATCTTGATGGTTCAACATTATATCAAAGTATCACTGTTATCTTTTTAGCTCAGCTTTTCGGTATGGAATTGTCGATTCTCGATCAAATTATTGTTGTTATTACACTAATGGTTGCATCGAAAGGGATTGCTGGTGTACCGGGAGCTTCAATTTTGGTGCTTTCTGCGACATTAGGTAGTGTTGGAATACCGCTTGACGGCATTGGTTATATTATGGGGGTTGAGCGTATATTAGATATGGGGCGCACCGTGGTTAATGTGGTTGGTAATGCCTTAGCGGCTATTGTTATTGCTCGCTGGGAACATGTATTTGATGATAAAAAAGCCCAAGCATATGAACAGCAATATTTAAAATAAAAAATAGTTTTATAACTTTCCAAAAAGCTTCAGGATAAAAACTGGAGCTTTTTTTATAATTGAATTTAAGTGGTAAATGCTTATCTTCATTAATATTCTGTTTATGTGATAGTTTGTAACAATCAATATTTTTTAATTATCCATGTAGATAATAGAAGAATACATATGGACTATTAATAGAAGTTTAATTTGATAATGATAGGTAATCGATAAACATAAAAAAACCCAGCTTTTGCTGGGTTTTTGGTATTTATCTAAAACTATTTGATTTTAGCTTCTTTATAGATAACATGCTGACGAACAACAGGATCGTATTTTTTGATCTCCATTTTTTCAGGCATGGTTCTTTTGTTTTTGCTAGTGGTATAAAAATGACCTGTACCAGCAGAAGAAACTAATCTAATTTTTTCGCGTACACCTTTTGCCATGATAGGGTTTCCTTATTAGTACTTTTCACCACGGGCACGAAGTTCAGCTAAAACTGCATCAATACCCTTTTTATCGATAGTACGCATACCTTTAGCTGATACACGTAATTTTACAAAACGTTTTTCACTCTCAACCCAAAAACGGTGAGTTTGAAGATTTGGTAGAAAACGACGTTTAGTAGCATTCATCGCATGAGAACGATTATTCCCTACTAAAGGTTTTTTTCCTGTTACTTGGCATACTCGTGACATGTCAATAATTCTCCAAAATTTCTATGCTTAAGCCTTGGGCGTAATATGTTAATGGAATTAACCTCGTCAGGCTTTTAGTTTGCTGCAGCTCTATTTGAGAAGCAGTTTCACCTCTCACACTACACCCACAATAATGAGGTAGCGAAGTATACGCTTTTATCGGCAAATTCTCAAGTATTATCTTGTTTAAGAAAAAAATAAGTTTAAATTTAACTGAGTTAAATAAAATACAAATATTGTGTTAATGGAAAATTCTCCTATACTGTCTTTTGTATAACTAAGTAAAGAGAGTTTGATCACATGAATCTTAAACAACTAAAATATTTCCAAGTGCTTGCTAAAACTCAACATTACACATTAACATCAGAATATTTTTCAATCAGTCAGCCAAGCCTTAGTCATTCTATATCAGAACTGGAAAAAGAGGTTGGGATTAAATTATTTCAAAAAAGAGGCCGAAATGTTGAACTAACAAAAGAAGGAAAACAATATCTTACTTATGTAGAACAAGCACTAACGGCATTATCAGAAGGCGAACAGTTTGTTAAAGAGTTAACCAGTGTTTCACATGGTCATATTGGACTTGCTTTTATCTATTCTATTAGTTCCAATTATATTCCAAAAATTATCAAGGCGTTTTTAGCTCAACCTGAGAATAAAGACATTACTTTCTCTTTTTATGAAGGAATGTCACAAAATATCATTGAAGGATTAAGAGACAAAAAATACGAGATAGCTATCTGTTCACGTTTACAAGATGAACCAGATGTTCATTTTCAAAAGTTAACTAAACAAGAATTAGTTTTTATTATCTCTAATGATCATCCTTTATCTAAGCGTAAAAAACTTGATTTAAAAGACTTAATTCACGAACCCCTTATTTTATTTACAGAACGAAGTGGGATGAAAAGTGTGATCGATGACATGTTAAATAAAACGGGCATCAAGCCGAACATAGCTTGTCATGTTGAAACAGAAAGCGCCATGATGGGATTAGTATCGATTAATTATGGTATCGGTATTATGCCGAGAGTACATATACCTGAAGAGTTCAATGTAACATTAGTACCAATGAGCAAAAATTATCAAAAAAGAGATATATTTATTGCGACAATGGAAAATAGACCGTTATTACCGGCAGCGCAGAAGTTTTATCATTTCTTAATTGAACACAGTGATGATGCGATTTTTGGTCGATAAATTTTATCAACTAGCATGAATTTATCATAGGGGATTTGGCATATCAGAATAATGATAAGGTTTGTGATGTGATAAACCTTATCAATGATCAATTTTCATCAAAAAATAAAAAAAAGTTTATTATCGATGAATTTTCTAAACAATTTAACATTGCTTTTACTCATCAAATTTAAATTCTATATATTAAACAAATTGTTATAAAACAAATCATTAAGGGTATCTATAATTTTAGAAAAAATGATTTAATTTTATAATAAATATGCTTTAATACAATGAATGACAGAATTTATTTATTCGGTTTAATTTTCTAACTTTCAAGGAGATTACATGAGCCAGTTCACGCCTTATAGTATTTACGGCATTATCGGTTATCCTTTAGGACATAGTTTGAGTCCACTAATTCATACCACATCATTTCAAGATTATGGCATTCCAGCGGTTTTGGTTCCATTTTCAACACCACCAGAAGATATTCCTACGCTTTTTAAATCTGTAAGATTATTAAATATTCGCGGATTGTGTGTCACAATTCCACATAAGCAAGCTATTATTCCTTATTTAGATGAAGTGACTGAACATGTCAAAAAAGCAGGTGCTGCAAATTTGGTTTATTGGGATGGTGATAAGCTTTGTGGTGATAACACAGATATTGTTGGTTTTATGCAACCTCTTCAAGAAAAGCAGCTACCGCCACACTACAAAAAAGTGCTATTACTTGGCGCAGGTGGTGCAGCTCGAGCTGCGGTAGTTGGCTTACATGATCTAGGTTATACCGATATTACTGTAACGGATATTGTAACAGATTTGCCGTCAGAGCTTGCCAAAGAATTTAATTTAAAAACGGTTGCTTGGGAAGACCGTGATAAAGTTGAAGCACAAATTATTATCAATTCTACGCCATTAGGTATGAAAGGTAAATTTGAAGATCAGACACCTTATGAATATTCTTGGTTCAAAGGAAAAGGTATTGCATATGACATTGTGTATACTCCATATCATACTCGTTTTA
This sequence comes from Gilliamella sp. CG35, assembly GCF_046635745.1. Taxonomy (NCBI): domain Bacteria; kingdom Pseudomonadati; phylum Pseudomonadota; class Gammaproteobacteria; order Orbales; family Orbaceae; genus Gilliamella; species Gilliamella sp. CG35. Next base: position 15,453 of record NZ_JBIDFH010000013.1, read on the forward strand.
GACAAGAAGCTGAAAAAGCGGGATGGGAATCAATTTCGGGACGAGAAATGTTTATCGGTCAAGCGAATGCCCAATTCAAAATTTGGACAGGAAAAGATTTATCTGACCGGGCAAAACAAGCTGTTATAGATGCTTTAGCTGAAAAATAAGTATTTAGTAAAAATTCAATACATTGAACCATTTTGCATCATTAAATGTGTTTGATAAACGATTTATACAATTTGCTGAAAAATTCTAATTTTCGATTTTAATTGGTTTTTATTCTATTGTATAAATTTAGTCTGTTATTAGAAGGAGTAATTATGACTAACCTAGAATTGCAAGCTTATCGCCGTTTTCTTATGCTAAAAGTGCCAGAAGCAAGCGAATATATTGGTAAAACTGATGCGAAAACTTGGCACGATTGGGAAAAAGGCATAGAGCCTGTACCAGAATTTGTGGCTAATGCAATGAAAGCGCTAAAAAAACTTCGTACTGATAAAGTAAATATTATCATCAATAGTATTAATGATAGAGTAGGAAGTAATACTATTCGTTATTTCATGACATTTGAAGAATTTAAAAAGGTAAACCCAGATCTTGATGTCATACAGTGGCGCTTACATCAATCAATTGCAACGGAACTCTATTTTCGTGGTTTAGAAAAACTTTGTTAGTAGATTATAGATGATAATATAAATTTATAAAGTGAACAGAATAAAGGGTGTAAATTTTTATTTACAAAAAATTGATAAAAAATTAAATTAAATTTATAAAAATCAATGCCGTTTGTTTTGATAAACAATATGTAAAAAAATTGTTGCAAAAGCTGAAGTGAATCACTAGCATAGTGATATATTTTTCAATCTGTAAATATGAAAGGATCCAATATGAATAAGACAATTTTTTTAGTTGGTGCAAGAGCAGCAGGTAAAACAACTATAGGAAAAATGCTTGCAAATAAGCTGTCATTTTCTTTCGTTGATACAGATTGCCATTTACTGGAAACTACCCAAAAAACCGTTGCAGAAATCGTCGAAAAAGAAGGTTGGGATGGATTCAGAGCAAGAGAGAGTCAAGTCCTGATTGATACGACCAAATCGTCACGTGTTATCGCAACTGGAGGTGGGATGGTATTAGCTGAACATAATCGTGACTTCATGAAACAAAATGGAACAGTGATCTTTTTATCTGCTCCTGCGGCAACATTAGCCGCACGCTTAATGAAAGATCCTAATGTTGCCCAAAGACCATCCTTAACAGGCTTATCCATCGTTGATGAAATGGAAAAAGTATTAGCAGATAGATTACCTTTATATCATGATGCAGCACATCATGTAATCAATGTTGATCAAGATGAAAGACAAATTCTTAGTGAAATTCTTCAAATTTTGCAGAATTAATATACTATTTTCTTCCTTTCTTCCAAAGTGCCACATTCAATGTGGCATTTTTTATAAAAAAAAAGAATAAATTCTTAAAATACTATAGAATAAAATTATTTTTTGGTTCGTATATTAATCAATACTATATTTTTCTATTTATGAATTTATTAGAATCTATAAATAAATGTGACCAACATTAAAGTTTAGCAATAAAATTATACTTATCTCTTTTAGATTCAGATTGATGATTGTATATTGAAAGCAATTATAGTTTTATATTTTTAATTTTTAGCTATGGAGTACTACCAATGGATAATCGAAAGGTCAATTCTTATGGGATTGTCAGCTCTATTTACGCAAATTACATTATACAAAGTATTGCTTTAATCGTAATCATGCAATTTTCAAATGATCTTTCAAAACAACTCAATACCGATATTGTTGAACTTGGCTATGTTGCTTCTGGTATTGGGATAGGAAAAATATCTTTGATGCTAGCTGGTGGAATCTTGTCAGATATATTTGGTCGTAAACTTTTTATCTATTTAGGAATGGCATGTTATGTAATCTTTTTTGTAGGTATGACGTTTTGCACTGACATTCATATCGCCTTTTGTCTCGCTATTGCTATTGGGGCTGGAAACTCATGTTTAGATACTGGCTCTATGCCTACATTAACTGAGTGTTTTCCTCGATCAGCAGGTTCTGCTAGTGTATTGATTAAAGCGTTCATTTCAATTGGAACATTAATATTACCTTTTATCGTTACTTTTTTTGGTGAATATCATATCTGGTATGGTTGGGCATTTCTTTCTTTTGCTGCATTTTTGATAATCAATGGAATATTGCTTGCACCAACCCAATTTCCTTCTAAAAAAATTGCTATTACGGGGTGTGAAGGAAGTGATAATTATTTTAAAGATACCCCAAAATTTGCTATTGAAGGTGTGCTATTAATTATCATGGGGTTTACCACCACAGCAACATTTTTGGTCATTTCACAATGGTTGCCAACCATAGCGGTTCAAGGTGTGAATATGGATGAATTTGAAGCTAACCAGTTGATTAGCTATTATAGCGGAGCATCAATTATTTCTGTGTTTGTTACTGCATTTATAGTCAAATATTTTTTAAAGCCAATAGATTGCATCATTATTCTTCCTGCTCTATCCGCTCTTGTGCTCATTCTTTTCTATTTCAATATATCTTCGGAGATGTGTTTTTTTGTTGCTATTGGAATGGGGTTTACTGCTGCAGGTGGCGTACTTCAACTAACGTTAGTCGTCATGCAACAATTATTTCCAACCCATAAAGGTATTGCCGTTGGTTGTATGTATACTTTTAGCGGATTCTCTTTTACTGTTATTCCATTGATAGTACCTAAATTAGCGAAAATTGATGTACGTTATGCCATTTTGACCGATTTTGTTATTGCGCTGACTAGTGTGGTATTAGCGCTGATTGTCTATTTCCGTTTTACCAAAGTGATAGATATGAAAAAAATTTAAAACTCAATGTTATTTACATGATGAGTAAAATTTATTTTAGTGTTTTGAAAATTAATTTTTACAGGAAATAATAAATGAAAAATAGATATTTAGGCACTTCGATCTGTTTATATATAAACTACTTTGTGCATGGAATGGGGGCAATAATACTTGGTTTGAATATTGATTATTTAGCTGCTCAGTTTAATCCTGACATTGCTTACTTATTTAATATTGCGCAAGATGCACTTACTCCTGAACAAACTGACTTAATAGGCAAGGCAAAAAAGAGTGTTTATGATGTCATGATGGGGTTAGGCGTGGGGCGCTTGCTAGTCCTATTTGTTATGGGAACGTTATCCGATAAGTATGGGCGAAAACCTTTCATTGCGTTAGGCGGATTATTTTATATTGGTTTTTTAGTTGGTATTTTGGTTAGCCCGAGTTTTGAAATTGCCTTTATGTTTGCGGTGTTAGGCGGTATAGCTAATTCAACACTTGATGCCGGTACTTATCCTGCATTAATGGAAGCTTTTCCAAAATCGCCTGGCTCTGCATCGATATTAACTAAAGCAGCGATTGCCGCAGGTCAATCGGTACTACCTATCATTATGGGTATTATTATGGCGAGTGAAGGGTATTACGGTTGGTCATTTATCTTATGTTGTATTATTCTCGCATTAAATGCATTAGTTGTACTGAAAATGCCATTCCCAAATCATAAAATCACACCAGAACAAGAAGAAAAAGATTTACAAACCATTACTGAAGAAGCGCCAACTTTAAAACATAAATCAAATTTTTGGATTGAAGGTATCTGTTTTATTGTGATTGGTTTTACCTCTACCGCAACATTTTATCTGGTTTCTTCATGTTTAAAGGATTTCTCTCAAACTGTCGCTGGTATGGATTCAGCAGGAGCGGTTAAGGCATTCTCTTCGTATGGTCTAGGTACCCTTGCTAGTGTCTTTTTAACTTCAATATTGGTCAAAAGTTTAATCAAACCTGTATATATTGTGGTTGTCTATCCGCTGTTATCTATGTTAATGCTTATCGTATTGTATCTCAATCCATCACCAACAATGTGTATTGTCGGAGGATTTGTGCTTGGTTTCACTGCTGCAGGCGGTGTATTACAGCTTGCATTAACGACCATGGCTGAATTTTTTCCATCAGGAAAGGGTAAAGTATTGGGCATTTTCTTCACTTCATCGAGCGTTGCAACGACAGTCATTCCCTTTTTAATTGGCTGGATATCTACAAATTTTGGTTTAAGATATATCATGTTAAGTGATGCAATCATTGCAGGTTTAGGTACATTACTAGCGGTTATCGTATTAATGCGCTATCGCATAATCTTTAATATTAATAAATAAATCATTTAATGAAATTTTAGGAGATGTTGATATTAATTATGACAAAAAACGGTGAATAAATAATACTCGTTTTTTAGTGCATTACTTAAATTTATTCTCAGTTTAAAAAGCATACAATAATGGTATGCTTTTTTTATACGTTGATTTTGTTTTTGTTACCACTTTTAATAATATTTTGATAAACAACACACTGTTGAATACAGGTTTTTCTTTTGTTACTTAACTTATGATTTTATCTTGTTAAAATTTTATCAAATATTGCTTGATTATTGTTCGCAAATAAATAAAAATACAAAAAATATGAATAAATATTCAATTTGGGTGATTGCGAAAATGAAAGAGCGAACAACCGAGTTAGTTGAAGGATTAAGGCATTCTGTACCTTATATCAATGCTCATCATGGAAAAACTTTTGTTATCCTATTAACAGGTGCTGTGCTAAAAAGTAATAACTATTCAAGTATTATTAGTGATATTGGATTACTGTATAGTCTTGGAATCAAATTGGTTATTGTCAATGGAGCACGCAATCAAATTGATGAATCACTTAAAAATCATAATATTGAGCCGAAATATCACAAAAACACCCGAATTACAGATGCCGTTACTTTGGATATTATTAAGCAAGTAACAGGCATGTTACAACTGAATATTACTGCCAGTTTATCAATGAGTTTAAATAATACCCCATTACAAGGTGCTCATATTAATGTTGTCAGCGGTAATTTTGTTATTGCTCAACCCTTAGGAATAGACGAAGGAATTGATTATTGCCATACGGGTAAAATTCGTCGTATTAACAATGAGGCAATTGATGAGCAACTCAATCGTGGTTCAATTGTGTTATTAGGGCCGGTTGGTGTATCGGTGACTGGAGAAAGCTTTAATTTAGCTTCAGAAGATGTCGCTGCCGAAGTGGCGATTCGAGTCAAAGCTGAAAAGTTAATCAGCTTTTGTGCTGAGCAGGGTGTACTTGATGAACAAGGTAAAGTTATTACTGACCTTTTCCCAATCGATGCTGACAACTATGTCAATCGTAAACAGCAATTAGGTAAATATCTATCCAGTGAAGCTCGCTTTTTGAAAGCCGCTTCAAAAGCCTGTCGAAATGGTGTTAGGCGTAGTCATTTAGTTAGCTATTTAATTGATGGCGCTATTTTACAAGAACTATTTTCACGGGATGGCATAGGAACGCAAGTTGCTAAAGAGCATTCGGAGCAAATTCGCTTAGCGACCATAAACGATATTGGTGGTATTTTAGAATTGATTCGTCCATTAGAAGAACAAGGTATTTTAGTTAAGCGTTCACGAGAGCAATTGGAAATGGAAATTGATAAATTCACAATTATTGAACGTGACAATATGACTATTGGTTGTGCAGCGCTTTATCCTTATCAGGAAGAAAAAATGGGTGAAATGGCATGTGTAGCCATTCATCCGGATTATCGCAATTCATCCAGAGGTGATTTGTTAATTAATACGGTTGCAAGTAGAGCACAAAATTTAGGACTCAATAAAATCTTTGTGCTAACAACGCGTAGTATTCATTGGTTTAGAGAAAAGGGATTTAACCCAGCTGAAGTTGATGATTTACCGATTAAAAAAAAGCAACTTTATAATTATCAACGTAACTCCAAAATTTTAATGCTTGATATTATTTAAATTCTTTTCTTAGATTTGAATAAATGCATACAATCAGTTGGTTAATAGCAACGGGAATATCGAAAAACGTATTATTTGTTGTAGTTAAATTGATTCGTTTTGCGTATTCATGCTTTACTACCTCAATTTATAATTAACACAACAAACCAATTTAACTGAACAACAAGAAAGAAGAATCGATTAAAAAAACATTTAAGTTAGAATTGCTAAAATTACTTGAATGTCATTAAAAAAATCTAACTATTTGATATATAATGAATAAAATGATGATAGTATTTATTGGTAAGTAGCGTTGTGTAAAATTTGCTTGGTGAAAGACTTTTTAAGATAGAAACCACGTGGACGTGTTAAAATAGTTTGACCATTTTCTCCTACCGCTTCGGTTAAAGCTTTACCGTTTGCCGCTTTAGGTCTTATTTGTAAATATGTGCCATAATGTGCTGTAATTTTTTCAACATGACCTAATGCAATCATATCCATCAGTTCTTGCCAATCTTGTTTGAGTTGCTGTTCTTGTTCTTTTGAGGGTATCCATAAAATAGGACTGCCAACTTTACGATTGGCAAGTGGGATAGATCTTTCCCCTTCGATTGGGATCCAAAGTACTTTAGATAATTTATATTTCACATGGCTTGTTTCCCAAATCACACCATGATTTGCCATTAATGGTGCTACACTGACAAAGGTCGTTTCTAATGGTTTACCATGCATATCAATTGGAATTGTTTTTAGTTCGATGCCCAAATTACTAAAATCTCGTTCAGCTTTACTACCGGCATTGGCTCCCAAAAACGTTTCAATAAGATTGCCAACCCATCCTTTTTGTTTAGTCAAATTGTCAGGAATTGGCATGCCTAAATATTGAGCAATTTCACCAAATGTATATCCAGCAACAAGTTTTGCTCGATCTAATAACTCTTGTTCGTTGCTTGGAAAAAATATTGCCATTTATAAACGCTATCATCTAATAATTATGCCTACCTAAAATGATAAAGGATTAGCTTAATTTTTCAACCCATACTGCGTAAGCTTGAATAATTGATGAAAGAAATTCTCGGGTTTTTTCTGAAATATTGCCATTCGCATCGAAAGCGGCACTGATACCACCAATATAAGCTTCAGGCTGTTGTAAGGTTGGCATATCTAGAAAAACTAGTGACTGACGTAGTTGATGATTAGCACCAAAACCGCCAATTGCACCTTGTGAGACCGAAATCACTGCGGCTGGTTTTTTTGCCCAGACATTTTTACCATAAGGACGTGAGCCGACATCAATTGCATTTTTGATCACAGCAGGCAAACCTCGGTTATATTCAGGTGTGACAAAAATCACGCCTTGGCAATCCGCTATTTCGTTGCGAAATAAAGTGTAAGATGCTGGTGGGGTATCGGTATCAATATCTTCATTATAAAAGGGAAGATCGCCAATTTCGATTAAATATAAGGAAAGTGAAGAAGGGGCAATTTCTTTAAGGATTTTAGCTACTTTTAAATTATATGAACCTTTACGTAAACTACCAACGAGTACTGCAATTTTTTTACTCATTTTGGGTCCCCTTAAATTGAAAATAAAGAGACACCATGAGTGTCTCTTATTTAAAATAATTACAGATCATTACGGTGTTTTAATGTCCTGATGAATCCAATTTACGTCCTGTCTCAAATAGGAACCAAGCTCGTCTTTCTGATTGGTCAATCCATTCTTCAATTAAGCTTGCTGTTGCTGAATCATTATATTTATCACAAATATCATGAGCAACACGCATTCGTTCTGTTAATCTAATATTATCTTGACAAAGTTCAGCAAGCATATCAGACGGCTCAACAAAATCTGCATTATTGTCAGAAATACTTTGTAATTTAGAGATGTGACTAATTGAACGTAACGTTGTTCCGCCCAATTTACGTACACGTTCAGCAATCGGATCAGTCATTGCAAATAGTTGATCTCCATGATCGTCTAACATTAAATGGTAATCACGAAAATGTGGACCACTGACATGCCAATGGAAGTTTTTAGTTTTTAAATACAAAGCAAAGACATCTGCTAATACAGAATTCATTGCTCCAGAGATATCTTTAGACGCTTTTTGACCTAAATCAGTTGGAAATAAAATTGCAGATTGTTGTAGTCTTTTTGCAGTAGCTGTACTTTTGGCAGATAACGGTTTTTTTGTAGTCGTTTTTTTGGAAGTAGTACTTTTAGCCATCTAATATTCTCCTATAGGTGAATTGTAAAAATTGCTTAACTTTCCTATACCAAATTACGCCAAGTCTTAACTAAAGTCCAATCAAAATGAGCTATTTTTAACTATTACTGCTATTTCAGCAGTCTATGATTCTTATTTTTATTCTAAATAAAGCATTATTTGAAATAAATTCTTTCACAATAAAAGAATTTATTTCAAATTGTGACATGGTTAAAAGTTTTGTGTTTTTGAAATTGATACTCTTTGTTTGAAGTTTAATTAATGAGGAGAAATTATGATTGATACAATTTCATATGGAGCCGAATGGTTTATCGGCTTATTTCAAGAAGGTGGAAAAGTGTTTGTCGGTATGGTTACGGGAATATTACCACTGTTAATTTCACTGTTAGTGGTTATGAATGCCGTAATCAAATTCATTGGGCAAGACCGTATTGAGCGCTTAGCGCAAGCTTGTGCAGGCAATCCTATTTCACGATATTTATTGTTACCTTTAATAGGCACATTTGTTTTTTGTAATCCGATGACGCTTAGCCTAGGGCGTTTTATGCCCGAGTTTTATAAACCTAGTTATTATGCGGCATCATCTTACAGCTGCCATTCAATGAATGGGCTATTTCCTCATGTTAATCCCGGTGAACTTTTTGTTTATTTAGGTATCGCGGCCGGGTTAACAACCTTAAACCTTCCTTTAGGACCATTGGCTGTAAGTTATTTTTTAGTTGGCTTATTCACCAACTTTTTTAGAGGTTGGATTACTGATTTTTGTACTGCTATTTTTGAAAAAAAAATGGGCATTAAATTAGATCGAAAGGTACATCTATAACTAAAAGGAATAAACAAGGAAATGAACATGATGAAATTTATTCGAATTGAAAAAGGTGAAGCCGGTTGGGGTGGACCTTTAGAGCTGCCAATTATAGCGGGTAAAAAAATTGTCTACATTGCAGCAGGTACCCGACCAGCAATTGTTGATACTTTAGAAAAATTAACGGGTTGGCAAGCTATTGATGGTTTTAAAGAAGGGGAACCTCCTAAGGATGAAATTGGGGTTGCTGTCATTGATTGTGGTGGCACATTAAGATGTGGTATCTATCCTAAAAATAGAGTGCCTACGATTAATATTCATGCGACAGGTAAATCAGGGCCGCTTGCCCAATATATTTTGGAAGATATTTATGTCTCAGCCGTAAAATCCAATAATATTAGTGTGATTGAAAAAGAGATAGATAGTGACATCCAGAAAGCATCTGTTACAAACAATTCACATCAAAAAGTGCACACAAATAATTTTAAAAAGTATGACAGTAGTAAAAAAATTACCGAACAAAGCGATGGTTTATTAGCAAAAATCGGTATCGGTATGGGATCAGGTGTTGCCGTATTCTTTCAAGCTGGTCGAGATACGATTGAAACTGTACTTAAAACTATTTTACCGTTTATGGCATTTGTATCGGCCTTAATTGGTATTATTATTGCCTCAGGATTAGGTGATTTAATAGCTCATGGCTTAGTTCCATTAGCTGATAATCCACTTGGTCTGGTTATTCTAGCGCTTATTTGTTCTTTTCCATTACTTTCGCCATTTTTAGGACCCGGTGCGGTTATTGCACAAGTCATCGGGACGTTAGTTGGTGTTCAAATTGGTCTTGGTAATATTCCGCCACACTTAGCTTTACCTGCTTTGTTTGCCATTAATGCTCAAGCTGCTTGTGATTTCATTCCTGTCGGTTTGTCTCTTGCCGAAGCGAAACAAGATACCGTGCGTGTTGGGGTTCCCGCTGTTTTAGTCAGTCGTTTCTTAACTGGCGCGCCAACGGTTTTAATTGCGTGGGCAGTGTCGTTATTTATTTATCAATAAGCAAACGAATAGAGAAGGTCAAAGATGTCAAAAGTTATCTACCATTCAAAAGTTAAACAAATTGGTGACTTTGCCAAAGAAGCGTTGGCAGATGGCATGCTAATCCTGTTTAAAGAAGGTGCACCGTCTGATTTAGCCGATTATTGCTTTATACATAGTCATGACGAGTTAAGGCAGAATCTTGAAATAGGACAATGCATTCAATTAGGCAAGCACACTTATCGTATAACTTCGGTTGGGGAAGTCGCCACAACCAATTTTAAAGAGTTAGGTCATGTCACATTAAGATTTGATGGGAATCGTGAAGCTGAATTACCGGGGTCAGTGCATGTTACTGGTGAAATACCTAATCAACTTAATATCGATGATGAAATTATAATTTTAACTATTTAAGGAACAGAAAATGAAACAAGTAGCAGTCATTATAGGTGGTGGACAAACCTTAGGGGCTTTTTTATCTGAAGGTATTGCTGATGCTGGGTATAAAATTGCCGTTGCAGATTTAAATATTGATAATGCAAATAAAGTTGCTGAAGTAATAAATAAAAAATATGGGGTAGGAACAGCAAAAGGTTTTGGGGTCGATGCAACAAATGAGGAGAGCGTGCGACAGCTAGCACAAGAAGTTGATAATACATTTAAACGAATGGATTTAATGGTTTACAGTGCCGGTGTTGCTAAAGCTGCACCCATTACTCATTTTGTATTGAAAGACTTTCAATTATCCGTCAATGTTAATCTTACCGGTTATTTTTTATGTGCACGTGAATTTGCTAATTTAATGATTAAATATAAAACTGCGGGTCGAATTATACAAATTAACTCTAAATCGGGCAAAGTCGGTAGCAAACACAATTCAGGGTATAGCGCCGCAAAATTTGGTGGCGTTGGATTAACGCAATCTTTAGCACTCGATCTTGCTGACTACGGAATTACGGTTAATTCATTGATGCTGGGTAACTTATTAAAATCGCCAATGTTTCAATCCTTAATTCCACAATATGCTAAAAAACTTGGTATACCAGAAAACCAAGTTGAACAAGTTTATATTGATAAAGTGCCACTCAAACGAGGTTGTGATTATCAAGATGTGCTTAACGTATTGTTATTTTATGCAAGCGATAAAGCATCATATTGTACAGGACAATCAATTAATATTACGGGTGGACAAGTTATGTTTTAACTCAATTTGGTGCGAAGGTATAGCGATGCCTTTCGCACATCTCTTTTCTGGTCTGGTTAAAAGGAGAGAATAATGGATACGACATCAACGTTAGCCTTATTGGCTCTAATTGCTTGGAGTATACAGATAATACTTGGCTGGTTTCAAATTCGTCGTTTTAATCGAGCATTTTTATCGATGAAGAAAGGCACTTACTTAGGTGTTGGTCGTAGCCAAACTCAACGTTTTAAACCGAAAGTTTTAATCGCGCTATCATTAGATCACGATAAAAAAGTGATTGATTCAGTATGGATGAAAGGAGTGACCGTTTTTGCATTGCCAAAACCAATACCACAATTATTGGGACTAAATATTACCGATATTATGCCTGAAACCATTTTCCCCAATGATTTTGCGTCACAAAGCGCCTTGATTCTTGCATTAAAAGCAAATAAATAATCCCTATCTTTTATTTTGAAAAGTATTTTCTTTCATGATGAAGTATAATATTTTATACAATAAATTAATTCTGTTATTGAACAGTAATAATGGACTCCAATCATGAAAGTAAGGCAACGACAAACAGCAATCTTAGAATATCTGCAAAAAAATGGGCAAGTGAGTGTTGATGAGCTAGCTACCCATTTTCAAACGACGGGTACCACTATTCGAAAAGATCTTACTCAACTCTATGAAAGTGGGCTTGTACTACGGACTTATGGTGGTGCAATGTTAAATCGCGAAATTGGTGACCGTGCGATTGATCACAAAACTTATATTAATACGGCACAAAAAAAAGCAATAGCACAGGAAGCGGCAACACTTATTCATGACGGGGATTCTGTTATTTTTGATGCAGGAAGTACCGTTGCACAAATGATTCCTATGCTAGCTCAATTCAATAATTTAACTATCATGACCAACAGCTTACATATGGTGAATGAGCTCGTTGCTAATGATAATGACCAAAATATTATATTAACAGGTGGCACATTTCGTCGTAAATCCGCTTCGTTTCATAGTAATAATGCTTCAGCTATTGCAGCATTTGAATCCTATTCATTTGATAAACTGTTTATGGGTGCTGATGGCGTGGATTTGGTTGGTGGGGTAACCACCTTTAATGAAAGTTATCACGGTAGTGTGGCAATGAGTAAAGCTGCTGCCAAACTGATTTTATTAGCGGATTCTTCAAAGTTTGGACGACGAAGCCCAAATGTTGTTTGTGATTTAGATGCAGTGGATACTATCATCACTGATGATCATTTAGATGATAAATATTATGATGCTTTGATACAACGGGGTATCAATGTTATTAAAGTTAAAGTAGTTGATAAATAGATTAATACTAAAGTTTGATTGAATGTGGAATTAAATTTCTGGAGTATTTGGCTTCTTACGTAATCTCAATATATATTGAGATACGTTAGAAACCAAAACCCATGATCAATAACCCTTTAATTGATAATTTTCTTTAGTTAAAATAGTAATCTTGCTCTGATAGTCCCTGCGACATTTTTGAGTTTAATTAATAACTCTTCAGCTTTACTTTGTTCAACCCTATCGATATCAATAACTACATAGCCAATTTTAGGATCCGTTTGTAGGTATTGAGCCGAAATATTTAAACCTTGTTCTGCAAACAAAGTATTGATTGCGGTTAATACACCGGGTTGATTATGGTGAATATTGATAAATCGACTCGATCCTTTAGCCGGAATAGGTAAAGAAGCTTCAGGAAAATTAACAGCTGACAGGGTCGCACCTGTGTCGGAATATTTAGCCAATTTAGTCGCCACTTCGATACCAATGTTTTCTTGAGCTTCGCTGGTAGAACCACCAATATGCGGAGTGATAATGACATTATCGAATTCACATAATGGCGATTCAAATGGATCATTATTACTTGCTGGTTCGGTCGGAAATACATCAATGGCGGCACCACTAATTTTATTGGCTTTTAAAGCATCAGTTAATGCATCAAGATCGATAACTTTACCGCGTGATGCATTAATTAATATCGCACCTGATTTCATTTGATTGATCTCATTTTTGCTGATCATTCTGATTGTCGTTGGGTTTTCAGGGACATGCATACTGACAATATCACTCATTGCGAGTAATTCATTCATGCTTGCTACCTGTTTTGCATTGCCTAAAGGTAATTTTGTTTCAATATCATAAAAATAGACATTCATTCCCAATGATTCAGCCAATATACTTAATTGGCTACCTATGTGACCATAGCCAATAATACCTAGATTTTTACCTCTAGCTTCATGAGATCCCGTCGCTATTTTATTCCATTTACCTTGATGAGCTTGAGCATTGGCTTCTGGTACTCGTCGAAGTAATAATATGGCTTCGGCTAAAACAAGCTCAGCAACAGATCGCGTATTCGAAAATGGAGCGTTAAAAACAGGAATACCTTTAACAGTTGCAGCATCGAGATCAACTTGATTCGTGCCTATACAAAAACAACCAATACCAGCTAATTTAGGTGCTGAATTAATAATATCTTCGGTTAAATGAGTTCTTGAGCGAATTCCTATGAAGCGGACATCTTTTAAGGCTGTTTTAAGTTCGGTAGGTGATAAGGCGCTTTTAAGATATTCTATATTTGTAAAACCTGCGGATTTGAGTACCTCAACGGCACTAGGGTGAACACCTTCAAGTAATAAAAACTTATTTTCATCTTTAGTTAAAGCCTGAACAACCATCTTTTCCTCTCTTTCCATATACCACATCAATGCGTAAAACTTTAATAATAACACTCAATTTAATTTGAACAATGGTTTAATGTTAACTCTTTGACACCTGAACTTGAACCCACTAATGCAATGTTTGCACCTCGGTTAGCAAACAAACCAACTGTGACGACACCTGGAATATTATTAATATAATTTTCTAATTTAATTGGGTTTGTGATGACAAAATCATGAATGTCTAAAATAACATTGCCATTATCAGTTACAACGCCCTGACGATAAACGGGTTTTCCACCCAGTTTAAATAACTCACGTGCAACGTATGATCTAGCCATTGGAATGACTTCAATGGGTAAAGGAAATTTACCTAATACATTGACAACTTTTGATTCATCAACAATACAAATAAACTGTTTAGCCAATGCTGAAACAATTTTTTCGCGCGTGAGTGCAGCTCCTCCACCTTTTATCATCTGCATCTGATAATTAATTTCATCTGCGCCATCAACATAAACATCCAAACTATCGACTTCATTACAATCAAGTACGGGGATACCATAGCTGAGTAGTTTTTGGGTGGAAGCTTCTGAACTTGAAACCGTTCCTTTAATTTGACCTTTAATCGTTGCTAAAGCATCAATAAAATGTGCGGCTGTTGACCCTGTTCCAACTCCAACTAATGAGTTGGGTTTTACAAACTTTAAAGCAGACCAGCCGACCGCTTTTTTTAATTCATCTTGCGTCATAATATCACCGTAGTTTTAAATAATTTTTATTCAAAAAAATAAAATTTTGAAAGCAAAATTACTGAAGATATGGCATAGTAACCGTTTGGAAAGCAAAAATCATTAGTATTTTAATAAAATATATTAAGTTTTAGATCTATTTAAAAAATTAGCCGGTTCTAAAAGGTTTGAGTATTCAAGCAAAGATCCCATTATTCGTAAAGAGATTATGAAGCGTCCAGATTATAGAGCATTACAAGCATTAGATGCAGTAATAAAAGAGCGAGGTTTTGAAAGAGCAGCCGATAAATTGTGTATTACACAACCGGCGGTTTCACAACGCATCAAGCAACTTGAAAGTTTTTTTGGTCAGCAGCTTTTAGTCAGAACCATTCCGCCCAAAGCGACCAAGCAAGGGGAACATCTTTTAGGTTTATTGCATCAAGTAGAATTACTCGAACAACAATGGTTAGGCGATAACGATCAAAATCCGACACCATTGTCGTTATCGATTGCAATCAACGCGGATTCACTCGCAACCTGGCTTTTACCTGCGTTAAAACCCGTGTTAGATAAAAATATTCTACGTTTTGATATCCAAGTTAAAGATGAAGAGCATACATTAGAATTATTGCGACTTGGTACGGTTGTGGCCGCAATCAGTATTCAAGCCAATCCATTACCGGGTTGCTTGTCAGATATGTTAGGCGCCTTAGACTATATTTTTGTTGCGTCGCCAGATTTTGCTAAAAAATATTTTCCTAATGGGGTTACCCGTTCTTCCTTGTTAAAAGCACCAGCGGTAGCTTTTGATCATTTAGATGATATGCATCAAGCTTTTTTACAAGAGAATTTTAATCTTACGCCAGGAAGTGTCGTCTGTCATATAACCAGTTCTTCTGAAGCATTTGTTCAGCTAGCTAAACAAGGTTCGGCTTGTTGTATGTTACCAAAACTTCAAGTTGAACAAGAGTTGAAAACGGGAGAACTTGTCAATTTGACAGAAGGTCTTTATCAAAGACGAATGCTTTATTGGCATCGATTTGCCCCTGAAAGTAGTGTGATGCAAAATATTTCTGAAACATTGATCCGTTATGCACAAAATGTGCTTTCTCAACCTCATAAATAATCGATTATATAAGCATATAAAATGCTAAAATAAGATGTTAACTTTAAACGTTTGGATCAATTGTCATAACAACTAAAAGAGTCGATGCTATGTATCAACTAAAAAATGATCGTTATTTACGAGCTTTACAGTGTTTACCTGTTGATTACACGCCTGTGTGGATGATGCGCCAAGCTGGGCGTTATTTACCTGAATATCGTGATTTAAGAGCTAAAGCAGGGGATTTTATGACGATGTGTCAAACTCCCGATTTAGCTTGTGAAGTGACTTTGCAGCCACTGAAAAGATTTGATCTTGATGCCGCCATTATTTTTTCTGATATATTAACTATTCCTGATGCAATGGGGCTTGGTTTGTATTTTGAAACAGGAGAAGGCCCAAAATTTAAGCAATCAATTCAGTGTCTATCTGATATTCAGCAACTCCCCATTCCTGATCCAGAGCAATCATTAAGATATGTGATGGATGCTATTCGACTAACCAAAAAAGAACTCGACGGAACAGTACCATTAATTGGATTTTCGGGTAGTCCGTGGACACTCGCTACCTACATGATTGAAGGTGGTAGTAGTAAAGCTTTTACTAAAATAAAAAAATTGCTGTATAGTTATCCTAAAGCACTGCACCTATTACTTGAAAAACTGGCTAACAGTGTCGCTATATATTTAAATGCCCAAATTGAAGCCGGTGCGCAGTCGATAATGATATTTGATACTTGGGGCGGGGTGCTAAGTCATCAAAGCTATCAAACGTTTTCATTAGATTATATGAAATTAATCTTATCGCAATTAAAACAAGGTAAAAAGAGTCAAAATATCACTTCTTATGTACCTGTAACCTTATTTACTAAAGGTGGCGGATTATGGCTAGAAAATATTATAAACTCGGGATGTGATGCGATAGGTGTTGATTGGACAGTTGATCTAAGTAACGTGCCAAAAAAAGGACAAATAGCGGTACAAGGTAATCTTGATCCTTCAGTATTATATGCTGATAAGCAAATAATCGAAGCGAATGTAGATGCTGTGTTATCGGAATTTGGCTATCATAATGGGTATGTTTTTAATTTAGGACATGGTATTCATCAAGATATTCCGCTAGAACATGTACAATATTTAATTGACGCGGTTCATCGTCAATCAAAAAGGTTTCATCATGATTAAAAACCCAATTCAATTAAGAATGGAAAAATTGCCTGAATGGCAACAACGTTTATTTATGGTTTGTTTGTGTGAACGAATGTACCCTAACTTTGTTTACTACTGCAAACAAGTTGATAATCAAGAAGATAGTAAAAATTACAAAAAAATACTTGATTTAATATGGGAATCCTTATTAGTCTATGATGTGAAAATAAACTTTGATTTACAGCTAGAAAAATTAGAAGCTATCATTCCTGTTTTTACTAATGAAAGCCCTTATATGGTCTATCCTGCTATTGATGCATGTCAGGCACTTAGCGAGTTGTTACACTCGTATTTAAGTGGTGATATTGCTGAACACACCGCTAAAGTAAGTAGTATATCAGCGACAACTATTGCTGAATTTGAGATGACAAAAGAAAATATTTTACTTTCAGAGGATGAACAACAGCAATTACCTAGTGTAATTGATGAATTTGATTTGCAATGGGAAATTTTCCGATTATTACGCGATGAAAAAAATGAAATGGAAGATTTAATAAAAGGTCTAAAAGCAGAAATTCGAACGTCACAAATGAGCAATATTGGTGTTTTTTTAAGCAATTAAAGCGTTCCAGCCATGATTTTTTTATTTTTTAATAAATTTTTCTTTTATATTAGAGCAATATAGACTACATTTAATAGTAATGTAACCTAAATGTTGTTTACAGTTGGAAAGTTATGTAATTAACTTTCTTTATTATGTTAACTTTAACAATAAAATAAATATGTAAGGATATTTCCATGAATAAAACAGAACTTGTCGATGCAATTGCTAGTAAAGCTGATATTACTAAAGTTGCAGCTAAAACTGCGTTAGAAGCTACATTAGCAGCTATTACTGAATCATTAAAAGCTGGCGAACCAGTACAATTAGTTGGTTTCGGTACATTTAAAGTTAATGCTCGTAAAGCACGCACGGGTCGTAATCCTAAAACCGGTAAAGAAATCAAAATTGCTGCAAGCAAAGTACCTGCTTTCGTATCAGGTAAAAGTCTTAAAGAAGCAATCAAATAGTTTTTTTAAATTGTCGAAAATGTTTTTTTGACAATTAATAACGCTAGGTCATGGAACATCGTTTCATGACCTTTCTATTTAAAAAAATGATTAAAACGTATCAATGCATTACAATGCGTTTAAGATATCTTACATTTAATCTGTATTTGTTAGTTAATATTATTTAATTAAGCTAAGATGTAATTTCTATAAATTTAGCATTTAATACTGTAAGTAAATCACTAGGTGCCATTTCAATTTCTAATCCTCTTTTTCCGCCTGATACCAGCATAGTGTTTAAATAATTTGCGCTAATATCAATTAATGTGGGTAGACGTTTTTTCTGACCTAATGGACTGATTCCTCCAACCAAATAGCCTGTCGTTTTTTCAGCTATATTAGGATGAGTTAAATCAATCTTTTTACAGTTAAATGCTTTTGCTACTTTTTTAAGATCTAAATGTTTATTAACAGGTAATACGCAAACAGCTAATGTTTTGTCATTGTTGTTTAAACTTACAACAAGCGTTTTAAAAATTTGATCGGCAATCACATTTAATGTTGGATCAAGTTTATTGACAGCTTCTTGACCGTAATTAGTTGTATTAGGGTCGTGTTCATATTGATGAATTTTAAATTGAATTTTTAATTTTTTTAGTTGGTTAATCGCTGGTGTCATATCAATATCCCCTGTAATCAAAATGATAGGGTATCATTTAATTTTAATCACTCTATAAATTTTTTAATAGAGTGATTAAAAAGAATAGTGGATAATTTTAAATAATTAATTGATATTTTGCTTTGTTTTTTAATGGGTTTTATGCTGGTTTTTTAATAGCATATTGAGACGATAAAGGAAACATATCATAAAGATATTTGCAAATATTATTATTGTTGAATAGATAATATTTATCATCAGCGATGTAATTGAAATTGCCCAATGTGACAATAAAAATATAGCTAAAAAGTAGATTAAAAACATTGGTAAGGTTAATCGCCAATACATTAACGTGTGTGTAAAACATTCTATAAATTTTTGGAAAAAATCTTTTGTTGAAGGTTCAATAATTAAACTATTGAATTGGAAATAAACTATCGATATAACAATCATAACAACAATCGTGACCGTTAAAATTAAAAGATTCATGATTTGGATGGGTAAAATCAGATTCAAAACTGAGCATATTAATAACATAAATATTAACCCAGTAACGATTAAACATGCACAAACTAAATTTAAACCGATTAAATTTAATATGTTTGGTAACAAACGGGACAATATTAAATTGAAATTAAATTTATTGCTGATTGAATAATTATATATCACAGCAAGTATAATCGCCTGTGTCATAAAATTTATCACCATATAAATCATTGCTGGTTTTAATAATTGCAATAACACGGCATAGAGAGATTGGTTAGATAATTGCTGAAAAAGTTGTTTATCAAATAAATTATTTAAAATTGGTGTGGTAGTGGCACTGATTAAAAAACAGATGATAATGATTGGTTGAAAACGATTTCTAATAAAATTAATTGTTTCATTTAACAATCGAGAAAAGGATAATTCGGTTTGCATTTTTTAGCTCTAAGTCATTAAGTGGTAACCAAAATAGGCTACCACAAGTGTTGATATATATTTATTATGATTGTAATAATGAGATATCTGCAACTTTTAAAAATAAACTTTGTAGTTTTTTCAATAATGATAAACGATTAAGTTTTATTTTTTCATCATTAACCATGACCATAACTGAAGCAAAAAATTCATCAACGGGTGCTTTAAGCGTAGATAACTCAACGAGGGCATCTTGATACCGTCCTTGATTAAAATATGGGGCTAATTTATCCATTAACACCGCAACATGTTTTGCTAACTCTCCTTCTGCACCGGCTTCAAGCAATGAAGCATTAACACTATCAGGAATTGCTAGTTCTGCTTTAGACAATATATTCGATACTCGTTTATTTGCTTCAGCTAATGATGATGCTTCTGGCAGTGTTCTAAAATGTGTTACGGCTTTTACACGCGCATCAAAATCGGCTGGTTTGGTAGGATTAAGAGCCAATACGGCTTGAATAGTATCAATGGTGAAACCAAGTTCTTGATACCAAGCACGAAAACGACCCTGCATAAAACTAACAATATCAGTTACAACATTTTGGTTATTTAATTTATCACCATATAATGAAACGGCAAATTCAGATAACGCAATAAGATCTAACGGTAAGTTTTTTTCTACAATGATTCTTAGCACACCAATAGCCGCACGTCGCAGTGCAAAGGGATCTTTATCGCCTTTAGGGTGTTGCCCAATACCAAAAATACCCGCTAAAGTATCCATTTTTTCAGCGATTGAAACAGCACAAGAAACAGCTGTACTTGGTAACTCATCACCGGAAAAACGAGGTTTATACTGTTCTTCTATGGCGGTGGCGACTTCAACACTTTCACCATCTTTAAGGGCTAAATAACGTCCCATAATCCCTTGCGTTTCAGGAAACTCGAAAACAGTGTTCGTGACTAAATCGCATTTAGTCAATTTGCCTGCACGTTTTGCTTGCGCTACATCTGCACCAATTTGCTCAGCAATGAAACCTGACAATGATTCAATACGTAATGCTTTATCTTTTACAGTACCCAACTGTTGTTGAAATAATACCGTTTCAAGGCGAGGTAAGCGATCTTCTAAACGCTGTTTTAAATCTGTTTTATAGAAAAACTCAGCATCGGCTAAACGTGGACGAACCACTTTTTCATTACCGGCAATGACCACTTGCGGATCTTTTGACTCAATATTAGCAACAAAAATAAAATTCGGTAGCAATTTTCCTTGTTTATCATAAACAGGGAAGTATTTTTGATCGCCTTTCATAGTATAAACAAGTGATTCGGCAGGGACGTCTAAAAAACGTTCTTCAAATTTTGCTGTTAAAACAACAGGCCACTCAACCAATGAAGAGACTTCTTCTAATAAACTGTCTGTTAAATCCGCTTTACCATTAAGTTTTGCCGCTGCGGCTTCTGCTTGTTGTTGGATAATTAATTTACGTTTATCATAATCAGCAATAACTTTACCGCGTTGTTCTAAAATTTCAGGATATTGATCGGCATTATCGATAGTAAACTCCTGTTCACCCATAAAACGGTGTCCACGGATCACCCGTGCGGAATCAATGTCTAAAATAGTACCGGGTACTAGATCATCACCATATAACATCGTCACAGTATGGCTTGGGCGAATAAATTCAACTTGACGGGCTGCCCAGCGCATTGGTTTTGGTATTGGTAATTTGTTTAAAGCATTTTTAACCATATCACATAACAAATTGACAACAGGCTGTCCTTTTTGATTTTGTGTATAAGAAAGCCATTCCCCTTTATCTGTTTGTATTCGTTCTGCTTGATCAACCGTAATACCACAACCACGAGCCCAACCTTCTGCGGCTTTTGTTGGATTTCCTGCTTGATCGAATGCTGCACTTACTGCTGGGCCTCGTTTAACGATTTGGCTATCAGGTTGAGTATCATTCAGATTTAATACTTTTAATGCTAAACGTCTTGGTGATGCATACCAAAGGACTTCACCATGTTCTAAATTTGCATTATCCAGTTGTTCGATAAAATTAGCCGCAAAACTTTCAGCCAAAGTTCGGAGCGATTTTGGTGGTAACTCTTCTGTACCAATTTCCACTAAAAATGTTTTTTGCATAATATATATTCCTACTTAGATGATGCACTTTCGCTTGAAGGTGAATTTTGGCACATAGGGAAACCGAGCGCTTCACGTGATGCATAATAGGCTTCAGCAACCATTTTAGTTAATGTTCGAATACGTAATATATAGCGTTGTCGCTCTGTAACCGAAATGGCTTTACGGGCATCAAGTAAATTAAAACAGTGAGCGGCCTTTAAAATACGTTCATAAGCTGGTAAAGGAAGTGGTTTTTCTAACTCAAGCAAAAATTTTGCTTCTTTTTCGTGTTGTTCAAAACAGTAAAATAAGAAGTCAGTATTCGCATATTCAAAATTATAAGTTGATTGTTCAACTTCGTTTTGATGGAAAACATCGCCATAAGTCGTTTTACCGAATGCTCCATCACTCCAAATCAAATCGTAAACACTATCAACGCCTTGAATATACATGGCTAGTCGTTCCAAACCATACGTTATTTCACCTGTTACTGGCTTACATTCAAGTCCACCGACTTGTTGAAAATAAGTAAATTGGGTTACTTCCATACCATTTAACCACACTTCCCAGCCAAGCCCCCAGGCACCTAAGGTTGGGTTTTCCCAATTGTCTTCAACAAAGCGAATATCATTGATTGTCGGATCTAGACCAAGCTCCTTTAACGAACCTAAATAAAGTTCTTGGATATTATCGGGTGAAGGTTTTAAAATAACTTGGAATTGATAATAATGTTGTAGCCTATTTGGATTTTCACCATAACGACCATCAGTAGGGCGACGAGAAGGCTGAACATAAGCAGCATTAATTGGCTCAGGTCCAAGCGCACGTAAACAGGTCATTGGATGTGATGTACCTGCACCCACTTCCATATCTAAGGGTTGAATCACTGTACAACCTTGATTAGCCCAGTAATCTTGTAACGTAAGTATTAAACCTTGAAAGGTTTTGACATTAAACTTTTGCATGATGTTGTCTTTATGGTTGAATTGATTTTTTCGATATTTAAAACAGTGCTGTATTTTATACTTTTTATGAGTGCTTGTGAAATGTCTAATCGCTTCATATCATAATATATTACTTAATTATCTTAATGTGGTTTACATTTTGCATCTTTACCTATTTGTCGGTATAGTGACATTATCATTATTGCTTGGTAATAAATCTAAAATAAAACACCATGTCTATTTATCAAAAAATTGTTGTGATTATTTTTATAACATTAATCAATGTTAGTTTTTTGCACGCTGATGATACTCAGAGGCTAGAGTCTTTGCGTCGTTCAATTGAAGAACAAGAAAATCGAATAGCAGAACAAAATAAACAACGCACTCAATTAGTCAAAGACCTTAAACAGCAAGAAACCGAAATAGCAATTTTGTTGACCTCAATTGAAAAAAATGATTTATCGTTAAAAAAACTTAATCAAGAAATTCATATAATGATTGACCAGATAGATGAGCTGGTTAATAAGCAAACACAGCAACGAGCAGTGTTAGCTAAACAATTGATAGGTGCATTTAAAATTGGGAAAAATAGCGGATTAGAACTGGTATTTTCGGGGGAAAAGGGGGAACGTAACGAACGAATTATTCAGTATTACGGATACATTAACCAAGCTCGAGAGCAATTAATTAATGAACTTAAACAGACCCAATTACAATTAAGTGAAAAAAAAGCTGCTTTGCAAAAAAAAGAGTCCTCTCATAAAGTATTACAAAATAGACAAAAGCAAGAACAATTGAGGCTTGAAAAAAATCGTCAAAATCGTAAAAAAACGATAGTATCGCTTGAATCATCTATGCAACAGAATCAACAAAAATTAGCGCAACTACGTGAAAACGAAGCGAAATTGCAAGCAAAAATCGCTCAAGCAGAAAAAGAAAGTCAACGTATTGCAGAAGAAGAAGCAAGGCAAGCTAAAAATATTGAAGAAAAACAAAAAAATAATAACTATACATTGAGCTCAGATGAACAATCACTCATGGCAAGAGTGAGTGGTATTGGCAAACCGGCTCATCAATTTAACTGGCCGGTAAGTGGGAGTGTGGCACATCGATTTGGTGAGGCATTACAGGGCGAATTATACTGGAAAGGTATGGTCATTAATGCGAAAAATGGTGTGACAGTCAAAGCAATTGCTGATGGAAGAGTGTTATTAGCCAGTTGGCTACAAGGCTATGGATTTATGGTGGTTTTGGAGCACGGAAAAGGCGACATGAGCTTATATGGATATAATCAGCGTGTTTTAGTGGGAGTTGGGGATAAAATTAAAACCGGTCAATCAATTGCAATTGTTGGCTCGAGTGGTGGTCAAAATAATCCCGGACTTTATTTTGAAATTCGGCGTGATGGTAAAGCGCTAGATCCGAGTGGATGGTTAAAATGATTGTACGCTGTGTAAGTTTAGTTTTTATGAGTCTGTTATTATTCCCTATTAATAATGGACTTGCTTCACAACTGGCTATTGTTATTGATGACTTCGGTTATCGTCAGCAAAATGAACAAAAAATTATTTCACTATCACCTAATATTACGATTGCAGTCTTGCCTTATTCACCCCATGCCAAACAGATGTCTACCTTAGCAAACAAACAAGGCAATGAGGTGATTATTCACTTACCCATGGCACCATTATCTAAACAACCATTAGAAAAAGAGACACTATTTCCTTATATGGGGGAAGAAGAAGTTAATCAAATTATTGCCAATGCTGTTGAGCGCGTACCTTATGCAATTGGCGTGAATAATCATATGGGAAGTTTAATGACATCTGACCTTAAAGGTATGGAGCATGTTATGAAAGCACTTAGCCATTATTCATTCTTCTATTTAGACAGCAAAACAATAGGTAAAACGCAGGTAATTAATGCGGCTCAAAACTATAATATACCTGTTCTTGTACGAGATGTTTTTCTTGATGATAAACAGAATGAAAATGCCATTGCTTACCAATTTGATATTGCTATTGAATTAGCCCGAAAAAAGGGGCAAGCAATTGTTATTGGTCATCCTTATCCACAAACGGTGAACGTCTTAACAAAAAAGCTGTCCGAATTACCTTCAGATATACAACTTGTTAAACTTAGTCAATTAATTCATCCAGAATCCTTACCCGAAAAACCAACATTAACCTTCAAAGATATATACAAAATATTTGAAAAAATAGGTTATGAAATCTATTATTTATCAATAATTCAGCAATAATTACTTCTTCTCTAAAGTACGGTGACGGACTTGAACTTGTTTATTTTGAGCTCGAAAAATATCAGCTAACTGGTCAGCAATGAACACGGAACGGTGTTGACCACCTGTGCAACCAATTGCAATAGTTAAATAACTTCGATTGTTTTTCTCTAACATTGGTAACCAATTTTTTAAATAATCTGCAGTTTGATAAATAAAATTGGTCACTTCATCATGTTTTAATAGATAGTTTTTGACCGGATCATCTAATCCTGTTAGTGGTCTTAACGATACATCCCAGTGTGGATTCGGTAAAAAACGAACATCAAAGACAAAATCTGCATCCACCGGTAAACCATGCTTAAAACCAAATGATTCAAAAATCATGGTGAGTTCACGCTCTTTTTTGCCTAAAATACGAGATCGTAAAATATCTGATAGTTCATGCACGGAAAGATTATCAGTATTAATCATTAAACTAGCATGAGATTTTAAGGGTTCTAAATACTTTTCTTCTTGATCGATGGCTTCTTCAAGGGAAAATTGCTGATTAGCCAATGGGTGAATTCGTCTTGTTTCACTATAACGACGGATAAGCGTATTACGGCTACAATCAAAAAAAATTATCTCAGGCGAAACAGATTGAGGTAAACGTTGAAATATATCTTTATCAAAATCAAAATTGATTGGTAAATTACGGATATCAATACTCACAGCAACAGGGGTTTTATTATTTTTGAGTGAATCAGCTAATTGTGGTAATAAAGCAACAGGAATATTATCAACACAATAAAAACCCATGTCTTCTAACGCACGTAATGCAATCGATTTTCCTGAACCTGAACGGCCACTTACTATCAGTAGGATCACAATTTCAACTCCGATATAATTGATGCATGTAAGTATATAACGTTTATTCGTAAACTTGCAATTTGGAATATAAACAATATTACAACAAACTAAATATTTTTAATATTTAGTTTTTATTTCTTTAATCAATTGTTTAAGAGCTTGCCCTCTATGGGAAATTTGGCTTTTGTGTTCTTTAGTCAGCTCAGCGGCAGTACAATTTAGTTCTGGCACATAAAATAAAGGATCATAACCAAAACCGCCTTTACCTTTTAATTCATTTAAGATTAAGCCATTCCATTTGCCTAAACAGATGATGGGAGTAGGATCGTTTTCATGACGCATAAAAACTAGAGCACAATAAAAATATGCGGAACGCTTTTCTTGAGGAATAGGTTGTAATGCTTGTAATAATTTTTGATTATTACTTTCATCATTACCGTGCTCGCCTGCATAACGTGCAGAATAGATACCCGGTTCACCATTAAGTGCTTCCACAACTAACCCTGAATCATCGGCTATGGCGGGTAACCCAGTTAATTTTGCAGCATATCTCGCTTTTATAATGGCATTTTCGACAAATGTTAAACCTGTTTCATCGGCATCAGGGAGATTAAACTGACTTTGTGCGATGATATCAAAACCCGCATCAGCCAGTAAATTTTGTAATTCATTGACTTTACCCTGATTATTGGTTGCTAAAACAATTTTTTGCATAAAGGTTCCTTAACCTATTGGCTTAATATTTGAGCTGATTGCTTAAACATAATGAGTGTTTTTTATATTTACTTATTTAAAATTCAGGATCACAAGTAAAAGTCATGTTTTCACCTGATTTAGGATGATTAATTGTTAATAATTGTGCATGCAATAGTAATCTTTTTGACATCGAGAAAGCTTCTGGATGGGCATAAAATTTATCGCCTAAAATTGGATGACCAATAGCTTGCATATGCACACGCAGTTGATGAGAGCGTCCTGTAAATGGAAATAATTTAATGCGAGTTGTATTATCGGGATTTCTTGCAATAACTTGATACTCTGTTAATGCATATTTGCCATTTTCCTTATCTACCATTTGTCTAGGACGATTTGGCCAATCACAAATCAGTGGTAATTCAACAGATCCGGTGTCTTGCTCAACATGTCCATGCACAACCGCGATATAGGTCTTTTTAGGAATACGTTCTCGAAATTGTTTTTTAATTTCTCGATCGGCAAGTTTAGATAATGCGACAACCATAATGCCACTGGTTGCCATATCTAAACGGTGTACCGATTCCACATAACTATATTTTTGTTGCAAACGATGAATGATACTGTCAATAAATTGTGGTTTATTACCAGAAACCGATAAGATTCCCGGTTGTTTGTTAACAACAACGATATGATCGTCTTGATATAAAATTGAAAGCCAAGGATCAGTAGGGGGATGATATTCCAAAAGCATTTAAATATGACAATTAATAACTAAAAATTGCCATATATTCTAGCAAAATCAACAAAAAGTGCCAGTTCTATAAATTGTTTACTTATGCCATGTTGATTCTTTCGGTGAAAAGAGCTGCATAAACAATATGATCAGACCCACAATAAAATAGCAAGCAAAAATGATGATCATCCATTGTGACATTTCAATCGTTAAAAATGACCAGATTTTTTCAGAGCAAGAACCATAAGCACTAAATACTTCAGGTAACCAAGTATCTAAAGGTAACCAGGATGGAAATTCAGTTTTAATTGAACACGTATCACCAAAGCTTGGCTCGAACTGTAGTTGTGCATGGAATTTTGCTAATCGAAAACCTTGAAATGCACTAATAAGCCAAATAAAAATACCGGCTAAACGAAAAGATGTTTTGCGAGGAGCCAGAAATCCAATAAAGCTTGCTATCATGATACCAAATATTGCACAACGTTGATAAATGCACAATGTACAGGGTGCAAGACCTAAATTGTATTGAAAATGTAGAGCAATTAATTCAAAAACAACGGTTGAAAGAAAAAGTAAAAACCAAGCAAACCTTCTACGTGAGTACTGATTAAGCAGCGATAACATACTATTTTATTCTCCCAGATTCCGTTATAATTGTTTTGCTTTTATTATACTGAAAAAAACTACCTAATTATAATTAAGATTAGTGTAGATTATTTAAGAATAATGTAAACGACTTTTACTCATTGATAGCGGACTAATCATCTCTTATGCACACAAACGCTCCACAAAAAAAATTAAATGTTACTTTTGTGACTATATCTGAAGAAAATGCGACTCAACGTATTGATAACTTTTTACTCACCTATTTGAAAGGTGTACCAAAGAGTATGATCTATCGTATATTACGCAAAGGTGAAGTGCGAGTGAATAAAAAACGTATTAAGCCAGAATACAAATTGAATATTGGCGATGAAGTTCGTATTCCTCCTATTCGAGTTGCTGAAAAAGCCACGCCCGAAATCTCAACAAAATTAAATAAAGTGGCCGAATTAGAAAAGGCAATTATTTATGAAGATGAGATGATTTTAGCTATCAACAAACCTTCGGGCATTGCGGTGCATGGTGGCAGTGGCTTAAGTTTTGGTGTGATTGAAGGATTACGAGCATTAAGACCTGAAGCAAAATTTTTAGAGTTAGTGCATCGAATCGATCGTGAAACATCAGGGGTGTTGCTAATTGCTAAAAAACGCTCTGCATTAAAAGCGTTGCATGAACAGCTTCGTCTTAAGCAGATGCAAAAAAACTATTTGGCATTAGTGAAAGGTAATTGGTCTTCTGACTGTAAAGTGATTCAAGCACCATTGCTAAAAAATGTGCTCAAAAGTGGTGAACGCGTTGTGAAAGTTGATAAAGAAGGAAAACCTTCAGAAACACGTTTTAAAGTAGAAGAACGATTTGAGTTTGCCACGTTGATAAAAGCCAGTCCTGTAACAGGCCGTACTCATCAAATTCGAATTCATACGCAATATGCTAATCATCCGATTGCTTTTGATGATCGTTATGGGGATCGCCAATTTGATGCATTATTATCACATACTACACTCAACCGTCTTTTTTTACATGCGGCGAGTGTCAAATTTATTCATCCTAAAACCCAGCAAGAAATGCTATTACAAGCCCCAATGGATGCCACATTGCAAGCTTGTTTAACTCAGCTTAGAAAAGATAAATTTAAACAAGCATAATTTAAAAAATAAATAAGGTAGTTAGCACCAATGAAAGATATCAATTTATATTTAATTAGACACGGTCAGACGGAATGGAATATTAAAGATCAAATGCAAGGCTCACAGAATTCCCCTTTGACAGAAGAAGGAATTTTAGGTGCAAAGGTGACAGGAAAGTACCTTAAAGATATTCCGTTCATACAGGCTTATTCAAGTACTCAACAGCGTGCAATGGAAACTCGAGACTATATCATCAATGAAAATGTAAATGTTATTCCAACCGCTGAACTTTCAGATTTATGCGAAATGGATTTTGGTATTTGGGAAGGTAAACATGTGCCGACATTAAAAAAAGCATTTCCAGAATTTAACACTTATCTTACTGATCCTGCTAACTTTGATGCTACAGTCAATCAAGGTGAAAATTATCAACAAGTTTTGGCACGTATGGAGCGAGCATTAAAGACCATTATCGAAAATACTAAGCAAGATACCGGTAATATTTTAGTTGTTTCTCATGGCACAGTATTACGGATACTACTTTGTGTTTTAAATGGAGGAGACTGGCGTTTACACCGTGATGAAGCGTATTTTCCACGAATGTTAAATACAAGTATCAGTGTGGTTAACTATAAACAAGATGAAAATCAGCTTGAAGGGCAATTTTCGGTTAAGTTTTATAATAACGTTGATCATTTAGCCAATAAATAAATTTGCTGAATGAATATTTTTCTGGCTAATGTGGATGCCATTAGCCAGAAAATTATAAATTTTACCTTTTGTATTTTGCAAAGCGTTTTTGCAGTTGCTTTAATTGATTTATTCTGGCGTCTATTTTAGATAGTGTGATTTGATCGCCTTTAGCTCTATTTTTAGCGTTTTGTAGCAATTGAATAGATTCATCAAATCTACCTTGTAAAGCAATAAGCTCAGCTCTTGCAGTCATTTGTTGTGCTGTTGAGTGCAGCCCACCATAAGCTTTAATCAATTCATCCCAGCCATTCATATCGTCATTATGGTCATGGGTATAGCGATGAAGAAGACTAACCGCCTGTTGGTAATTTTTATTATTATTATAAGCCGCCGCTAAATTTAATTGTATCGCTGTGCTGTTAGGAAATTTTTTTAAAGCTTGCTGTAATCGTGTAATGGCAACACTATTATTATTAAGTTCTAAATCAATATCAGTCATTAAATCAATAAACCATAGATTATCAGGCTGACTATCTAATAATGGTTGAAGTTGCTGTTTGGCTTGTTGATATTTACCTGCCTGATAATCCGCCAATGCGGCACAGTATATGATGGCAATTTTGCTTGGTTGATTATTTAATTTTTTATAACCTTGAATTAATAACAAAGCGGCATTTTTATTTTTAGCCGTAATAATCGCTAATCGAGCTTTAGCTAAATAGTAATCAAGAGAAGAAGTAATATTTTTTTTACTGTATTGCAAAGTTCGGTTGCGAACGTCAGTTAAACGATTATTAGGCAATGGGTGAGTAAGTAATATTTCAGGCGGTTTACTACTAAAGCGCGTTTGATCAGCAAGTTTTTGCAAAAATTCAGATGATGCATAAGGATCAAATCCGGCTTTGACTAAAGTCCTAAGACCAACACGATCCGCTTCTTGCTCATTGCTCTGAGTAAAACTAATCATACTTTGTGCAGACCCCGCCATTGTACTTGTCATTGCAGCCATTCCAGCTTCAGGATTTGCTAATGTAAGTAATATAGAACCTAACGTAGCTCCCCAAAAATAAGGACTGTTACGATTTTGGGCTTCGATTGCACGGGCTAAATGTCTTTGGGTGACGTGACCTATTTCGTGAGCCATGACCGACGCTAGTTGACTTTCGTTATCCGTATCAAGTATTAACTTAGAATGGACAACAACATTACCACCAAAAAAAGCGAAAGCATTAAGGACATCGCTACGCATGATATAAAAGTGAAAAGGGGTTTGTACCGATTCTGATTTTGAAACTAATTTTTGACCCAAGTCATTAATATATTGATTCAAAACAGGATCATTTAGAATAGGGGCTTGAGCGCGTAACATTCGCATGTAATAATCCCCCATTTCCATTTCTTGACCGATACTTAATGTTGATGCAGCCGCTGTACCAATATCGGGCAAGTTAATGTTATCTGCATATACCAATGAGGTATTTTGCAATAGCAATGAAGCCGAGATTAAAAATGCAATTGTTTTTTTTAGCATTATTTTATTCCATAGGGATAATATAATTATTAATAGTTATTTTAGCTGAAAAAAAACACAATATCGATTTGAATTTGTGATTAAACTTTACATAAAGTTAATAAGCCTAACAGATAGCATCTTTAATCAATGACGTTGTTTAGGGTTATCAAAATTTCTATCTTTTTATTGAAAAACGGCAGAGCGAATTTTTTCAATATCAACTGTTTCAAGATATTTTTTGATATTGGGATAAACATTGTAGTGATGACCAAATTCAGCTTGCATTAACTCATTAATAGCTTGAGATTTAGTCCAATTTTCAAAAACCAAACGGTACATAGCAATAGCGACGCCGGTACGATCACTACCTTGCCAACAATGGATTAATATCGGTTTAGGGGAGGTATGAATTGCTTTCATTACTTGGATCATTTTCTCATCAGTAATATCACCTGCCCGCATTCGAATCCAAACTTCTGACATCTGTGTATTTTCGACTAACTCACGATCACTGTGAAAAAACCGTAAATTTATAATGGTTTTAAAGCCAAGTTTATCAAGATATTTAAATTCAGTTATTGAAGGTTGTTCTGAGCGATAGATATCGTTAGACACTTGATGAAAATTATCCGGTAATTGATAATCAGAATTAAGCTTAGATTGACAGCCAATGAGATTTAAACTCATACAACACAGCAGTAGTAGACATATCACAATCGTTGTAATACGGTTATGACTCATTTTTAACTGTTGTGTTGTATTTTGCATAACTAATTATTCGAACATGTTTATTTAAACTGTTTGAAGACGTTTTTTAATAAATGTCATCAATTCATCGATTTTTACTAGCGATTTTTCACCACCAGCACGGTGTTTATATTCAACTTCGCCATTTTCAAGATTGCGTTCACCGATGACAAAAGTATGTGGAATACCAATGAGTTCGGCATCAGCAAACATCACGCCCGGTCGCTCTTTACGATCATCAAAGAGTACTTCAATACCTGCTGATTGTAGATCTGCATAAAGCTTTTCAGCAGTGGCTTGTACTTTTTCAGATTTATGCATATTCATTGGTATTATGGCAACGCTAAAAGGCGCAATTGCGTCAGGCCAAATAATACCGCGGTCGTCGTGGCACTGTTCAATCGCTGCTGCGACAATACGACTTACACCAATACCATAACACCCCATAATCATGACATGATTTTGACCATCTTCCCCTTGAACAGTGGCTTTCATCGCTTGAGAATATTTGGTTCCTAATTGGAAAATATGTCCTACTTCAATACCACGTTTAATTTGTAATGTTCCTTTACCGTCAGGGCTAATATCGCCTTCAACCACATTACGAATATCTTCAATGCGAGGTAAAGCGACATCTCTTTCCCAATTGATATTGAAGTAATGTTTATGATCAATGTTGGCACCAGCACTAAAATCACTCATTACTGCCACATCACGGTCAATGATGATTGGCATATCAAGGTTTACCGGTCCTAATGAACCTGGTCCTGCATTCACTATCGCACGAATTTCATCTTCAGTTGCAAATTCTAAAGGCGATGCCACAATATCAATTTTTTCCGCTTTGATTTCGTTCAACGTATGATCACCACGGACTAATAAAGCCACAAGTTGGTGCCCACTCTCTTTAGTCGCCTTAACCATAAGTGTTTTAACTGTTTTTTCAATAGGTAAATTAAATTGTGCAACTAATTCATCAATCGTTTTGGCATTAGGTGTATCAACCAGTTCCATCGCCTTGGTTGGTGCAAGGCGACTTTGTGTTGGCGCTAATGCTTGTGCCATCTCAATATTCGCCGCGTAATCAGATTCGGTAGAAAAGACAATATCATCTTCACCACTGTCGGCTAATACTTGGAACTCATGCGACCAGTTGCCACCAATAGAACCCGTATCAGCTCGTACCGCTCTAAAATTTAAACCTGCACGTGTAAATATGGCACTGTAGGCTTTATACATATCATCATAGGTTTCTTGCAAGGATTCTTGTGAAGTATGAAATGAATAAGCATCTTTCATAATAAATTCACGAGAACGCATTACGCCAAATCGAGGGCGGACTTCGTCACGAAATTTGGTTTGAATTTGATAAACATTAAGCGGTAACTGTTTATATGAACTCACTTCGTTGCGTAGTAAGTCAGTGATCACTTCTTCATGGGTTGGACCTAATACAAAATCACGATCTCCCCGGTCTTTAATACGTAATAATTCCGGACCATATTGTTCCCAACGGCCGCTTTCTTGCCAAATATCAGCAGGTTGCACAACTGGCATTAACACTTCAATTGCCCCTGCTCTGTTCATCTCTTCCCGAACAATATTTTCAACTTTTTTAAGTACACGATAACCAGTGGGCAGCCAAGTATATAATCCTGCGGCAACTTTACGGATCATGCCGGCACGTAACATTAATTGATGGCTTATCACTTCAGCGTCTGCTGGAGTCTCTTTTAATGTAGAAAGAAGATATTTACTGGTTCGCATAAATTTATCCTGAAAAAAATAATGTACTAATGAATATACTAAAATGTGAGCTAGTTTAGCAGTCCGTCGCGTAACACTAAAGTAATTTTATGCGTAATTGTTGTAATCGACAAAAATTATTTATAAATTTAAGCAAATAAAGAGAGATAAAATGAAAATTAACAACATGACTAAGGCGCATATCTTCGCTTGGCAAAATTTTTTACGATTTAAATTGAAAGCTTGATTCTATACTTGATTATGCCATGGTTAACGCCATAATATAGCCATCATCTTTGATCAAATAGTTATTCTTACTTTAATCGACGTTAACCGTATAAAGGAAACAAATGGCTTCAGTTTTTGAGATATTTAAAATTGGTATTGGCCCTTCAAGCTCGCATACTGTTGGTCCAATGCGAGCAGGCAAAGCATTTATCGATCAGTTAATTGATAATGGTCAAATGCCTGTTGTGACTAAGATTATTGCCGATGTCTATGGTTCATTATCTTTGACAGGTAAAGGTCATCATACTGATATCGCTATTATTTTAGGGCTAGCGGGTGAAAAACCCGATACCGTTAATATCGATGATATTCCTATTTTGATTCAAAATATGAATCAAAATAAACGGTTATCTATCTATAATGGTCGTTATGAAATAGCGTTTTCAAGTGAAAATATTCTATTTCATTCTACTTTTTTGCCTAAGCATGAAAATGGTATGACTTTAACGGCTTATCAAGGTGAGCAAATACTTGCTCAAACCACTTATTATTCGGTCGGCGGTGGTAAAATTGTAGAAGATACACAGTTTGGTCAACAAGATCAAAATACGGTTGACTTTCCTTATCCTTTTTCATCGGCAGCACAACTTTTGCAGCACTGTGATGAAAACTCATTATCGATATCAAGCATTCTGCTTAAAAATGAGTTACAACTCCATTCGCAACAGGAAATTATCAACTATTTTACGTTGGTTGGACAAACCATGTTAGATTGTATTAAGCGAGGTATCCACACTGAAGGTTTATTACCGGGTGCATTAAAAGTACCTCGTCGAGCGAATGCACTTTACCGACAATTATCAACCAGTAAAAATGATAATGATCCAATGATTATTATCGATTGGATAAATATGTTTGCCTTAGCGGTCAGTGAAGAAAACGCAGCAGGTGGGCGGGTGGTGACAGCGCCAACCAATGGGGCTTGCGGTATTATTCCAGCAGTGCTTGCTTATTATGATAAGTTTATTGCTCCAGTAACTCCTGATACCTATGTTCGGTATTTTTTAACTTGTGGCGCCATAGGGCTTTTATACCAAAATAATGCTTCTATTTCGGGGGCTGAAGTAGGTTGTCAAGGTGAGGTGGGGGTAGCTTGTTCAATGGCTGCAGCTGGACTTGCGGAATTACTGGGTGGCAGTCCTGAACAGGTGTGTATGGCGGCTGAAATTGGTATGGAGCATAATCTTGGTTTAACCTGTGATCCCGTAGATGGTCAAGTACAAGTCCCTTGTATTGAACGTAATGCCATTGCTGCAGTAAAAGCGATTAATGCGACACGTATGGCGCTAAGACGAACAACTGCTGCCATTGTATCTCTTGATAAAGTAATAGAAACGATGTACGAGACAGGTAAAGATATGAATGCCAAATATCGTGAAACATCACGGGGTGGATTAGCCATAACGGTGCATTGTAGTTAGTAGTGCATTTATAATTAGTAATCGATTTGAAATCTATTTCTTAAAATCAATTTTGCCAGTCAATGCTGATTGGGGCGATCCGATTTTGATTGTTGATAAACAAATTGTAATATCTTGAAAAGATTGTGAAAGGTGTGCTATTTATACTTGTATGGTAGGCTAGGTATCTAGCCATACCGACAAGCATAAAAATCAATTAGATTAAATCTTGGTCTTCCTGCTCTTTGCTTTGCTGTTTTGTTAACTTATCCAAAAGCTTTTTATGAATACCATTAAATCCTCCATTGCTCATAATTAATATTGCATCGGTTGGTTTTGCTGATTTAACAATCATTTCAACTAACAAATCAATATCACCAGACCAATAAGCCGGTTGAATACAAGCATCAACAACATCAACGACTAACCATGGTAACTGTTCTGGTTGAAAAATGAAGATTTCATCGGCACGACCTAATGACGGCGCTAATTCATCTTTCGATATGCCTAATTTCATGGTATTTGAGCGAGGCTCTAACACTGCCAGAATACGACGATTAGCACCAATTTTACTACGTAGCGCTTCTAATGTTGCCAAAATAGCCGTTGGATGATGTGCGAAATCGTCATATATTTCAATATTATTGACTTTACCATAAAGTTCTAAACGTCGTTTAGCATTAACAAATGAGCTGAGAGCTAAACAAGCATCAGCCGGTTGAATACCGACATTATGGGCAGCAGCAATTGACATGAGTGCATTATGCATATTGTGTTCACCAACCAAAGAATACTCTACTTCGCCGACTTTTTGACTATTGTAATAAACAGCAAAGTGACTTGCATCATGGTTAATTCTTTGAGCTAGCCAACCAGATTCTGACTCAGTAAAAGTTTGTTCACTCCAGCAACCTTTGGCTAAGACTTGTCGTAAATTCACATCATCTTGAGGCGAAATAATCAGCCCTTTGCTAGGGACTAAACGTACCAAATGATGAAATTGTTTTTGGATTGAATTAAGATCATCAAAGATATCAGCATGATCAAACTCAAGATTGTTCATAATAAGCGTTTTAGGGCAGTAATGCATAAACTTGGAGCGTTTATCAAAAAACGAACAATCATATTCATCAGCTTCAATAACAAAAAATTTACCTTCGCCTAATCGAGCGGAAACATCAAAATTACCCGGTACACCACCAATCACAAAACCTTGTTTATATCCCTGTTTTTCCAATATCCAATTGACCATGCCTGCTGTGGTTGTTTTACCATGCGTTCCTGCAACAGCGATAACCCAACGATCTTTTAATACATTGTCATGTAACCACTGTGGCGCAGAGATATAAGGAATATTACTATTTAGTATATGCTCGACACAAGGATTACCTCTGGATAAGGCATTACCAATAATGACTAAATCCGGGCTAGGAGTCAGTTGTGATGGATCATAACCTTCAATAATGTCAATATGCTCTTTTTGTAAAAGCGTGCTCATAGGTGGATAAACGTTTTTATCTGAGCCAGTAACTTTATGGCCAAGAGAACGGGCTATTAATGCAATTCCTGCCATAAATGTGCCACAGATCCCAAGAATATGAATATGCATTTTTAGTCCTCAATCTCTACAAATTATGTTAATAAACTAGTCTTTATCTGAATTATATCAAAGGTTAATGTAATGTAACTTTTAAATATTCTGCGAATTATAATCGATTTTGATCAACTATGCGATAGGCCACAAATGTCTAATCAATAATTTGGCGGCTTGATTACCACGAAACTCATCTACGTCTAAATGATAAACAACTTTAGCTTGTTTTATTGATAAATCAGGCCATTCTAGACGATCAACATTAAATGCAATACCATCAATGATGGGTCCGCCATTTTTAGGTTCTAAAACCAATTTAAGATGCTTGTCTGCCAATAATCGCTGTTGATGAATGATGAATTCACCATCAAAAATAGGTTCAGGGAATCCTTCTCCCCAAGGCCCAGAATCTTTTAATTGTTTGGCAATTGAATAATTGAAATCTTGTCCATCGATTTCCCCGTCTGTTTCAATAACCGTTTCTAATAATTTGTCATCTAATCGTTTAAGTAATAATGCTTCAACACATGCGGTAAAACGTGATAAATCATTTTCATGTATTGTTAAACCAACCGCCATCGCATGTCCCCCAAAACTTACCATAAGCTCAGGGTGTAAGTGCTGCAATTCATCAAGTAAATCGCGTAAATGAATTCCTTTAATTGACCGTCCAGATCCCTTTAAAAAACCATCTTGAGTAGAAGCAAACGAAATAACCGGACGATGATATTTTTCTTTCAAACGGGAAGATAAAATCCCAATGATACCTTGATGCCACTCGGGATGATAAACCACTAGAAAGTGAGGAATCGAGGTTTTTTCATTCTCCATTTTTTCAATGAAAGACAGTGCTTCTTGATGCATCGTCTGTTCAATTAATTTGCGATCATTATTTAAATTATTAAGATCAGTTGCTAAGTTAAGGGCGGTGTCAGGGTGGTCACAGAGTAATAATTCGACACCAAGCGACATATTGTCCATTCTCCCAGCGGCATTTAATCTTGGTGCAATGTAAAAAGCAAGATCAGTCGCATTACATGAACAGCAATCTTTTTTGGCAACTTGCAATAATGCCTTAATACCTTCACAACAGTAACCAAAGCGGATTCGGCTAACTCCTTGATGAACTAAGATACGGTTGTTATGATCCAGTTTCACGACATCGGCAATAGTTCCCAGTGCAACTAAATCTAATAAATTAGCAATGTTAAATTCAGCTAACTGATTATCATTAAACCAGTTTTCTTGCCGTAACTTTGCTCTTAACGCTAACATTAAATAAAATGTCACGCCCACTCCAGCTAAATTTTTGGAGGGAAAAGTACAATCAGGTAAATTAGGGTTAATAATGGCATCCGCCGAAGGTAACGGGTTTGGGCATAAATGATGATCGGTAATAATGACTGGCAAATTAGCTTGTTTAGCAAATTCGACCGCTTCAATAGCTGAAATGCCATTATCGACAGTAATAATCAGGTCAGCTTTCGATGATATCGCTTTTTTAACCACTTCAACACTTAAACCATAACCATCTTCAAATCGGTCAGGAATAATATAGTCGACAAACTGACATCCCATCTGTTTTAATGCTCGGACAGCCAATGCGGTACTGGTCGCCCCATCGGTATCAAAATCGCCAACAATCATGATTCTTTGATTGTTTTTCATGGCTGAATAGATAATTTCAACGGCTTTATCTATACCATTTAACTGATCATAATTACTTAGATTTCGAGCAGCATAATCAATCTCTTTGCTTGATGTCACGCCACGTAGAGCATAGATTCGTTGCAATAATGTTGGAATGTCATTCGAAAATTCAGGATGTAACTCGGGTAATTTACGACGTACTAATTTAGTTTTATTCATATTTTCA
This sequence comes from Gilliamella sp. CG35, assembly GCF_046635745.1. Taxonomy (NCBI): domain Bacteria; kingdom Pseudomonadati; phylum Pseudomonadota; class Gammaproteobacteria; order Orbales; family Orbaceae; genus Gilliamella; species Gilliamella sp. CG35. The sequence continues at coordinate 54,060 of NZ_JBIDFH010000013.1, forward strand.
ATGTTAGCGCATTTGCGCTAACATACTTATTAATTATAAATTTGAATTTTAGCTAGTATTTAATTAAAAATTATTTAGCTGTGTTTTTTAAGATTTCAATTAATTTATCGGCTGGTATGTAACCTGGAATAAGTTGCCCATCGGATAAAACGATTGACGGGGTACCGCTTATACCTAGTTGTCGACCAACGTTAAATTGCTGAGTAACATAAGGAACGTCGCTGGTAGCTGGTGTAATAGGATCGCCTTTGTAAGCTTTATCAAAAGCAGCTTTGCGATCAGCAACGCTCCAGATAGATTGCATGTTTTTACCAACTTCACTATCAGCACCTGCACGAGGGTAGGCGAAATAATGGACTGAAATGCCATTATTTAAATATTGATCTATATTCTCGTGCAACAATTTACAATAATGACAAGTATAGTCAGTGAATACTGAAATCACATATTTTTCATCTTTGGCTTTGTAAATGATAGCATCTTTTTCGATAGTTTTCATTAATGCCAAATTAGTGCTATTAGCGATGTTTTTCGGCTCGTCACCTTCAACATTATAGATAGGGCCTTGAGTTAAATATTTACCATCGTCCGTGACATAAAAGGTTCCATCGGGTGTGACTACACTTTTCAAACCTTTTACGGGCGTGTTGGTAATTTTTAAATCTTTATTCTCATAACCTAGCTTACTCATGGTATCGGTAATGTCACTATTACCTGCCAAAACTGAGGTTGAAATTAACGCCAAACCTAAAACTAATTTTTTCATTTACTTATCCTTATTTTTTAAACCCTATGCTCGAGGATGATGTTTGCTGTGTAATTGCTTTAACCTTTCTGTTGCTACATGGGTATAGATTTGCGTAGTTGAAAGGCTGCTATGTCCCAATAACATTTGAACAACCCGCAAGTCTGCCCCATGATTAAGTAAGTGGGTAGCAAATGCATGCCGAAGCACATGAGGAGAAAGTGCTTCAATATTTATATCAGCTAGTATGGCATAATATTTTATTCGATGCCAGAATGTCTGTCGTGTCATTTTTTTTCCAAGTCTACTTGGGAAAAGCACATCGACTGGCCCCGATTTAAGTAAATCATCGCGTCCATATTTAAAATAGTATTCTAACCAATAAATGGCCTCTTCGCCCAGTGGGACTAAACGTTCTTTATTCCCCTTACCTATTACCCGAATCACACCTTGTCGTAAACTAATATCACTTATTTCTAAACTCACTAATTCTGTTACCCGTAAACCGGTTGCATAAAGCACTTCTAACATGGCTTTGTCTCGAAGCTCTAATGAGTCTTGAGTATTAGGGGATTCAAGCAAAGCCTCAACTTGTGATTCAGTTAAATCTTTGGGCAATTTTTTTGGTAATTTAGGCGAAGACAGGACAGCTGAAGGATCATCGGTGCGATAATTCTCTTGATATAAGAATTGAAAAAAACGTTTTGTTGCACTCATCAGTCGTGCGGTGCTACTTGCTTGATAACCATCGGCAACCCGTTGCATTAAAAAATCTTGCAAATGAGTGGTCTGAGCAGTAATAAAATTCACATTTTTCAACTGTAGCGATTGATTGAGTGCCAATAGATCAAGTTTATAAGATTCTATAGTATTTTCCGCTAAATTTCGTTCTAACCATATGGCGTTGAGGAATTCTTCAACGAGTTTGTCATTGTGAGGACGAATGTGGTCTTTTGACACCAAGATTATCTCTACATTTTAAATATAGAAAATATTATATACTAAATTAGCAATTAATTGCAGTGTAACTCATGTTGAATCATGAATATCATATTGTATGATAAAAGACATTATTTTAACTTTTTACTGATATAATGTTATTGATGTTAGTGAAAAAAATATGTGGCTTGCATTGTTTGATATATACTTATCATTTCTAAAATTTCCTCAATGTAATTATATGTTAAAGCGAAATATTTACCTTTTTATCGCGGTTTATGCGTTATTCGTAATTGGGATTGAAACTCATGTTTATTGGCATGCTCGGCTTCGTCCATGGCAACCTGGTACGCCGATAGGTCGAATAATATTTTATTATAGTTTTTTTACTGTTCTTTCCAATCTCATGCTAGCAATAAGTTGCCTATTTTTAACCTTTAAACCTAACTGTAACCGTTATAGCTTTAATGTTATTCGATTAAATGGCTTAATTGGTGTAATTATTACTGCAATAATTTATAACTCAATTTTACGCGGTATTCATCAACCGCCAAATAGTTTATTGCGTTTTACAAATGAAAGTTTACATGTTGTTATTCCCCTATTAGGTATTTTGAGTTGGCTTATTTGGGGACCATTCAGACGTATCAACGCCAAAGTTGTTATTGGTTCGATATTGTCAATGATAGCGTATGCTATTTATATCTTCGTACGAGGTTATTTTACACATCAATATCCGTATCCATTTATCAACATTGAAAAAATAGGTTATATAAAAGCATTATATAATGTGAGTAAAGTGCTATTATTATTTTTGGGATTAACTTTCTTATTATGGTGTATTGACCGTTTAAGGAGATAAAAATGAAACTATATATTTATGAACATTGTCCTTTCTGTGCACGAGCAAGAATGATTTTTGGTTTGAAAAATATACCGGTTGAAGAGCACGTTTTACTTAGTGATGATTCGGAAACACCGCAAAGCATGATCGGCGAAAAAATGGTTCCGATTTTGCAAAAAGATGACGGGAGTTATATGCCAGAAAGTTTAGATATTGTGGATTACATCGACAATAATTATGGGGGCAAACCAATTTTAGTTGGATCACAATCATCCGAAATATCAGCGTTAATTAAGCAATTACAACACTATGATTATAAATTAGAGTGTCCTCGCTATATTAAACTCGGTTTAGCGGAATTTGCAACTCAACATGCTATTGATGATTTTGTTGCCAATAAAACCAAAAAAATAGGTTCGTTTGATGCATGTCTTGAACAAACTGATGAATTAGTCATGTCCGTATCAAACATTCTAGATAAACTAGCACCCCTGATTGTTTCAGCACATGCTTGTAATGGTAATTTATCATTGGATGATATCTTATTATTTCCTGTATTACGTAATTTAACTTGTGTAAAGAGTTTGACCTTTCCGCCTAAAATTAAAGCTTATCTGGAATCGATGTCAAAACAGAGTAAGGTTAATCTGTTTTTTGATAAAGCCGTATAATTACCAATATTTTGAAGCAAAAAAACTCATTAACCTAGGTTAATGAGTTAACAATTAGAAAATAGGAATACGATAAGTATTAACCCATGCTAACAATATGATAAATCGTAGTTAGCATGTTGAAACTGAGCGATTAATTACCTAATTTAAGATCAATGATTTCAATTTGGTCTTTACCGCCGTAAATGTCATACCATGGCGTAGCATATTGTTTTAAAATCTTATTGAGCTCTTCAACGTTTTCCCGTCCGGTGGTATCTAACCAGCGTTTTAATCCTTCTTTCCCTTCCTTCGCATAAACGGCAACACCTTCAAACCAAGTGGCACGACCACCTAAAATACCACTATATTTAGCACCATTTTCACCCGCGAAAATTAACTCTTGATGGAATGTTTTGGTCGGAACACCGGCACTTAAATATATAAAAGGACGCGTGGCGGCATCGCTGGCTTGTTTAAAATAATCCGCTGCTTGTTTTTGTGAATACACTACAACATTATTATCATTGAAGCCTTCAACATGTTTAAAAAGTACAGGAACTTCGACTTTTAAAACATCGATGTAATAGTGGTTTTGCGTGAACTCTTTAATGGTATTGATAACTTTTTGTGGTTTGATTTTGGCAAATTCAGGACTTTTATCATCTGTCACCGTATTATCATACACGATAGGTTCAACAAAGAGGGGAATATCAGCCGCTCTTGCTTCATCGCCAATACGTTCTAAAAATGCATGCTTTTTATCTAAAATATCTTGTGGATCATCAGGGTTGTAATAGACTAAAACCTTGGCTGCATCTGCCCCTTTTTTTAATAACCGTTGTAAAGAATCTTCCGGTAATACGTCAGGTAAACGACCTGGTGTGTTAGCATCATAACCCGTTTTTTCATAAGAAATGATTAAACCCGCATTTTGATTTTTTTTCGCCATACCTTTAAAGCCATACTCTTCATCTAACAAAATTGCACTGACATATTTTGTTAATTCTTGAGAAACAAGCTCTTTGAATTCATACACCATATCAACATGATAACGATCCTTACCAACGGCGGCTTCCATCATTTTAACCATTGAACCACGCTGATCGATTGCTAACGCAGCAATAATACCTTCTTGGTTTGATAATTGTTGCATACGGGTAAATTTACCACGAGAAATACGTTTTGTAGCCATTTTACAACTCTCCATTTAAAAAGATTTTTCATTGTAGATTTATTACTCGATGATTTATTAGTCATTTAGTGCTAGTTTTGATTAAAGCTAAAAATGATTAAATTTCAGTTCATTAGTTGCCTTTCTGGAAAGTGATACATTGTGATAGTTTGATATTATTTTCTAGAACAATCGTTAAAATTTTTCAATGTGGTTGATGCCTGTTGGCTAACTTAACATTAATACGCATTCATTTTTTGTATTCTATAGACTGTACTAAACCGTAGTTCTAAGACAAAACTACTCATGCTTCATCTATCGGCACGATATAAATTGAAATAAAAATGCAAATCCTAAATAGTGAAATTAATTAGCTTTATAGGTTTTTATACAATATCAATAAATAAAATAGGATATAAAATTTTTTGAAACTTTGAAGATAAGCATATTTTTTAATAAAAATAAGACTAAAATAAATACAATTATGAGTTAAATTTTAATTATTCAGGAGAAAGAAATGAAAGCTGCTGTTATAAGAAATGCTTGCGATGGCCAAGTCGACATTAAAGATATTCCTATCCGTCCATTAGAAGCTGGTGAAGCTTTAGTTGAAGTTGAATATTGCGGTCTTTGCCATACGGATCTTCATGTTGCTTCGGGCGATTTTGGTAAAAAGCCTGGTAGAGTAATTGGTCACGAAGGTGTCGGCATAGTGACTAAAGTTGCGCCCGATGTAAAAAGTTTAAAAGTTGGCGATAGGGTGAGTATTGCATGGTTTCATGCAGGTTGTGGGACTTGTGAATATTGTATATCGGGTAATGAAACATTCTGTCGTAGTGCGTTGAATTCGGGTTATACCGTTGACGGAGGTATGGCAGAATTTTGTATTGTTAAGGCTGATTATGCCGTTAAAGTTCCGGAAGGATTAGATCCCGCTCAAGCAACCAGTGTAACATGTGCCGGTGTTACCACTTATAAAGGCATTAAAGTTGCGGATACCAAACCAGGGCAATGGCTTGCTGTATTTGGTATTGGTGGCTTAGGAACTTTGGCGGTTGAGTATGGTAAAAAAGTCTTTAATAACAAAGTGGTGGCAATTAGTAATAGTGATAGTCAATTAGAGTTGTGTAAAAAATTGGGGGCAGATTTAGTCGTTAATCCTAAAAAAGTAGCTGATGTAGGGGCATACATCAAACAACATACGGGCGGTGGTGCGCATGGTGCTGTGGTGACATCAGTAACTAAGACAGGTTTTAATCAGGCTGTTGAATCTGTTCGCCCTTTAGGACGTGTTGTGGCACTGGGTTTACCGTCTGAAACAATGGATTTAAGTATTCCTAAAACAGTATTAGATGGTATTCAGGTTTTAGGTTCGCTTGTGGGGACTCGAGAAGATCTTGCAGAAGCATTTCAATTTAGTGCAGAAGGAAAAGTTGTCCCGATCGTAGAAAAAAGACCATTAGAAGATATCAACGATATGATCGATGAGATGAAAGCAGGAAAAATTCAAGGGCGTATGGTCATTGATATGAAAATGAAAAGAAGTAACTAAAAAAAGTAACTAAAAGGTTTCGACTTATATGCTTAAGTCAGCTTAATGCTGACTTTTTTATATTTAAAGGATAAAAATCCCATTCTTTCTATGAATTTAATTCTTTTCAGATAGTTAACAGTATTCTTTCTTGAATTTTATTCATAAACTTCTATTATAAATAAATTTTCCTTAATATAGATTATTACTCAAAGAGGACGTTTATGTCAGATCACAATTTAGAAAATAAATTGCGGAAAGATCTTGGTCTAGTTTCTGCATTATCACTGGTTGTCGGAATGGTTTTAGGAGCAGGAGCTTTTATGAAACCACCCGCAGTGTTAGAAGTCGCTGGTGATTATAATTATGCATTACTAGCGTGGATAATTGGTGGTATTTTTTCTATTTGTGGTGGACTAACATTGTGTGAATTAGGAGTGATGTTTCCTAAAACTGGTGGCATGTTAGTTTATTTAGAAAAAATTTATGGTGCGAAAGTATCTCACCTTTATGGTTGGATGATCACTGTTCTTTTTGCGCCATCATTAGTAGGGGCACTTGTTGGCTATTTTAGCTCAGTTTTTTGCTTATTATTTAATATTGATGAAGCTTATCGAATGGCGGTTAGTGCAGGTGTGTTAGGTTTTATTGCCTTGATTAATGCAATAGGGGTTAAAGAGGCAGGCTATTTACAAACCTTTGCAACGATTTGTAAATTAATTCCGATCCTTTTATTAGCTATCTTTGGTCTTTGGAAAGGTAATGGACAAGTCGCCTTACTTGGTGCAAGTGGACAAGGCATTGAAACCTATGCACCTTTCGCTGTTGCCATTCTTGCGACACTGTTTGCTTATGACGGTTGGGCGCAAGTCGCCTCTGTAGCTGGTGAAATCCGAAATCCTTCAAAAGTTTTACCTAAAGCAATCATTCTGGGAATCCTATTCTTAATTATTGTCTATGCCTGTATAAACATTGCACTATTTAAAATATTTCCGGTACAGGAAATGGTATCACTAAAACATGATGCCTCAGCTATTGCTTCACAACGCATGTTTGGGGAATTCGGTGGAAACTTGGTTGCCGTTGGTATTATGGTCTCAATTCTGGGTGGCATTAATGGTTATATCATGACCTTATCACGAACTATTTTTAGTATGGCTGAGCGAGGTACGATTATTGGGGCACGTTTTTTAAGTACGATTGATGAGGATAGTCGTTCCCCAGTTAATGCTATTATTGTCTTAGTTATTTTTTCATTCTTGTATTCGATATTGCTGGATGCTGATCGGTTGTCAGAAATTTCAATGTTTGCGATTTGGGTATTTTATCTACTGACTTTTATTGGTGTGATTATTGCCAGAAAAAAATATGCTGAAGTGCCTAGACCTTACAAAGTTATTGGATACCCTATTATTCCTATTGTGGCTATAAGCGGGGCTGCTTATGTTATTTATGGTATGTTGATTTATCAAACTGTAAATGGGATTGCTTCAATCTTTTTAACCTTGATTGGCTTACCAGTATACTACTATTATCATAAAAAGAATCAAAACAAAGAGCTTTCGCTTGGTGAAATGAAAAAATATCATAACAAAACACAATACTCTATTGCATATGCTTCATTAATTATCATTGCCGGATTAATTGCATATGGTTATATCGTGAGTTCAGGACTTGCTTTTAAAGTTTTGATGTTATTTAATCAATTCATAAAATAAACTGGCTATTGCCAGTTTATTTTTATGACAAGTAGCTTAAATATAATTTGAAATTAAACTATAGATATTTTGATCATAAAACGCATCATTAAGATATTCGGCTTGTTTGAGTGTTCCTTCATAATCAAAACCACAACGCTTAGCGACTTGATTACTTTTCAAATTAGTGACAGCACATTTAATGACAAAGCGTTTAATGATTTTTTTTACAGCATAATGATGAGTGAGTGCTTGGATAGCTTGTGTAATGATACCCTTACCTTGTGCTTTGCTATCTAACCAATAACCGAGATAGGCAGTTTTATTATTTTTATCGATATAATTAAAGGAAAGTAACCCGACTGATAGGTTATTATGTAAAATTACATAGGTTTTAGTTTGATCACGCTGATGTTTGACAAAACAATCTGCTAAAAAATTAGCTGTATCTGACTCGCATTTGACAAATTTTGGCCATGTCATAAATTGACTAAAGAAGACACGATTTGAATCAATAATGTGGTATAACGCTTTGGCATAATCAGTTGTTGCAGGACTAAGATAGATATGTTCAGTGACATGAATTTCATCTTGTTGGTTATCATTCATTCTTTATTCTCTTAAAAACATAACAGTTTAATGACCTTTTTTATGAAATTGCCAGACTGTGTAGTCTGGCAATTTTGATGGATTTTAATGGATACAAAACAATAAATGTTTATTATTTGCTCTGACTCTCGCTTTTTGATTTAGCCACATAGTTATACACAACTAATAAAGCAAAAATAGCAACAATAATCATCATAATAACATCTTTATTTAACCATTTTGCCATATTACCAAGTAAAATGCCTACACCACAAAAATCGACATCAGAAAACGTGGTATTGGCAAAACCTAGTGATCCTAATACAGGCAATAATACCACAGGTAAAAATGTCACTAACAAACCATTAGCAAATGCGCCAAGCATTGCCCCACGGCGTCCGCCCATTGCATTACCAAATACCCCAGCAGTTGCACCACAGAAGAAATGTGGAACCACACCCGGTAAAATGAGTACCGCGTTAAGTTGACCTAAAACAAATAATCCAACTAATCCACCCAAAAAGCTAAATAAAAAGCCAATCAATACCGCATTGGGTGCATAAGGAAATACGACAGGGCAATCTAAAGCAGGTTTGGCGTTAGGGACTAATTTTTCTGAAAATCCTGTAAATGCGGGGACAATTTCGGCAAGAATTAGACGTACACCTTGCAATATGATAAAGACACCTGCTGCAAAAGTGATCGCCTCAATAATGGCATAAACTAAATAATTATCGCCATGACTAAGATTGTTTTCAACATAATCTGAACCGGCAAATACGGCTAAAATTAGATAGATAATCATCATGGTTAACGAGATTGAAATTGAGCTGTCACGTAAAAAGCTTAAGTTTTTTGGTAAGTTCATCTCTTCGGTAGAACGAGACCCTTTGCCAACTGCCTTTCCAAGCCAACCAGCTAAGACATAACCTAGCGTACCAAAGTGACCGAATGCGACGTCATCGTTACCGGTAATTTTTCGCATTTGTGGTTGAGCTAAAGCAGGGAAAAACGCCATAATTAACCCTAAAACCAGTGCGCCGGTGAAGACTAATTGCCAACCTTGAAACCCTGAAACAGTTAAAATAATACTAATCATACAAGCCATATAAAAAGTATGATGACCGGTTAAAAAGATGAATTTTAATCGCGTAAATCGAGCAACAACAATATTGGCAATCATACCAAACGCCATAATTAATGCCGTTGCTGTGCCATACTCATTTAATGCCATGGATACAATAGCTTCATTATTAGGAACGATTCCTTGAAGTTTAAACGCCTGTTCAAACATGATACCTAATGGTGTAATTGCGCTAATAAGTACTGTTGCACCACCACCTAATACCAAAAAGCCTAAAATAGTCTTAATGGTTCCTTTTACCGTATCGGCAAATGATTTACGTTGAGCTAATAATCCTACCATTGCGATTAAGCCAACAAGCACCGCAGGTACTTTTAGGATATCAACAATAAATTTTACTATTTCCTGAATCATAGTAACTCCTTAACGATTTGCTCAGTTCTTGGCAAAATGCTCAACGAGTTTTTGTTCTAAATCGTTGATATCAATAATATTGTTTAACACCACTAATTTATCGGCAGGAATCCCAGAACTGGTGGCTAAATCTTTTGTCATGACAAACAGATCAGCTTGATCGGGTGTTGCTGAAGCTAAATCAGCATGTGTAACTTCTGCATCAATATTTAATTTTTTTAGGACTTTTTTGATATTCATTTCAACCATAAAACTACTACCAAGACCTGAACCACAAACTGCCATAATTTTCATATTGTTTATCCTTTTACTCATTTCTATTTAATTTAATATTGATCAATCACAGCCAAGATTTCATCACGATGTTGTGCTTTAAAAATGGTCTGCATATCGTTTGATTCACCGAAGAGTGTTGCTAATTGCGTTAACATTTCAATGTGACTGGTGCTATCATTGGCCGCTAATAAAGTCACTAAATAAACAGGGTCATTATCTTCTGAATTGAATTTAACGCCTTGCTTGACCAATAACATTGACAATCCTAATTGATTTACACCCTGTTCAGGTCTGGCATGTGGCATAGCAATACCGGGTGCCAAAACGTAGTAAGGTCCTATTGATTCGTGTAACTGAAAAATAGCATCCACGTAATTTTGTGAAATAGCATTATTTTTTAATAATGGTGTTGCACAAAGTTGTATTGCTTCTTTCCAGTCTTTAACCGAATCAATAATATTGACTGTTTGGTTGGTTAACCATTTACCTAACATTTTTCCTCCATTAAAACCGATATAAAGTTAATATCTTTTAAAAAATTAACATACTGCACAATAATAGAAATTAAAAAATAGTAGAAATGTGATAGCGCTATCAAAGTTAAAATAAAATTTCTCTGTTTTGTGATACAGATAACATTTTTAATGAATGGATAACTCATATTTTTTAGAGTGTTAATATTATATCGATAATCATGATTAAAAAACAGCTTGAACAATCTGCACTTGATTGCTAGCCATGAAAAAATTTAGTTCATTATTCTTTGGGCAAACAGCCAGATAAATAAAAGGGTTAACGTTAATTGAGATAAAACATGCAGGATATAAAAAAGCGTAAGAGTACTGGGCAGATCACTTTGTTTGATGTCGCGAAACATGCTGGTGTCGGGGCTATGACGGTATCAAGAGCTTTACGGACACCTGAGCAAGTTTCGGATAAGCTCCGTCAAAAAATTCAATTGGCGATTACGACATTGGGTTATAAACCCAATGTCGCAGCAAGCTTACTGGCTTCAGCATCGGCGATTAAAGTTATCGCGGTAATTACTTCTAAAATATATGATCATACAGCAAAAATTTTACTTAATACTTTGCAAACTCACTTAGCAAAAGAAGGTTATACGACATTAATTATCGAATTGTGCCATTATTACAAATGCGAATCGCAATTAGTTAATACGTTAAGCAGTTATCAGCTTGAAGCAATTTTGTTATTTCATGTTGAAGATGAAGGGTTAATTCAACAAATCACCAATTACAAAACAATACCGATTATGAATATTGGCAAGCAATATGAAGACTTAATAGATTTAAATGTTGAAATAAATGATTGTTTAGCTATGTATACGCTTACCGAGTATGCGATTAAAAAGGGTTATCACCATATTGGTTTACTATGTGCTAATCAACAGAATCATTTTTTTCAACAGCGTTTGCACGGTTGGCATAAAGCAATGTTAACTTATCATTTACCCAATCATAGAGTAATTAATGCAGCTAAACCTGCTAACTTTAGTACCGGTTCCGATTTGCTCTCCGATATATTACTCAACTGGCCTGAACTTGACGCTTTAATATGTACGACTGATGAATTAGCGTGTGGTGTGCTTTATGAATGTCAACGTCGGCACATTCGTGTCCCTTATCAATTAGCAGTAAGTGGATTTGGTAATAATGAATTTAGTGAAGTAAGCTTTCCACCATTAACGACTGTCGCATTACCTTCCAAACAGATTGGAGAATATACGGCGACTTTAATATTACATAAATTAAATAACAAAACGGATTTGAGTGAACCTATATTATCCCAATTAGAGCCAGTGATTCAAGCTCGAGTGAGTTTATAGTTGATCGTATTATATGTTAGATAAAAGAGAGAAAATAATGAGATAAATTTTATTCTCAAAATTCAGAAACAAAAAAAGCCTGCTTAGAAAAGTAGGCTTTTTTTTGACATTGGTCGGCGAGAGAGGATGACTCGCATTTCATGCTCGCCCTTCGGGTCGTTGCTAAAGCAACGTTATCTCGCTACGCTCGGTTCGAACCTCCGTCGGTTCTCATCCTCTAAACTGAAGCGAATAATAAAAAAGCCTACTCATTGAGCAGGCTTTTTTTTGAAATTGGTCGGCGAGAGAGGATTCGAACCTCCGACCCACTGGTCCCAAACCAGTTGCGCTACCAAGCTGCGCTACTCGCCGTTAGGATGCGCATAATACTGCGCTAACCTCGATGTGTCAAGAGTTTCCCCTAAAAATTATGATGATAATTTTTTATTTTGTAAAAGGGGCTGGTGTTTTGCCAATACGTTGATAAAATTCGGTAACAAATTCTTCATAACGTTTGTTAGCAACCGCTTCTCGAATCTCTGCCATTAAACGTTGATAATAGCGTAAATTGTGAATAGTGTTGAGTCGAGCACCTAAAATTTCACCACATTTATCTAAATGATGAAGATAAGATTTTGTGTAATTTTTACAGGTATAACAATCACACTCAGGATCAAGTGGTGTTGTGTCATCTTTATATTTGGCATTACGAATCTTAATAACGCCGTTGGTTACAAAAAGATGTCCATTACGAGCATTTCGGGTTGGCATGACACAGTCAAACATGTCGATACCACGACGTACGCCTTCAACTAAATCTTCAGGTTTGCCAACGCCCATTAGATAACGCGGTTTATCAGCCGGTAATTGAGGGCAAGTGCCTTCTAAGATACGATGCATATCCGTTTTGGGTTCACCAACGGCTAATCCACCCACAGCATATCCGTCAAAGCCTATTTCGGTTAATCCTTTAATGGATATGTCACGTAATTCTTGATGTATACCACCTTGAACTATACCGAATAATGCATTCTTATTACCAAGTTCATCAAAACGTTGACGGCTTCGTTTTGCCCAGCGTAATGACATTTCCATCGATTTTTTGACATAGTCCCACTCCGCAGGAAAAGGCGCACATTCATCAAAAATCATCACAATATCAGAACCAAGGTCGTATTGAATTTCCATTGAAATTTCAGGCGATAAAAAGATTGAATCGCCATTAATTGGATTACGAAAATAAACGCCTTCTTCTTTAATTTTACGAATATCACCTAAACTAAAAACTTGAAACCCACCAGAATCGGTTAAAATAGGGCCATGCCATTGCATAAAATCATGTAAATCACCATGTTTACGCATAATCTCTTGTCCGGGTCGTAACCATAGATGAAAGGTATTACCTAATAAGATTTGGGCTCCAGTTGCGGCGACTTCTTCAGGTGTCATCCCTTTTACAGTACCATAAGTACCAACAGGCATAAATGCAGGTGTTTCAACGGTGTATTCGACGCCACGGCGATCGAATTTCATACGTCCTCGACGAGCAAGTCCGTCTGTATTGTCTAATTCAAATTTCATGTCTTGTTAACCTCGTGCGACCAAATAAACAGTTTGGCGCAAATTATTGATATAATACGTCGTCGTATTATTAAATTTCGGCGCCTAGTTTATCGTGATCACTTGCAATAGACAACATTTGGAGAGATTTTAAAAATTTTGAGATACATTATTCTATCATTGTCATTTTTAATTTTATTCATGATAACAGGTTGTCAAAGCCAACTTAATAAACCGCAATTTATTCTTTCTTCTCAACAAATTGTCGCGTTATCTGAGCAGGATATCCTAAAATTTAACGAACAAGTTTGTCGTGATGAAGATAAGCAATCTATTGTGTTAGCTCATGATCATGTGATGAGTCAACGACTTCATCGTCTTATTCAATATCTGCCTAACACGATTAATCATCTTCAATTAAATTATAAAGTTTATCTCAATACAAAGCCTAATGCTTGGTCATCAGCAAATGGTTGTATACGCTTAAACAGCGGATTGATTAAACTGTTAACCGATGATGAGCTATTGGCGGTAATTGCTCATGAACAAGGACACATTGCGCTAAAACATGCGATACACTCATTCCAACATGCCCCTTATATTGAAATTTATGATAAAGCGAATAAAACAGTTGTAATGATAAGAAACGAGACCGCTCAGCAAAATGAAATTGATGCGGATAATTATGCGATCGAGATGTTACGTAAACAAAAATTAAACCCTGCCGCACTGATTAGCATGCTGATGAAAATGCCGGTACATAATGATGTTGATTTAACATCGCATCCTGCAATATCAACACGAATTAATCATATTTCACAAAAACTGAAGAATATTAAGTAATAATGTTTTTTTCGTTTGCCAATCAATGGGTAAATGGTTACTACTTCGATTGGCAAATTTTAAAAACTCACCAATTAAATTTGTTTGCCAGTAATAAACATCGCATCACCATAGCTAAAAAAACGATAATTTTCGTTAACGGCTTGTTGATAAGCATTCATTGTATTTTCATAACCAGCAAAGGCTGAAACTAACATAATTAAAGTCGATTCGGGTAAATGAAAATTTGTGATTAATGCATCGATCACATTAAACTGGTAGCCGGGATAAATAAAAATCTGAGTGTCGGCAAAAAAAGGCGCAATAGTGCCTGTTTTTTGGGCGGCACTTTCAAGTGCTCTAACCGATGTTGTGCCCACGGCGATAACTTTATTACCACGAGCTTTACAAGCTAACACTGCCTCAACAACGGTTTCGGGGACTTCTGCATACTCGGCATGCATTATATGCGATTCAATATTTTCAACTCTTACGGGCTGAAATGTACCTGCACCAACATGCAAAGTAACAAAAGCCATTTCAACGCCTTTATCTTTCAATTTTTTTAATAGAGGTTCATCAAAATGGAGCCCCGCAGTAGGTGCAGCAACTGCACCAGGCACTTTACTGTAAACAGTTTGATAAACTTCACGGTCTTGTTCATCATCAGGGCGATCAATATAAGGAGGTAAAGGAATATGACCAATTTTATTTAAAATAGTCAATACATCATCAGGAAATTGAAGTTCAAATAAAGTATCATGTCTTGCCACCATAATCACCTTAATTGAATCATCATCTCCTAATAAAAGTTCGGTACCTTCTTTAGGTGATTTTGATGCTTTTATATGGGCAAGGGCACGATTATCATTCAAAATTCGTTCAACTAAAATTTCAATTTTTCCTCCCGAAACTTTTTTACCAAATAAACGGGCAGGAATAACTTTAGTATTATTAAAAACAAGTAAATCACCGGGATTAATTTTATTGATAATATCGGTGAAAACTCCGTGTTCAATCTTTCTTGTATGACCATTTAAAGATAAAAGTCGACAGTCACTTCTTGTTTGAGAAGGGTGCTTTGCAATAAGTTCTTTGGGAAGTAAAAAATTAAAGTCGGATAGTTTCATAATAGCTATGTCTGAAAAAAATAGGCATTAGTCTAAATCTCATAATACCAGTAAGCAAGTAATTATTTATTGCTTATTATTAAAGTTAGTTTAAAATTTTCGCTGCCTAGCTAAGGTTAGGAATAAAGTAATTATATTTAAAATAAGGAAAACAAAATGAAAAATCTCAAAAATACATTATCCATTGCGCTTCCTTTGGTTGCAGCAATGTCATTAGTCGGTTGTAACAGTATAGATAATATGACTGATCTAGGTATGCGTGGCATTCAAGCAGCAACACTTAGTGACGATGAAATAAAAACACTCAGCGCTAATGCATGTGCTCAAATGGATTCAAAAGCAAAAATTGCGTCTGCCAACAGTGCTTATACTAAACGATTGAATAAAATTGCCAAAACACTTGGCTATAACATAAATGGAACACCTATCACATATAAAGTATATCTAACTAAAGATATCAATGCATGGGCAATGGCTAACGGTTGTGTCCGTGTTTATAGTGGTTTAATGGATAACATGAATGACAATGAAATTCAGGGTGTTTTAGGGCATGAATTAGGCCATGTTGCTTTAGGGCACACTAAAAAAGCAATGCAAGTTGCTTATGCTACCGAGATAGCGCGTGATGCTGTTGCTTCATCTGGGAACGCGGCGGTAACTGCGCTATCAAAATCTAAATTAGGAGCTTTAGCCACCGCTGTGGTTAACTCTCAATTTTCACAAAAACAAGAAAAAGACGCTGATAACTACTCTTTTGACTTCTTAATTAAGAAAAACATTAATCCAGTAGGGCTTGCAACGAGTTTTGAAAAACTTGGTGGTGGTAATTCTGACTTATTAAGTAGTCATCCTTCTTCATCAGATCGTGCGGCTAATATCCGTAAAAAGATTGCCAGATTGAAAAAATAATATCGAGTCAATAATTGAGTCAAAAGCACCTAATTTGTTGGTGCTTTTTGTTTTTATGTAAATTGAAATTTCAAGACGGATTCAATAATATTAATCAATAGACATCCAGAAGATATACTTCATTTCTTTACCTATCATCTCGCATTTACAAACTACTTATTTTTACTATTTAGTCATGTCATTACAGGATTATTGTAAATAACTATCTATTTATCAGATTGTTAAAATAATTTAATGCTTCTTTTCATACTTCACTAAGCAACATTAAAAATAGTTATACTTAAATTAATAGGTTTTATTGATTTTAATTGTTTAAATTGATCGTTTTTTACGATCAATGTATAATTGTGAAAATATTTGAAAATTATCTGTAAAAAACGCTTGTTTTGTTAATTTTTCTGATCATTAAAAACGAATAGAGATGAAATGAATGTGCAACATTTAAAAATTTTTACTCATCCGAAAGTTTGGTTGTAATTGAATTCTTTATCTTAATTTATTAAATGGATTTGTATCAGTAATGCATTAATTGAAAACAAATTTTTTTGATTTTTTTAAAATTTTGCTGATTAATTTACAAAGTTAAATATCCAATAGTGTCTAATCAAGATCAATAAGCAAAATTA
>NZ_JBIDFH010000014.1:0-69867 GCF_046635745.1 Gilliamella sp. CG35
AATGGTACTAAGGTTGGTACTGGTGGGCATTATTTAAAAGATCCGAATATTAAAGTAGATAAGTGGACAGGTGCAGCAGATGCTAATGGTGTAAAAACAGGATACATATCGGTCAGAGATCCTGCAACGGGGAAATGGTATAAAAAACAATCTGAAACAACGTTTTTTCCTGAGCATTGGTCTAAACGTCAAACGGAAATGGAAATTAAAAATGCTTTTGAAAATTCAATGCCTCATACTGATCCACGAAAAAAAGAAATGTGGCAAGGAACATCCTCTGATGGATTGAAAATGGAAGGTTATTATAAAAAACCTGATGGAACAGGAGCAACGGCTTGGCCTATTTATGAAGGAGTTAAAAAGTAATGTTAAAAAAGAAATTGTATTTTATATGGTATGAAGGTAAGTATATTCTTTCTGGAACATCTGAAGATGAAAATATTAGGAATACGCCAAGACAAGGTTATGGAATCTGTGAAATAGCTGCTTGGTTGGCGACAGATCTTCCTACAGGGATCAACTCTGTCAATATTTGGATAAATAATCTTACCGATTTAGAGCATAGCCGAGCACCCGATGGTATGTTTGGTGTTGGTAATGCTCATTGGGTTTTAATTACTGGTGATTATGTTTTTATAGGTACCGAATACGTTGAACAACAACAAGTTCTTATTAATAAGAAGCAGCTTTTATATGTTTTAGAAAAATACAAGGCTTGCCTAGAATGTATTTATAAAGACCCATATAATCCACCTGAACCAATAGATGTTGAGCTTGTAGCTGAAGGGCAAGAAGCGATCGATATCTATAATGGATTGCCAAATTCTCATTTGGTTCCTTACGCTTGTTAAAAAACATCCCACCTAATCCGTGGGAAGTCTTTTTAATGTTCCTAAATCTACATGCATGTTTAATTATTAACTTGCTATGATAATCTTCAACTATACCTGTTGAATTAATTCAGCAACAAGTTGGTAAAGGTACTCAAGTAACAATCAATACTGAACATATTTTAAATGGTGAAATAAAAACTTATGCAAATGGGTTCATGATTGGTACAGGTGGCATTATTTTGTTGACGTCTACGCCCGATCAAGTAGCTTTATTTTACGAAATCCCTGCAAACGCTTCCTGTAATCCATTTTGTTCGCATGCGAACAGTATATAGGGAATATAGTTTAGATCACCTACTGGTATTAGCTGTATCGAGGTTGATCCCTATGTGTATAGGGAACACCCTCGACCGCACTTGATTTTGCGCCATCTGCGCGGTTGATCCCTATGTGTATAGGGAACACTATATTATTTAATCTCATCACTTCCTCTAATGCGGTTTATCCCTATGTGTATAGGGAACACAACGTTGATACCTGTCAAATCGATATTACGGGCGGTTTATCCCTATGTGTATAGGGAACACTAATTATAACCTATTGTTTATTAATTAAAATAGGGAGGTGTAAAATTCCACCGATTTTTTGTTGTTTTTTTAGGCGATTTAGTTTAATACACATTAGGAATGTAATTTTATAATTATCATATAGTTACTTGTAATCATGCAGTTTTTTTAGCGGAAACTCTTTTGCAATTTTTACTGCGCACCGAGCAATTCTTGAGAACAAGATAACATGTTACTTTTTCGCTAGATGATTTTAACGAACGACTTTATATTGATCTTACCTTTAGCTTCTTGTTTTATTCGGCTTTATGCCGAATGTTATAACCATTAATTCGCAGACTGACGTTATAACAATAGTTAGAAGTTTGATAACAGAAGAAATAATTAGGAGTTTGAACAAAGCGTTAATTTTTAGATCTTTGAAAATGATGGCTATCCCTATTCATTTAAGGAACACGATAATTTTAAAGATAGCCCTATTTGAGGGGAACGATTTATCCCTATGTGCATAGGGAACACGCACATCTAAGAATTTCGGCGTTTAATTCTATTCGGTTTATCCCTACGTGTATATAGGGAACACCGCCTGAGCCTCGCTTAGATTTTCTTTTAGCCACGGTTTATCCCTGTGTATACAGGGAACACATTAGGGTATCGGGATGTGGACAGACAGGTAAAAGGTTTATCCCTGTGTATACAGGGAACACCCTAATTATAACCTATTGTTTATTAATTAAAATGGCAAAGTTTAAAATTCTACCAACTTTTTTGTTGTTTTTTTATTCAGCTGGGTTTTAGATATTTTAAACACATTAGTTTATATTAATCAGTTGGTTAATTAAATTTAACAAGGAGTTGGATGCGCCTATTCTTCTTGTAATTTATTCGTGCACCGACCCATTTCTAGTTACAAGGTCATTTCTCGCTTTTGGGAATGGATTTTAATGAATTGCAGTGAAATATTTTCCTTTTTGGACTTTGTCACATTCTACTTGTTAACTAACAGGGTACAGCCATTAACTCACTTTGCAGAATTTTTACCAAAAAGTGGAAAGTTAATAAACATGATATTTATTGAATTTTATAAGAATTTATTGTCCCTGTGTATACAGGGAACAATTTGTTACTCATCACTTCGTAATGAGATTTCACCACCTATATATGCTTGGATTTTGCCATTTTGTTCAAGCAGTAAAGCACCTTGATCATTTATACCTTTTGCTACACCTCGAATCACATCATCACCAATGAGTAATTTAACAGGACGATGGATAAAATTATCGAGATGATTCCAATCATCAATAAAAAATGCTAATCCATTTTTTTCAAATTTTTCTAAATTTTCCCGTAATGTTTTTGCAATTTTGGCAACCAATAAATTACGATTGATGTTCCCTAAATTAGCCCATTTTTGATTGACAATATTTGGATCGGGATTGGTCATGTTTAAATTAACCCCGATACCAATCACAACATGAGCACAATCCCCAGTTTTACCGGCTAATTCGACCAAGATACCTGCTAATTTTTGGTCATTTAGATAGAGATCATTAGGCCATTTTACTTTAATATCTTGACCCGATAATTCACGTAAAGCCTGCGTAACAACAATACCCACAACCAGACTTAGTCCCATTGCTGCTGCAATGCCTTGCTCTAATCGCCAATACATTGAAAAATAGAGATTGGTACCAAAAGGTGAAAACCATTGACGCCCCCGTCTTCCTCGTGCTTTTGACTGAAATTCGGCTATACAGCAATCTCCCGATTTTAACTCGGGTATTTTGTCTAGCATGTATTGGTTAGTTGAGTCGATAATTGGTAAAATTTCAACACGACTATCAGCTTGGTAATACTGATCTATCTTGGATTTATTAAATAAGTCCATCGGTATTTTTAAACTATAGCCTTTACCTTGTATCGAGGATAATTCAATTCCCCATTCACGGAGCACTTTAATATATTTGTTTATTCCGGCACGCGTAATACCAAAATCAGACGCTAGCTCTTCGCCGGAATGAAAATTTCCGTCGGCTAGAATTTCAATTAATTTAAGGGGATTTTGATAACTGCGCATTCGCTCCTCGCTTGTAGACTAATAAAATAATAAAATAAAGTGAAATTATAGCAAAACTGATGAATAAATAAGAGTTATTGGTTATATCCATGACATAAGCAATGATCGCCGGCGCAATAAGACTTCCTAACGTATTGGTTAATAACATTGCTTGATTCATTGATACAATATCTTGTTTTCGTACACAAGAACAAGCCCATGCCATGGATATTGGATAAATCGTGTAGATGGTTGTGCCTAATAAAATAATGGCAAACACATCAAATAAGTTAAATACCAAAAATAAGCAAGCAACTAACATGATTAAAGATTCAATCAGTAACACCACTCGACGGCCATATTTATCTGCACACCAATTAGCAGGAAGTTGCGCAATAACGCCAGACAAAATAAGTAAAATCATCCAATTAGCGACTTGGCTATCGCTATACCCTAAATGTGAATAGTAGACAGGTAATAATGAATATAAAGAACCAATTAACATGCCCGCAATCATACAACCGATAAGCCCTATCCGAGAAGGCTTATGTAAAATCATTGGAACAATATTTAAACCGCTTTTCTTTCTTTTTGGTAATTTATAGTGAGTAAGCAAAATAAATAAAATAGCCAATGCCATTAATAGTGTAATAACCAGTCCAAAATAGAGTACTTCTTGCGGAAAATATCTTAACAACGCTTGCCCTAACACCGTACCAATATAGTAAGTTGTTAAATAAACCGCTAGCATTTTTCCTCGTGTACGTACTGTTCCGGTGACTAAAATGCAACTTTCAATCACAACCCATGTCACCGCACAAGCCATACCAATCATAAAACGCCATATTGCCCAACTATAAAAATCCATTGAAAAACTTAAGCCAATGGTGGCAATAGCGAAAAGTAAACAACTATAGGTATAAGTATAACGAGCATTAAAATGACTAATTAACCAGTTTGCCATGATTGTACCAAGCAAGTTACCAGCAAAATAACTCGATCCCACCAGACCAATTTGCCCTAACGAAAATTGGTCTTTTTCTAACCACAGTGGTACTTGGGTATTTAATGCTGATAAAGCGATTGTAACAAAGAGTAAACTTGTTAATAAAATCGGAAATGAATAAGAGTGTTTCATAGTTCAAAATGATTATAAAAAATTGTCTACATCAATTTCGCCTGTTGCACCGATAAAGCGGATTTCAGGTGATAGACGTATTGAAAATTTATTTAAAACGGCATTTTTGACATGACGTGCTAAATCAACTACATCTTGTGCCGTTGCCTTATTGATATTAGCTAAAACCAATGCTTGTTGTTGATGAACAGCAGCACCACCAATCTGATAACCTTTTAAGCCACACTGATCGATTAACCAACCAGCGGCTAATTTAACTTGATTGTTTGATTGTGGGTATATTGGCATTGCCGGGTAGAATTCAAGTAGTTTGTCGGCAATAACTTTATCCACCACTGGATTTTTAAAAAAACTGCCACCATTACCAAGTAAGTTAGGATCAGGTAATTTACTGCGACGAATTTCACACACTTTATCAAAAATCATTTTAGGCGTGACAGTTTTAGCATCAAAGTTTTTTAATTCACCATAAGTGAGTACTGGCTGCCACTGTTTAGCTAATTTTATACCGACATAAATTACCGCATATCCTTGAGAATAGTGTTGTTTAAAAATGCTTTCACGGTATCCGTATTGCCCGTCAGTCACGGTGATAATATTACCGGTTGCAAGTTCCAGCAATTCAACATAATCAGCAACTTTTTGAAATTCAACACCATAAGCACCGATATTTTGAATTGGTGCAGAGCCGATACATCCCGGTATAAGCGCTAAATTTTCAAGACCGGCAATATTTTGTGTGATCGTTTTTGTTACGACATCATGCCAGTTTTCTCCTGCGCCTATTTTTAACAACCATTCGTTTTCCGTTTCAGTTATGGTAATACCTTTAATGCGGTTAACGATAATTGTGCCTTCAAAATCACAAGTAAAAAGGGTATTACTCCCCTCGCCTATAATCATAATCGGTTGATTAACATTATCATTCCAAACATTTTGTAGTTCCAAAACGCTCGATACCGTGATGACATGTTTAGCAAAAACTTCAAGACCAAAAGTATTCGGGATTTTTTGATTCATTATTCACTACCTTTATTTTTTATAATTAACTTCATCCTAAATGGGCAAACTAACGTGTATTAATTAAATTGGTATTTATTTTGTGTTAATGTCTAAAGTTAGCTTTCAGGATTTTATATAACGTCATTCCTTAAATGGGCTATGCTAATATGATGTGAATTAGTTAACATCTTGTTAAATAATTGAGATATTAAATAGTTCATTTTAACACAACACCTTTGAGATTTGATTCATCATAATTAAATTTATCATTTAATTTCTTCAATAATAATTTTCTGCAAATTGCTTAACAAAACATTATTTAATCGCTCTATTAGCGAATATGTCATAATATTTTTTACAAAATCCGTTAATATTAATCAAATAATCAGCTAAAACGATGCTTAAATCTTTTCTGTTTTTTTTTATCATGTATTATAACTAAACTGAAAACCTTTTATTATAAAGGGCTCAAAAAATAGTTTTAATCGTTAAAAAATTTTTTTGTTACACAATTGACTTTAATAAAGTAAGCAAATGTGTGCTAGATCACAATATTAGCAATCGTTATTTCATAACATGGTTGCCAAGCTTAGTGATATTTGAGATTTAGAGGAAATTATGAAAAGAGTTTTTATTATGATCCTCGATTCCTTTGGAATTGGTGGAGCCGAAGATGCAAAAAAATATGGAGATGAAGGATCGAATACATTAGGTCATATTGCCGAAGCCTGTGCATTAGGTCAAGCCGATAAAGGACGCCAAGGTCCATTAAAATTACCTAATTTAGCTAAGCTAGGCTTAATCGAAGCAGCCTACGAATCGACCGGTTATTATCCCCAAGGAATGCACACAGAAGGTGAAATAATCGGTTCTTATGGCTATGCTAGTGAAATTTCTTCGGGTAAAGATACACCATCAGGACATTGGGAAATAGCTGGCGTTCCTGTACTTTTTGATTGGGGCTACTTTTCCAACACCACCAATAGTTTTCCTCAAGAATTATTAGATAAAATTGTAAAGCGCGCCAACCTATCTGGTTATTTAGGTAACTGCCATTCATCAGGAACTATTATTCTAGATGAGCTAGGTGAAGAACATATGACAAGTGGCAAACCGATATTTTATACTTCAGCCGACTCAGTTTTTCAGATAGCGTGTCATGAAGAAACATTCGGCTTAGATAGATTATATGAAATCTGCGAAATCGCGCGTGATGAACTGAATAAAGGCAATTATAACATTGGGCGTGTGATTGCCAGACCATTTATCGGTAAAAAAGCGGGTGAATTTGTCCGTACTGGTAACCGCCACGATTTAGCCGTTGAACCACCTGCCCCAACCATGATAAAAAAACTGGTTGATGAAAAACAAGGCACTGTCGTATCAATCGGTAAAATAGCCGATATTTATGCACATGTTGGTATTACAAAAAAAGTTAAAGCAACCGGTATTGAAGCCCTTTTCAATGCATCAATTGAAGAGATAAAACAAGCCAAAGATAATACGATTGTATTTACTAACTTTGTTGATTTTGACTCGTCTTATGGTCATCGACGTGATGTTGCCGGTTACGCTGCTGCGCTAGAATATTTTGATTCTCGCTTACCCGAAATGTTAGATCTTATTGAACCGGGTGATCTACTGATTATCAGTGCTGATCATGGATGCGATCCAACTTGGGCTGGCACAGATCATACTCGTGAACATATTCCAGTCATCGTTTACGGTGATAGTGTTCCTGTTGGTTCCTTAGGGCATCGTAAAACCTTTGCTGATATCGGTCAAAGTGTTGCCGATTATTTTGATTTATCACCAATGGAATATGGGCAATCTTTTATCAAAAAATAGGTAACAGAAATTTATTTTTCAAAAACTTTCAGGAGAAATTAATGTCTACCCCACACATTAACGCAATTGAAAATGCTTTTGCAGAAACTGTCTTAATGCCAGGCGATCCATTACGAGCAAAATTTATTGCAGAAACCTTTTTAGAAAATGCACAAGAAGTGACCAATGTAAGAGCGATGTTAGGTTTTACTGGCTATTATAAAGGTCAAAAAGTTTCTGTTATGGGGCATGGAATGGGCATTCCATCTTGTTCTATCTATACAACAGAATTAATAAAATTTTATGGTGTAAAAAATATCATTCGTGTCGGTTCATGTGGTGCGATTAGCCCAAATGTAAACATTGGCGATGTGATTATTGGTATGGGTGCTTGCACGGATTCTAAAGTCAATCGTATTCGTTTTAAGGATCATGATTTTGCAGCTATTGCCGATTTTGATCTTACTTGCCACGCTGTAAGTGCAGCCAAAAAATTAGGTGTTAATGTAAAAGTGGGTAACCTCTTTTCAGCTGATCTTTTTTATAGTGTTGAACCCGAACTGTTTGATGTAATGGAAAAATACAATATTTTAGGGGTTGAAATGGAAGCAGCAGGAATTTATGGGGTTGCCGCGGAATATGGTGCCAAAGCATTAGCCATTTGTACAGTATCTGATCATATACGTAAAGGCGAAGCCATGACAGCTGAACAGCGTCAACTTGGTTTTAAAGAAATGATCACCGTTGCGTTAGAATCGGTTTTATTAAACCAAAACTAAAATGGCAGAATGACTGCCATTTTTTTTAATTACTCAAAATTGTTAATGACTGAACTACATCATCAAAAGTGTTCAGTCAAAAAAAAATTTTTCGGTTTCACGCAATATCGCTGTACAACAGGTTGAAGTTGCAATCAATTTATTGATTATATTTTAGGTAAGAAGTTATGAAAAAGATCGCATTGAATAAGGAATTGAAATGAATACTAAGTTACAACTAAAAGTTATATTTTTTATGCAATTTTTTATTTGGGGATGTTGGTTAATCACCTTCGGTTCTTACATGAATGATGTTTTATCCTTTTCAAGAACAGATATTGGATTAGTGTATGGTTCAATGGGGTTAGCATCGCTATTTATGCCGGGTTTATTAGGTGTAGTTGCAGATAGATGGATCCCTGCTAATCGCTTATACATGCTTTGTCATTTAATTGGTGCAATTACATTATGCATTGCTGCATTAATTACTTCACCCTCTATGATGATGATTGTCATGCTTATTCATTGTTTAGCTTTCATGCCTACCATTGCGATATCAAACTCAATAGCTTATTCATGTATCGAATCTAAAGGGCTTGATGTCATCGCTGAATTTCCCGGCATTCGAATATTTGGTACAATTGGCTTTATTGTTGCCATGTGGTTAGTTAGCTTTTTAAAATTTGATCTTAGTAACATGCAACTATACACAGCGGCAGCCGGTTCAGTCGTATTATGTCTGGTGTCGTTAACACTCCCTTTGATTCCGACATCAAAAAATGCAATCAAAGAAAAATCGCTTATCAGTTCGTTAGGATTAGATGCACTTGTCTTATTTAAGCAACCAAGAATGGCAATATTCTTCCTGTTTGCGGTCTTATTAGGTGGAATTTTACAAATTACCAATACTTTTGGTGACCAATTCCTACGAGACTTTAGAAACATTCCGATCTATGAAACGAGTTTAGTTGTGAAATACCCGTCAGTCTTATTGTCGATTTCACAAATATCGGAAGTCGTATTTATCTTATTTGTACCTTTCTTTATGAAAAGATTAGGCATCAAATATGTAATGTTGATTAGTATTCTAGCTTGGGTTGCGCGTTTTGGTCTTTTTGCCTATGGCGACCCATCACCAATTGGCTTTGTATTACTGTTACTTTCGATGATAGTTTATGGTTGTGCATTTGATTTCTATAATATTTCTGGCTCCATGTATGTTGAAAAATCGGTATCGCCAAATATACGTAACAGTGCTCAAGGTCTATTTATGATAATGACTAATGGTATTGGTGCTTATTTAGGTTCGGTGATTAGCGGAATTGTCGCCGAACACTATACGCAAATCATTGATGAAAAACAGATCACCGATTGGCATACCGTATGGCTCATTTTTGCTGGCTATGCGCTGGTGCTGGCTCTCATATTTATGGTCATATTTAAAAACGACACCAATGAACAAAAAACAGCCGAGGCCGTTAGTTAATTGTTATTAAGAAGTATCATTCAATCACAGAAGGATAATGATCATTGTCCTTCTGATTGAATCAAAAACAAGCATATTGATTAAGCTAGCGTTTAAAATTACCCTTTTTAACCTTGAGATAATGTAATTAATCAGGGTGATACTGTTTAAAATAAAACGATACCTATCTCACAAAATAAAAATTGGTCACACAAAAAGTATGGAAATAAGATACCTGATCAAGGTAAAATAGATAACAACGCAATTAGCAAAGCTAAAATACCATTAATCTATCACTATTTGTGTTAAGCGACCTAATAGTGGGAGCCGAGAAAGCACATTAAAAAGATAACTTATCAAATGAATAAACCATTGCTTCCTAAAGTGATATTACATGAACATGTTGAAGGTAGTATTACCCCTTTTATGGCTAAAAAGTTAGCTGATAAAAATCATATTACCTTCCCATCTTCGTTATGCTATCAATCGGGTGAATATGATGCTAACGAATATAAAAATGGGCGATATCGTTATGATGAAACTGATTTTGTTCAGTTTATTCAAACCTATGATACTGTCTCAAATTTTGTAAAAACCCCCGAAGATTATTACCTTATTACTTATGATTTTCTTTATCGAAATGCCAAACAGGGGCTAATCTATTGCGAACTCTTTCTTTCTCCTTATCACATTTGCGCAACAGAAGAACAGGGTGAAATAATCTGGGATGAAGAGCGATTTCATCATACCTTACAGCAAATGGATGCCGCCATAACTGACGTACAAAAAGAATTTAATCTTACCGTAAGATATCATGTGATTGGTGTTAGGCATTTAGGGGCGAAAACAGTACATGATACCCTATTATTTATTGAAAAAAACCCTCACCCATTTATTACCGGTTTTAATATTGCTGGTAATGAAAAAGCCGGTCACTTCGATGATTTTCAAACCTCACACCAATTAGCCCAAAAACTCAATTTAAAAAAATCTTATCATGCTGGCGAAATAGAATCCGCAGCAAGCATTATTCAAGCTCTTAAACATGGTGCAGATAGGATTGGACATGGCATTCGAGCGATTGAAGATCAGGAATTAATCAACGAATTAGTTCGACGCAACATAACATTAGAAGTTGCGTTAACCAGTAACCGCATTTTAGTCAATGAGTTACATGGGGATATCCATCATCACCCGGTAAGACAGCTTTATGATCAGGGTGTACGAATTACCTTAAATACCGATGACGCAGGCATTTTTGGTAC
Source organism: Gilliamella sp. CG35 (assembly GCF_046635745.1). Classification (NCBI taxonomy): domain Bacteria; kingdom Pseudomonadati; phylum Pseudomonadota; class Gammaproteobacteria; order Orbales; family Orbaceae; genus Gilliamella; species Gilliamella sp. CG35. Next base: position 10,911 of record NZ_JBIDFH010000014.1, read on the forward strand.
TGACATCGAAAAAGAATATTGTTTAGCCCAATCTATCTTTCACTTTACTCGTTTAGAATTGCTCGATATTACACTGTGTGGAATTGATGCGGCGTTTGTTGAAGATTTACAAAAAGCACGGTTGACGGATTATGTATTATCCTGTTTCACCACCGATGATCAGCTATCATTACAAACAGCAATCAATGAAAATAATTATCACCCAGCCATTATTAAACGATTTATTCATTACCAACATTTATTATTAAAACGGATGAAAAATAGCATTACCGGAAATAAATAGGAGATCCATATGTTAAAAAATAAATTCACTTTCACCTTATTAACCCTATTGATTTCTGGCACGCTCCATGCAGCAACAGTAGATTTAAGAATTATCGAAACAACCGATCTGCATGGCAATATGATGAATTTTGACTATTTTAAAGATCAATCTGTCGATACCTTTGGATTCGCTAAAACCGCCAATTTAATTCATCAAGCTCGCAATGAAGTCAAAAACAGTGTACTGGTTGATAATGGCGATTTAATTCAAGGAAGTCCTATGGCAGATTATACTGTCAATAAAGGGCTTAAAAATGGTGAGACCCACCCTGTCTATAAAGCCATGAACACGTTAAATTATACCGTTGGTAACATAGGTAATCACGAGTTTAACTTTGGTTTAGACTTCCTGCAAAAAAGCCTTGCCGGTGCTAAATTTCCTTATATTAATGCCAATGTCTATGATGCAACGACCGGGCAGCCCTTTTTTAAACAATATATTATTGTCGACACACCGGTTATTGATCGAGAAGGTAATCAACACACTATTAAAATTGGTTATATAGGATTTGTTCCACCTCAAATTATGCAATGGGATAAATTAAATTTGGATGGAAAAGTCGAAGTTAAAGACATCACAGAAACAGCCAAACAGTTAGTTCCGCAAATGAAAAAAGAAGGGGCTAATATCATTATCGCCATTCCGCATTCGGGTGTTTCTGCTGAACCTTATAAAGCATTAGCTGAAAACTCGGTATACTATTTAAGTCAAGTAGAGGGTATTAATGCTATTATGTTTGGTCATTCACATGGCGTGTTTCCAAGCGACGATTTTAAATCATTACCGAATACTAATATTGAAACCGGCAATATAAATCATGTTCCTGCCGTTATGCCCGGACAATGGGGAAGCCATTTGGGCGTTGTTGATTTAGTCCTAAATGGTGACAATTCAAATTGGCAAGTGACTTCAGGTAAATCTCAAGCCCGCCCAATTTATGACGTGAAAACCAAAAAAGCACTGGTTGATGCCGATCAACATATTACTCACGTACTAAAAGAAGATCACCAAGGTACACGTGAATTTGTCGGAAAACCGATTGGGAAAATTGATAGTGATATCACCAGTTATTTGGCTTTAGTTCAAGATACCACGGCATTACAAATTATAAGTGATGCGCAAATTGCATATGTAAAACAGTTTATTCAAGGTGACCCAGATCTTGATGGTTTACCGGTTTTATCGGCTATTGCCCCGTTCAAGGCTGGCGGTAGAAAAAACGATCCAACTGCTTTTGTTGATGTAAAAAAAGGCGATCTTACATTTAGAAATGCAGCGGATATCTACTTATACCCTAACCTGTTATCAGTCGTCCAAGTGACCGGCAAAGAGGTCAAAGAGTGGCTTGAATGTTCGGCAGGGGTATATAATCAAATTGATACGAAAGTCACGACACCGCAGTACTTAATAGATTGGGATCATTTCAGAACGTATAATTTCGATACGATTGATGGCGTAAATTACCAAATTGATATTACTCAGCCTGCTCGCTACGATGGCAATTGCCAACTAATCAATGCGCAGTCTGAACGAATTAAAAATTTAACCTATCAACAAAAACCAATTGATCCTAATCAAACCTTCTTGATAGCAACAAATAATTATCGTGCTTATACCGGTGCGTTTCCGGGAACGGGAAGCAAAAATGTTAAATTTAATTCACCCGATGATTTAAGAGTGATTTTATCGGCTTATATCACTAACACCACCCATAAAAATGGGGAGGTAAAGGTGGCAGTCGATAATAACTGGCAAATTGCCCCGATAACCAGTAATACCAAATTAGATATTCGTTTTGAATCATCACCAACTGAAGCAGCCAAAGCAGTTATCGAAAAACATTCGTTATATCCAACAAGCTATGTGGAAAAAGATAATCTAGGATTTGGGGTTTATCGTCTGGATTTACAATCACCGATGAATGTGCAATCTAAACATCAATAGAACAAGGTATAACTAACAGGATTATCATGATGAAAATTGAAAAACTAATCGAACTGGCTAAAACCGCACGTTCTAACGCTTACGTACCTTATTCTAAATTTCAAGTTGGTGCAGTACTCATTACTGAAGATGACGAGGTCATTTTAGGTTGCAATGTTGAAAATGCATCGTACGGATTGGCTAACTGTGCCGAACGAACCGCTATTTTCAAAGCCGTTTCAGAAGGCAAACGCAAATTTAAAAAATTAGTTGTCATTGGCGATACCCACGAACCTATTTCACCCTGTGGAGCCTGTCGCCAAGTAATAAGTGAATTTTGCGCTAAAGATATGCCCGTAATTTTGACAAATATGCAAGGAAAAATACAAGAAACAACCGTTGGTGAGTTATTACCTTGGTCATTTTCACCCAGTGATTTAGACTAGAAACATTCTTATAATAAAAAATTATCACTAAAAATGAGTAAAAATGACAATGTCATGTCGTATTAAATTATACAATTTATGCGCAAAAATGTTGACTGATTTAAACGTCGTTTAACATCAAATAAACAGACCAAGGTAATATTAACCTAATATATTGACATTAAGAGAGAAGATTAATGAGATTTGTAGATATTATTGAAAAAAAACGTGATGGTCATCCACTAACAACTGAAGAAATCCAATTTTTTATTACCAATTATACCAATGGCACAATCCCTGATTATCAAGTGAGTGCTCTATTAATGGCTATCTACTATCAAGGCATGACGTCAAAAGAGTGTGCTGATTTAACCACAGCGATGATGCATTCGGGTGATACTGTCGATCTCTCTTCAATTCAAGGTATCAAAGTTGATAAACATTCAACAGGTGGCGTTGGCGATACCACTACCCTTGTGCTTGCCCCATTAGTGGCAGCCGTTGGTGTACCGGTTGCTAAAATGTCCGGGCGAGGACTTGGTTACACAGGGGGTACCAATGACAAATTTGAGTCAATCCCTGGATTTAGAATGGAATTAGATAAGCAAGAATTTATTGATCAAGTCAATCAAAAAGGTGTGTCAGTTATTGGACAATCCGGTAATTTAACGCCTGCTGATAAAAAACTTTATTCACTTCGTGATGTTACCGGTACGGTCAATTCAATTCCACTTATTGCTAGTTCGATTATGAGCAAAAAGTTAGCTGCAGGTGCCGATGCAATTGTTTTAGATGTGAAAACCGGTGATGGCGCACTGATGCGAGAGATGGCAGATTCAGAAAAATTAGCTTATGAAATGGTCAAGATCGGCAATCAAATTGGACGAAGAACCATGGCGATAATTTCGGATATGTCACAACCGCTTGGATTTGCAATTGGTAATGCGCTAGAAGTAAAAGAAGCCATTGATACCTTAAAAGGTCAAGGTCCTTCAGATTTAACTGAATTAGTACTGACATTAGGAAGCCAAATGGTAGTGTTAGCGAATAAAGCGAAAACGCTTGATGAAGCACGAGTAAAACTTCAAGAGGCAATAAACAATGGCAAAGCGATTGAAAAATTCAAAACCTTAATTGAAGCGCAAGGTGGTGATAGCTCAGTGGTTGATCACCCTGAAAAATTAGCAAGTGCCCCTTACCAAATCGCCTTACCAGCACTTAAATCGGGTTATGTTTCTCGTATTGTTGCCGATCAAATCGGAATCGCAGCGATGCAATTAGGTGCAGGACGTGCAACGAAGGACGATATCATCGAACCTGCGGTAGGTATTGTGTTACATAAAAAAGTCGGCGATAAAGTGGAACAAGGCGAAGCTTTACTTACCATCCACGCTAGCACTGACAAACTAGATGCGATCAAACAAAAACTGTATGACAATATCACTATTAGTGATAATGCGCACGTGCCAACATTAATTTATAAGGTCATTACGGAGTAGTGATTGTCTATAAGGAATTAGGAGACACCATGTATTATTTAAATATAACTAAAAAACTATCACTAGCCCTTGCTTTGGGACTATTTTCGGCCAATTCAATAGCAGATGCTATCACGCAACAGCCAATAGCCTATTCTTGGAAAGAGAATCAACCCTATCAATTCACCATTTTACATACAAACGATCATCATGGTCGTTTTTGGCAAAATGAAATTGGTGAATATGGGCTTGCCGCTCAAAAAACGGTGGTAGATGACATCAGAAGAGAAGTTACCGCCAAAGGTGGAACATTATTACTTTTGTCAGGTGGTGATATTAATACAGGTGTGCCCGAATCTGATGTACTTCAAGCTAAACCGGATTTTATTGGCATGAACGAAATAGGCTATGATGCTATGGCTGTTGGTAATCATGAATTTGATCATCCGTTATCTATCATTCGTGAACAGCAACAATTGGCACATTTTCCTTTTTTGTCTGCTAATACTTACTTCAAAGGCACGGATAATCGTGTCTTTGATGCCTATAAAATGTTTGACTTAAATGGTATCCGAGTTGCCGTTTTTGGTCTTACCACTGATGATACCATTTATCTCGCTTCACCCATGAATACGCAAGGTGTTGAGTTTCGCCAAACATTACCTGAAGCACAAAAAGTGATTGCTCAAATTCAACAAAACGAACACCCAGATATGATTATCGCCGTGACCCATATGGGACACTACGAAAATGGTGAACACGGTTCAATGGCGCCGGGTGATGTAGAATTAGCCCGAGGCTTAAAATCGGGCGAATTAAATATGATTGTAGGCGGACATTCTCAAAATCCGGTTTGTATGGCAAGTGCAAATAAACGAGTCACTGAATATGTTCCTGGTACACCCTGCGCACCTGATCAACAAAATGGGACTTGGATAGTACAGGCTCACGAATGGGGAAAATACGTAGGTAGAGCAGATTTTGAATTTCTAAATGGAAAATTGACACTTAAAAATTATCAATTAATTCCTATTAACCTTAAAAAAGAAGTGGATAATGGCAACGACACTAAACGCCTTGAGTTTTACACCACTGAGATCCCTCAAGATCCACAACTATTGCAGATATTGCAACCTTATCAAGAACAAGGCAGAAAAAAACTGTCAATTAAAAGCGGCGAATTGGTCGGTCGACTTGAAGGCGATCGCCATATTGTCCGATATCAGCAAAGTAATTTAGGACAATTATTACTCAGTGCTTTTATTGAAAAGACAGGTGCAGACTTGGGTATCTTATCGGGTGGGATGATTCGAGATTCATTGATTGAAGGCGATATTGCTTATCGAGATATTCTTAAAGTTGAACCTTTTGGCAATAGTATGGTTTATGTCGAGTTAACCGGACGTGAATTGATTGACTACCTTAACGTTGCATTGAGCAAAAAGCAAGGATCGGGTGGCTTTACTCATCTAAGAAATATTACCTTAACGCGCTCAGGTGAAAATATTGAAAATGTCAAAATCAATCAACAACCCATTGACTTACAAAAGAAGTATCGTCTGGTGACATTGGATTTTTTAGCGATGGGCGGAGACGGCTATCCGATAATCAACACATTACCTACTTATGTGGATACTGGTTATCGTGATGCGGATGTTGTAAAACAGTATTTTGAAACACATTCGCCAATTAATGCTGCTGATTATGAACCAATACGCATGATTATCGAAAAATAATCATTAGGTTCACCATTTAAATTAAATAAATTTGCTTTTTAGTATCGAGGTTAATATGCACATGACAGAGTTCCAAAGCAGTTGTTATCAAATCGTCACCGATCCTAATTTATCACCCAAACAGAAAGCCAACTTATTGGCATTAGCGGCAGAAAATAATCTGCCTTATGTTGAGCTTGATAATGAAACCCGAAAAGCGTTAGACGAAAATGTTATTTGTGATATGTTTGAGGGTCATGCGCCTTATAAGCCTCGATATGTACTACCTGATTATGCTAAATTTCTTAAACAAGGCTCTGAGTGGTTAGAACTTGATCCCGCCAAAACGTTTGATGATGCCTTAAATATGCTGACTATTGCTTATCATCATGTACCATCCGTTACCGGCATGCCTGTTTATCTGGGTTGTTTAGATCAAATATTGTTACCCTATGTTGGGGATCTCACTGAAGATGAACTTTATCAACGATTAAGACATTTTTGGATAATGTTAGATCGTAATTTACCTGATGCTTTTATGCATGCCAACATTGGACCAACCGATAATGTTATTTGTCGTCTGATTTTACGTGTGGACAAAGAACTCAAACAAGTTGCACCAAATTTAACCTTTATCTATGATGAAAACTTCACACCTGAAGCGTTACTATCCGTTGCAATAGGCAATATTTGCGAAACGGCTAAACCTCACATCGCCAATAATCAGATGATTCAAAAAGATTTTGATGAAAAAGGCTATGGCGTTGTCAGCTGTTATAACTCCTTACCTATCGCTGGTGGTGGCAGTACCCTATCAAGAATCAACTTAAAAGAAGTGGCAAAACGCAGCCAACATATTGATGATTTTCTGCAAAATACGCTACCCTATTACTGCCAACTACAATTAAATTTAATCAAAGCCCGTTCAGCCTTTTTGTACGAAAAGTCAAACTTCTTTCAAAATAGTTTTTTAGTAAAAGAAGGATTAATTGATGCCAACCGATTTGCACCCATGTTTGGTATTTATGCTATGGCTGAAGCGATTAATATACTACAAGAAAAATCGAACTTAGCGGGTCGCTATGGTGTCGATGAAGATGCTAATGAACTGGCTACCACCATTTCTAAACAATTAGCCGACTTTATTAATCATCATAAAATTAACCATGCTTGGCAAGGTAAAGCTATGTTACATGCTCAATCTGGCATCAGTACGGATAGAGGCACTACACCGGGCTTACGAATTCCTTATGGTCACGAGCCGGATCCTGTTACCCATATTATGGCACTGTTTAAACATCACCACTATTATACATCAGGCATTAGTGATATTTTAACGATTGATGAAACCATTAAAAATAATCCTTCCGCTTTACTGCAAATTTGTAAAGCGGCATTTCAATTTGGCTTCCGAGAGTTTACCGCCAATATTAGTGGTAATGATCTAGTACGAGTAACGGGCTACATGGTGAGATTATCAGATATCAAAAAATATAAAGAAGAAGGTTCACGGATTAATACCACATTTTTAGGTAGTGAAGCCGCACAAGATACCGTTAATAATAGCTATTTATGCCGTACATCACGGGTGATCAGTCATGAACAAGTCATGGGCAATCGTTAATAAACTTTTACCCTTTTCTTGCGTTGACGGGCCGGGAAACCGATTAGTTATATTTTTACAAGGCTGTAATTTTAAATGCTTAAATTGCCACAATCCTTATACCATTTCACTATGTCAGGATTGTGGTGACTGTGTCGCCACATGTCCACATCAGGCGTTAACGTTTAGTCATCATCAAGTTATCTGGCAAACATCAGCTTGCCAGCAATGTGATACTTGCCTTCAGACTTGCCAATATCACTCAACACCAATGACTTACCGATATAGTGTTGAGGATATACTAAACATCATTCGAAAATACCTTCCCTTTTTAAATGGTATTACGCTCAGTGGCGGGGAAGCGACCATTCAATTACCTTTTATTGAAAAACTGTTTCATGCCATTAAACATGCCGATGACTTAAAACATTTAACCTGTTTTATTGATAGCAATGGTTATTTATCTCAAACGGGTTGGCAAAAAGTAGTGAATGTCATGGATGGTGCGATGATTGATCTTAAAGCTTGGGATACCCAAGTTCATAAAAAGTTAACCGGCAGAGATAATCATCGAGTCATAAAAACAATAGAATATCTTTCAAAGATCCAAAAATTACACGAAGTCAGATTCTTGATCATCCCAACTCATACGGATCTTCAAAATAAGGCAGAGCAAATCGCGCACTTTTTATTGGCGTTGGATCCGAGTATGAGAGTGAGAATCAATGCTTTTCACCACCATGGAGTCCAAGGAATAGCCAAAACATGGGAACCAGCATCAAAACAACATGTCGAAAATTTTGCTACTGAGTTAAAACAATTTGGGCTGAAAAATATTATTTTGCCCACTGTTTACTTATCATGATAATTAAATAGTTTTGATTAATGTGAAAATAGCCAGAATATCTGAATCGTGACGAGTTAATTAAAAGACCGATATAATGATCATTATCTTTATGATTGTGAAATTTTTACAATAAAAATGAGCAGGTTTTTTAATCTGCTCATTTAGTGGAAACTCAATATTAAATTTAAAGATATTATCTTATTACTTTAACTGCACTTTTTGAAAAAGCAGATAATTTTATATATTCTCTAATATTTAACACATAAGGTATATGCTATATCTGGTTCAACAATAACGTTACCTTCTACAATCCCTACACTGTAGTATCGATTATTTCCATATATATCTTTTACTGATGATTGTTCACTGGTGAAATAGAAATCATAATAGATGAAATTTTTCAAATTTGACAAACCATTTAACATATCTCGACCAATAATATCTAAAGGTGCATAGAAGTAGACTTTACCCCATTCTGGTGTTAATCCTTCACCAATTGCTCTTTTGTACCCATTATCTTTTACATAATAGTTATCATTAGTGGTTGGCGTGTAAGCTAAAGACGAGTTTGTAATCTCAGCTCGTGTTGGCAATCTATCATTATTGTTTTGACATAATCTATTTGAATTTTGCCAATTACCCGGAAGGTTATTTAAGAAATATAACCAATGTTTTATAGAAAAAGTATAATAAAACTGTGCTAGCGTTCGATTATTGGTCACTAATATGACAAATTTATCACCTTGACCAGGTACATTGTCAGTAAATTTAAATTCACTTTTAGAATCAGCATTTGAATCACGAGCAGTATTAACTAATGAATTATTCGGATTTTTGACCAAGGTGTAACTATAATCAGATATTGGATTGACAGGTACAATTCTGAAACGAGCTTCCGGAAAAGCATAAGTTGGGAAATAATTACCATTTTGATCTTTTGCAGTGGCCTTAAAGCCTTGATGAATAGTAAATTGATCGCTGTTATAAGAAGGATTAACATCTATTGTATCAGCACCATAAGGCGCATAGTTCCCACCTTCATCCCAACCATTATGAGTAATCAAAGCCAGTACACCGGGTCTGATAAAACAGATACCGTCATCAGCACTTACTTCAAATGTTTTTGATACTTCTCTTGGTTCTGAAGTATCAGGCTCACCGTACTGAGTTTTAGCAATAAATTGAATCGTCACTTTTACTGATGATTTTGCATTAGCCGTAGATGAATTACACACATCACTACCCAAAAATGCTGTAGAATCAGAAGGAATAACATTATTGTTCTGGTCGCGCCATTCAGCATTAATCGATTGAATGATAAAACTATCGCTGGTAGCTAATTTATCACCATCCACATCATTGATATCACTTTCATTTAAACTTGAAGTATCAACAGCAAATGAATACAGACTAGGTGAAGTATTGTAGGCAACAGAAATCTTATTGGCAGGCCCCGGCGAAACAATTGCCGGATCAAGACCATCAATGTTTAATTTGAATTGAATTCCGTTTAAGACTTTGGTGTCAGCGGTTTCAAGAATATCTGGTGGATTACCGTGAATATATTCCACAGTGGTCGTAGAAACAGATAATCCTGCTAAAGCAATGCGACAAAAAAGCCCAAAAATAGCAATAACGGCAATATTCAATATAAATTGCATCAAATAAAGTTTTTTGAAAACAAACATATCACTATTCATGCTAATTCCTCTACCCATAAGCTTGTCTATAAGTTGAAACAAAGTTATTTATTTGAAGTTTTAGTGAACGACAAATTTATCAAAACATTGATAAAATTGTTACCGATTACATTTTAAATTTATTATAAAATTGCATACACGCTAAAAACTATTCGAAAGTTGTAAAATCGCATCCATCTAAAGGTCTATTTTGTTGAATAAATTGGAAAAATTGACTATATCGTTCTAAAAAACAGTGCAATATTCTAGTATTGTTAACTATTCTTTTTAAGAATATTAAATTAAGGAGTGCTATATAGTAGATCAGGTTAAAACAGTTTAATTACACTAACCATTTGATTAATTATAGATAACTAATTGTGCAAGACTACAAATAACTGAATCAATTGTGTATAGTATATAATAATATGAGTAATATGGAATAACTAAATATTGATTTATCATTATTTAATGGCTTTCAGATGAATATTGGATGGAAAAATACACAAGCTAAATAAGTTAACCTAACTGATTTTATTTTTAACCATTGTATTTATTATTAGTAATTTTATTAAAATGTTATGAAATAAACATTAAACAAAAAGAAGGCGTTAGCCTCCTTTTCGTTTTATGGAACACATATTAACGCCGCTATTTTCCCTTTTTAAAAGCTGCGGCAAAAGCATTACCCATTGCACTATTGGTCATAGGCGTTGGCTGTGTATTTTTAGCCGTGCTGGTTGATTTGTTAATTCTTGATTTAGCACCTTCATAGTTTGACGTTGTTGGATCATCAAGTCGCATCGATAAAGCAATACGTTTGCGCGCAATATCGACTTCCATCACTTTAACTTTGACAATATCACCGGCTTTAACCACGCTTCGAGGATCTTCAACAAACTTATCAGATAAGGCTGATATATGCACTAACCCATCTTGATGTACACCAATGTCAACAAATGCACCAAAGTTAGTCACATTTGTTACCGCACCTTCCATGACCATGCCCACTTTCAAATCGTCCATGGTTTCGATATTATCGGCAAATTGAGCTGTTTTAAATTCAGGCCGTGGATCGCGTCCGGGTTTATCAAGTTCTTTGATAATATCGGTCACGGTTGGCACACCAAAATGGTCATCAACATAATCAACTGCTTTGAGTGAGTTTAAATATTTCGAGTCACCTAAAATCTCTTTTAACGATTTATGATTTTTATCTAAAATGCGTTCCACAACCGGATAAGCTTCAGGGTGAACAGCAGATGCATCAAGTGGATTGTCGCCATCCATAATACGCAAAAATCCAGCGCATTGTTCATAGGCTTTAGGCCCAAGGCGTGAAACTTTTAATAACTGTTTACGATTAGAAAATTGTCCATTTTCATTACGCCAATTGACAATATTTTGTGCAATAACTTTATTCAGTCCCGCTATGCGAGCCAACAGCATCATCGAAGCCGTATTTAAATTTACGCCAACGGCATTTACGCCATCTTCCACAACAGCATCCAGTTTTTTAGCGAGCTGAGTTTGGCTAACATCATGTTGATACTGACCAACACCAATTGATTTTGGATCAATTTTTACCAGTTCGGCTAGTGGATCTTGTAGTCGGCGAGCTATCGATACCGCACCACGTATTGATACATCCAAATCAGGAAATTCTTGAGCGGCTAGCTCAGATGCGGAATAGACCGATGCTCCTGCTTCACTTACAATGACTTTTTGACCTTTGACTTCAGGATATTTTTTTTGTACATCGAGATAAAAACGTTCGGTTTCACGCGATGCCGTGCCATTACCAATCGCCACTAATTCAACTTGGTATTTAATGCATAGCGCCGCAACAATCATTACAGCTTTATCCGCTTGCCCAGTATGCGGATAAATTGTTTCAGTTGCGACTAATTTACCCGTTGCGTCAACAACAGCAATTTTTACGCCTGTTCGTAATCCTGGATCCATTCCCATGGTAACTTTCATCCCTGCCGGCGCAGCCATTAACATATCATGCAAATTAGCGGCAAACACATTGATCGCTTCTTCCTCCGCCTGCTCACGTAATGTGGTCATGAGTTCGGTTTCCATGTGCATTAAAATCTTAATTCGCCATGTCCAATTAATAACTGCTTTACGCCATTTGTCTGCAGGTTGATCATTAAAATGAATGCCTAAATGCTCAGTAATAATTTGCTCGCAATAGCTCTCTTTTGGCGTTTCTTCAAATTGCGGATCGGCGTTAAGTGAAAGTTGTAAAAAGCCTTCATTTCGTCCTCTGAACATCGCTAAAGCACGATGAGAAGGCACTTTTGAAATCAGTTCGCTTTGCGCAAAATAATCACGAAATTTTGCTCCTTCTTCTTCTTTACCTGCAACCACTTGCGAAACTAAATGCGCATTATTCCATAGATAATGGCGCACCTTAGCCAGTAATGCCGCATCTTCGGCAAATCGTTCCATTAAGATGTATCGTGCCCCATCCAATGCAGATTTGGTATCGACGATTCCTTTTTCAGAATTGAAGAATTTTTCCGCTTCGCTATCAGGATCAAGTGATGGATTGATCCATAACGCATCGGCCAATGGTTCAAGTCCTGCTTCAATAGCAATTTGTCCCCGTGTACGGCGTTTAGGTTTATAGGGTAGATAGAGATCTTCAAGTTCAGTTTTACTAAGTGTTTGGGTAATTTTTTGACTCAGTTCTGGGGTGAGTTTTCCTTGTTCCTCAATTGACTTTGATATCGTTTGTTTACGATCTTCAAGTTCTCGCAAATAACCTAACCGACTATCTAAAGTACGTAGTTGGGTATCATCTAACCCACCGGTCACTTCTTTACGATAACGCGCAATAAAAGGAACAGTGCTTCCTTCATCTAATAATTGAATAGCAGCTAAAACTTGTTCTGGTTTAACTGTCAATTCACCCGCTATAATATGGCTTATTTGATTATTTATCATGATATCTCTGTATATCTCGTCGATTAACGGAATGTAAACTTATTATGCAAAAAGCTAATTATATAACAAGAGAGGGCTACTTGGCACTCGATCGTGAATTGAAATATTTATGGAAAGAAGAAAGACCCCGTGTTACTCAAGCTGTATCTGATGCGGCAGCCCTTGGCGATCGGAGTGAAAATGCAGAATATATTTATGGAAAACGACGATTGCGTGAAATTGACAGACGAGTACGATTTTTAACAAAACGCCTAGAAATATTAACCATTATCGATCCTGATCCAAGGCAAGAAGGCAAAGTATTTTTTGGTGCTTGGGTTAAACTAGAAGATGAATCCGGTCACGTACAAATTTACCGCATTGTAGGAGCCGATGAATTTGATCCTAAAAAAAATTGGATTTCTATTAATAGTCCTGTTGCCAGAGCGTTAATTGGTCATAAAGTTGACGATGAAATATCAGTAATGACACCTAATGGTAAAACTTATTTTTTTATCCTTGAAATTAGCTATACTCCAATTACATAACATTTTAACTAATTAATCATTAAGGAGTTAGGGGATTGGTATGAAAAGAAGAAAAATTTTGTTTTTTCAATGCGTACTTTTTTTAATAATATTATTGATGATAATTTCTTATTATTTTTTTAACTCAATAATAGAACATCCTCAGTATCATATAATGAATTAACCTTAAAATTTGATCCAGTCGAATTTGGCAAATTAGATGCTTTCTTTAAGAGACTTAATCAAGATGAATTCTATTTTGAATCAAACGATAAATCCGACTCGGTTGGCTTCTACGATTATAATTCGAATCAATATTATCAATTTAATGGATCTGGCATAAAATGCTACGGTTTTAGAAGTAATATCCGTATTTACAATAAATATTATCCTACTTTTTCTGTTTTGATATTAACATTTGATTCTACGATTGAAGCTGAAAAATATAAGAAAATAATTGAAAAATCAGATGTTCAATTAAATCCTGGTTACCACTGCGGAGTAAATAAAGGTCCTCATGCTATCATAACTAAAGGACATTTCGTTTATTACATTTCTTCTGCTAATATTTTCCTAGACTATGTAGTAAAATATGCTAAAGTTCTACAAGATCTGCCTATGTAGCCAATCGATTATTTATAGGCGTACTATCTACTGCCTATAAATTACGATGAATTCAGTTTACAATTAAGATCATTTTTACTCATCACTTTATTTATTATGAGCGCTGTCAGTCAACTATTTATCTATCCGATTAAATCGCTTGCAGGTATTCCCCTAAATACGTCGAATGTTGTTGAAGGGGGATTCAAATATGATCGTGTATTGATGATTAGTGAACCTGACGGAACATTTATCACCGCAAGACAATTTCCTGAGCTTTTAAAACTAAAAACAGCTATAGTTAACAACAGTATTGTTGTTTCAACGTCAAATAACGAATCAATAGCAATTCAATTTGATGAATTTATTGAAACTAATGAACCAACCGAAGTTTGGGGTAACCATTTTACGTCTCATATTGCACCAATCAGACTAAACCAATTTTTTAGTCACATTCTTCAAAAAAATGTGCAACTGCGTTGGATTGGCACTAATTTGACAAGACGAACAAAACGATATCCTCAAACACCGGTAAGCTTTGCAGATGGCTATCCTTATCTACTATTGAATGAAGCATCATTCAATTATTTACAACAAAGATGCTTGGAAAAGCTCGATATTCAGCAGTTTCGAAGCAATATCATCATTCAAGGTGCGCTTCCTTTTGCCGAAGATGGCTGGAAAACAATTAAAATTGGCGATGTCATTTTTGATATCGTTAAACCGTGTAGTCGCTGTGTACTTACCACTTTTAATATTAATACAGCAAAGCCTTTAGCAAATAATGAACCACTCAATACGCTCCGCTATTTTCGGACTGATGAGCAAGGGGAAATAGATTTTGGAATGAATATGATAGCTCGCAATGTCGGATCAATATCAATTGACGATCCTGTTGAGATACTTGAAAGGCAACCGACCAAAAAGTATTTAAAATCTTTTCCCGAAAATAATCAGTTTAACCACGAACAGTGTAATATTACTTTAGAGAACAATACAATCAAAGGAAATCAGCAACAAACTATTCTGGAACAACTGGAACAACATAATATTACTCTCCCTTATTCATGCAGAGTTGGAATTTGTGGTAAATGTGCAGTGGTATTAAAACAAGGAAAAGTGAATCCTCTTACTCAATCTGCAATAAAACGCGATCACCGTATTTTAGCTTGTAGTTGTATACCTGAGGGTGATATCAAAATTGAATTAATAAAAAAACCTTAATGATCATTGGTTATAGAATCCTGATTTATCAATAATAAATCGTTAATTATTGATTAAAATGGTTGATTGATACTTAATAAATTATTACCCCGCTATGATGACAAGTTAGCCTGCCAATCAATACGTTAATAATGTTATATGGCTTCATTTTAAAACCGTTGATGCTAAATGCTATCCTTTAAAGTCATTTGTATTCAGTTTTAAAGCGTTCAACTGAGACACCGTAACGAAATGCCGTTTAAGTCATCGATTAATCAGATCAATACATTGCCTGCTTCACAACCTGCTGTGAATAACAAAATCAAAATATAACAGGTTTAAATCGAAATTAAGTTTTACTGACAAGACAATAGTCGGATTAGAATGGTATTGTTTACGAAATGGCTTCTAACTTAAGGTCTATCAACGAACTCTGATCCATGACATTTTTTTGGATTGGCGCCAGTCGATCATTCATCACTTTAATTGCTTCGGAAAAATAAAATGTTTTATTCATTGCCACAAATGTAGGTTGAGCAATAATACATAGTGAAGCATTTTCACCCGCTTCAACAACTAATAAAAAAACCCGTTGATCACCTTCTTGCATGCTGACTTCAACAATGTCCGCTAATTTAGGACGATATAGCTTAGGTTGTTGGCAAAAATACCAACTTTTTGGCATTTGAGGTTTAATAAAATTAGCCGCAACAATGGCATTAATGGATAATTCAATCTTTTGCGAGTCAGTTAATGCCAATATTTGACAACTATCATAAAATTGATAATAGGATGTTGCATCACTCACTGAAAATGGAAATTCCCTAAAAACATCAGGAATTAACATTTTACTGGAATAACATGAACGAAATAACATATCGTTTGATACTTCAAGCATCAAACTATCATATTGATTATCAAAATACCAACGCCAACAATCTGTTGGTCGAAAAGCAATTTTCATTGATATGTTATCCCTCCATAAAATTAAAAAATTACATAAAAGATAACATAATTTAGGTAAAAAATAAATAAAAAAGTAAAATAAAATTTATTTAATTATATAATTTTTAAAAATTTTAGTGATCCATTATCAAGATCAAAACGATCTAAGTTAGATCCTTTTGATCCCATTTGCGATCCTTTAAGATCACATCAAATTTAATACTAAAATTTAACTTTAACAAACCAGCCATTTTTTCTAACATTTATCCATAAAAAAAGGTGCAATTAAGCACCTTTTTACGACCAAGCCAATTTGGCTAATTGATTGATTAACTGGCAACATTGATACGTTTCATATCAGTCATATAGCTTCTTAATTTACGGCCAATAATTTCAATTGGGTGATGACGAATTTCATCATTTACATCACGTAATTGCGCATTATCAACGCTACCTTCTGGGATCGCTTTACCAAGATCGCCCGATTGTAACATTGGCATAAATTTTTCTTTTAATAATGGGATCGCTGCATTAGCGAAAAGATAATTACCATATTCAGCAGTATCAGATATCACCACATTCATTTCATATAAACGCTTACGGGCAATGGTATTGGCAATTAAAGGAAGTTCATGTAAGGATTCATAATAAGCTGATTCTGGTAAAATACCTGACTCAAGCATGGTTTCAAAAGCAAGTTCAACCCCAGCTTTTACCATAGCGACCATGACTACACCCTGATCAAAGTAGGCTTGTTCATCAATTTTACCTTGGTATTCAGCGGCTTTTTCAAAGGCTGTTTCACCGGTTTCTTTACGCCATTTTAATAAGTTAGCATCATCATTTGCCCAGTCTTTCATCATGGTTGCTGAAAATTCACCCGAAATAATATCATCCATATGTTTACGATAAAGATCAGTCATGATCACTTTTAATTCTTTAGCTAATGCATTAGCGCGTAACTTAGCCGGATTCGACAAGCGATCCATCATTAAGGTAATACCACCTTGTTTCAATGCTTCGGTAATGGTTTCCCAACCAAATTGTAATAATTTACATGCATAAGCCGGATCCACACCGTCTGCCACAAGTTTATCAAAACAAAGTAATGACCCTGTTTGCAACATACCGCAAAGGATCGTTTGTTCTCCCATAAGATCAGATTTAACTTCAGCAACAAATGAAGACTGTAAAACACCAGCACGATGTCCACCGGTAGCCGCCGCCCATGCTTTGGCGATAGCTAAACCTTCACCTTTAGGATCGTTTTCAGGGTGAACGGCGATCAGAGTCGGAACACCAAATCCTCGTTTATACTCTTCACGTACCTCTGTTCCTGGACACTTCGGCGCAACCATGACAACCGTGATATCAGGACGAATTTTTTCGCCAACTTCAACAATATTAAAACCATGAGAATAACCTAAAGCGGCTCCCTGTTTCATCAATGGTTGTACTGCTTTTACTACCGCTGAGTGTTGTTTGTCAGGTGTTAAATTAATCACTAAATCAGCTGTAGGAATTAACTCTTCATAACTGCCTACTTTAAATCCATTTTCAGTTGCTTTTTTCCATGAAGGACGCTTTTCTGCAATCGCTTCTTTACGTAAAGCATAGGCAATATCAAGTCCTGAATCCCGCATATTTAAACCTTGATTCAGACCTTGCGCACCACATCCTACTATTACAATTTTTTTGCCTTTTAAAAAATCGGCTTCTGATGCAAATTCATCACGAGCCATAAAACGGCATTGACCAAGTTGGTGTAATTTTTCACGTAAATTCAGTGTATTAAAATAGTTTGACATTGGGATCTCCATTAATTTATTTGTCATAATCGAATTGTCCAACACTATAGCTGAATTTAATTGTTGCGAAAATTGATATATTTAAAAAATTATATTGCATAAAATGCAATATACTTGCTAAATGTAATGCTTTCTTTTACTCTAAGCCACTATTTAATTATTGATAAATTATTCAATATGGATACACGATATAAGCAAGCAAATAAAGAAGCTAAGCTTTCACTGTTATTAACAATTATTTATCTTCTTGGCTGGATTGTTTGTGCTTACGGCGCTGGCGATAGGACTGGCTTTTTGGGGCTTCCATTATGGTTTGAATTATCCTGCATTATGGTACCTGTCGGGTTTATTTTATTATGCTGGATCGTTGTAAAATTTCATTTCAAAAACATCTCATTAGAACAAACTAAGTGATCAAACAATGCATTTAGATATTATATTACCGCTAGTCATCTATCTTATTTTTGTGTTTGCCTTATCTATCTATGCTTATGTTAAACGCAAAAAAGTCAATCAATTTACTGATTACTTTATTGGTAATCGAACAATGGGGGGATTTTTGCTCGCCATGACACTGGCGGCAACTTACATCAGTGCCAGTTCGTTTATAGGGGGGCCTGGTGCTGCTTATAAATATGGACTAGGCTGGGTATTGTTGTCTATGATTCAAGTCCCTACTGTTCTGCTATCTCTGGGAATTTTGGGTAAAAAATTTGCCATTTTAGCGCGCAAGTATAATGCTATCACGCTAAGTGATATGCTTTATGCTCATTATAAAAGTAAAACCATTGTCTGGTTTGCCAGTATTGCTTTAGTCGTCGCCTTTGTCGGTGCAATGACTGTTCAGTTTGTCGGTGGTGCCCGTTTATTAGAATCTTCAGTAGGCATACCTTATAAACTCGGTCTACTTATTTTCGGTATTGGTACGGTGATATATACTGCATTTGGTGGATTTCGTGCAAGTATCTTAAACGATGCTTTCCAAGGTTTAGTGATGATCATTGGCTCAATATTACTTTTAACCGCCATTATTTATGCTGGTGGTGGATTAACGGCTATTGTTGAGCGTTTAAAAGAAATCGATCCTGCATTATTAACCCCACAAGGCCCTGGCAATTTTATGGACTTTCCATTTATGGCATCATTCTGGATTTTAGTCTGTTTTGGTGTGGTTGGTTTACCGCATACAGCAGTACGTTGTATGGCGTATAAAGACAGTAAAGCGGTACATCGGGGCATCATTATCGGTACGATTGTTGTTACAGTTATTATGTTAACCATGCACCTTTCTGGTGCACTTGGGCGAGCAATTATTGATGATTTAACCATTCCCGATCAAATTGTTCCAACTTTAATTATTAAAGTGATGTCGCCACTCGCAGCGGGCATCTTTTTGGCTGCGCCTCTGGCTGCGATTATGTCAACCATTAACGCGCAACTGTTACAAGTCTCTTCAGTGATTATAAAAGATCTGTTTTTAAGCATAAAACCTGAAACAAAATGCAGTGACAAAACCTTAACGCGAATATCAGTTATCATTACCTTTATTTTTGGCGCACTGCTCATTTTAGCAGCTTGGAATCCACCGGATATGATAATTTGGTTAAATTTACTTGCTTTTGGTGGGCTGGAAGCGGTATTTTTATGGCCTTTGGTACTTGGCTTATATTGGAAGAAAGCTAATGCAACCGGCGCATTATGTTCAATGTTTGCTGGAGCCATTAGTTATACCTTTTTAGCCGCTTATAACATTAAAATTTGTTCTTTCCATCCAATTGTTCCTTCATTAATTATTGGATTGGTTGTTTTTATCATCGCCAATATATTTGGTAACTTAAGGAAAAATTATGCCTTGGATTCAACTCAAAATTAACACAACAAGTGATCTTGCTGAACCAATAAGTGAGCTTTTGGAAGAATCAGGGGCGTTATCTGTCACATTTCAAGATACCTATGATACGCCTGTGTATGAACCCTTACCCGGTGAAACAAAACTTTGGGGTAATACAGATGTAATTGGGCTTTACGATGCTCAAACTGATTTAGATGAATTGAAAGCAATATTAAATCTTGATCAATATTCTTATAAATTCGAACAATTAGAGGATAAAGATTGGGAACGCGAGTGGATGGACAATTTTCATCCTATGCAATTTGGTCAACGCTTATGGATTTGTCCAAGTTGGCGCCCAGTCCCTGATCCTAATGCGATCAATGTTATGTTAGATCCAGGTTTAGCTTTTGGAACAGGTACCCACCCTACCACTGCGTTATGTCTTAAATGGCTTGATAGCTTAGACTTAAAAGATAAATTAGTGATTGATTACGGTTGTGGTTCGGGAATTCTCGCCATTGCTGCACTAAAACTAGGGGCAAAACGTGTCATCGGCATTGACATTGATCCTCAAGCTATTCAAGCCAGTCGAGATAATGCAGAACGTAACAATGTAAGTCATGACATTGAACTTTATTTAACTAAAGATATTCCTGATAATTTACAAGCTGATGTTTTAGTCGCCAACATTTTGGCTGGACCATTAAAAGAACTTGAACCTAATATCAACAGTCTGATTAAACCAGCGGGATTACTTGGATTATCGGGCATTTTGACTTCTCAATCTCAAAGCGTCTGTACCGCTTACCAACCCCATTTTGATCTTGATCCCGTCGCTGAGCAAGAAGAATGGTGTCGAATTACTGGCAAAAAAAAGTAAAAAAATGACATTACCCCCTTTTAAGTTCGAGAAAAAATGCGTAATATAGCCGACCTTAAATTACTAAGCATTGGTAAGGTCACATTAAGAAATAATTTAATCGCCGCACCAATGGCAGGAATTAGTGACAGACCATTTCGAAATTTATGCTACCAGTTTGGTGCTGGTCTGACTATTTCAGAGATGTTTTTAGCTAATTCAGATGTTTGGCAAACAGATAAATCTGCTTTAAGAATGGTCTCAACGCAAGATTTGGGCATTCGCGCAGTACAAATAGTGGGGGCCGATCCTGACGAAATGGCTAAAGCGGCAGAATTTAATGCCAAACATGGGGCTGAGTTAATTGACATTAACATGGGATGCCCTGCAAAAAAGGTTAATAAAAAATTGGCAGGTTCTGCTTTAATGCAGTACCCGCAATTAATTGAACAGATTTTGCAAAAAGTTGTTGGTGCTGTTGATGTGCCAGTAACATTAAAAATGCGGACTGGATGGGATAAAAATCATAGAAATTGCATTGAAATCGCACAAATTGCGCAGGATTGTGGCGTAAAGGCGATTACTATTCACGGGCGCACCCGTGAATGTCTATTTAAGGGTGTAGCTGAATATGAATCAATTAAAGCAGTGAAAAAAAAGGTATCCATTCCAGTCATTGCTAATGGTGATATTTGCACCCCTGAACAGGCAAAAGATGTTTTTCAATATACGCAAGCTGATGCTATAATGATCGGCCGAGCGGCACAAGGGCGA
Organism: Gilliamella sp. CG35; assembly: GCF_046635745.1. Classification (NCBI taxonomy): domain Bacteria; kingdom Pseudomonadati; phylum Pseudomonadota; class Gammaproteobacteria; order Orbales; family Orbaceae; genus Gilliamella; species Gilliamella sp. CG35. The sequence goes on from NZ_JBIDFH010000014.1 coordinate 32,396, forward strand.
CCTTGGATATTTGAAGAAATTGCATTCTATTTAACACATGGAAAGTTACAAAAAGAAAAGACAGTTGATGAAGTTGAACAAATCGTTTTTACGCACCTTGAAGAACTTTATCAATTTTACGGAGAATACAAAGGATTACGGATTGCCAGAAAGCATGTAAATTGGTATACCAAGAATTATGCTGATAGCGATCATTTTAGGCGCTTATTTAGTGTACTTAGCACCACCAGTGAGCAAGCTAGAACACTAAAAGCATTTTTTAGTCAAATTAGAAACAACAAAAAGAGTTAAGAATACTATGTCAGAACAACGCGTTACAGCTGCAGCACTAAAATTTACAACTGTAAACTCTCAAGACCAAATAACACAAAAACCTTTGCGAGATTCTGTCAAGCAAGCTTTAAAAAACTATTTATCACAACTTAATGGTGAAGATCCTAATGATCTATATGAATTAGTGTTAGCTGAAGTTGAACACCCATTCCTTGATATGGTTATGCAATATACACGTGGTAATCAAACTCGAGCGGCTAATATGCTCGGTATTAACCGTGGTACACTACGTAAAAAATTAAAACAATATGGAATGAGCTAATCGAACTGATATTGATAAGCTTATTTCATACAAAAAAAGCACCTGTTTATTAGGTGCTTTTTTGTTTTTATAACAATAAAAAATCACACGGATTAAAAATCAATACACATATTGATAATGAATTTTAAACAAATGTTTGTTAAAATACGCTGATTTTTAAATTATCTAATCTGGAGAATTCTATGGCAGGTCATAGTAAGTGGGCCAATACCAAACATCGTAAAGCGGCGCAAGATGCTAAACGCGGTAAAATTTTTACTAAAATTATTCGAGAACTTGTAACGGCAGCCAAACTAGGTGGTGGCGATCCAGCGTCAAATCCTCGTTTACGTGCAGCAATGGATAAAGCACTATCAAATAATATGACACGCGATACCATGAATCGTGCTATTGCGCGTGGTGTAGGTGGTGAAGATGATAGTGATATGGAAACCATCATCTATGAAGGTTATGGCCCTGCAGGTACTGCCGTCATGGTTGAATGCCTAAGTGATAATCGTAATCGTACAGTATCAGAAGTACGTCACGCTTTCACCAAAACTGGGGGTAATTTAGGTACTGACGGTTCTGTATCCTATTTGTTTACCAAAAAAGGCGTTATTTCTTATCCTACAGGTACAGATGAAGACAAAGTAATGGATGCAGCTTTAGAAGCTGGAGCTGATGATGTTGTCACTTATGATGATGGTGCAATTGATGTCTTTACCACACCAGAATCATTTGGCGAAGTAAAAGATGCACTTGATGCAGCAGGTTTAGTTGCTGAATCAGCTGAAGTATCAATGATTCCTGCGACCAAAGTTGATCTTGATATTGATTCTGCACCAAAATTATTACGTTTGATCGACATGCTTGAAGATTGTGATGATGTTCAAGAAGTATACCATAATGGTGAAGTTTCGGACGAAGTTGCTGCCGCTCTTTAATGTCTATCATTCTTGGCATAGATCCTGGTTCTCGTTTGACGGGTTACGGTGTAATTCGTCAAACAGGACGACAATTAACCTATCTTGGTAGTGGTTGTATTCGTACAGCCGTCGATGATTTACCAACTCGATTAAAACGCATTTATGCTGGCGTTAGCGAAATCATCTTACAATTCCAACCGGATATGTTCGCTATCGAACAAGTCTTTATGGCACGTAATGCCGATTCAGCATTAAAGTTAGGGCAAGCGAGAGGCTCAGCTATTGTTGCTGCAGTCAACAACGATTTACCTGTTTTTGAATATGCGGCTCGTTTAGTAAAACAAAGTGTAGTAGGCACAGGGGCAGCCGATAAAAAGCAAGTCCAACACATGGTCAAACTCTTGTTAAAATTACCCGCTAGTCCACAAGCCGATGCCGCTGACGCATTAGCTATCGCAATTACTCATGCCCATATGAGTCGACATCTAGTCAAATCTATTAAATAATCTTAATTAGACGATATTGCCCTTGCAAAATAACGCGATCAGCTAACCTAAAATAGTAATTGATGCACCTAAATATCAATAGTAAACCGACAATGTTATTTAATCATTGAATCAATTTTTTTACCTTGTTATTTACTATGAGATCATATTTTGATAATGATAAGATTAAAAACTCAATAAAAAAGCACGATTTTATCGTGCTTTTTGTTGGTTATCTTATTAATAAGATTTCGATTTTTTTAACACATCCTAGCTGGTGCTAAGATATGCTTTTCAATTTTCCAAGTCACTATTTTTGGTCAGTGTTGTGCGAAAAATTACGTGGTAAAACGACCTTATTTTTATGTTTAGTAAACATTTTAGTAATAAATAAGAAGAATAATGGTACATAGAATATCGCTAAGAATGTTGCTGTTAACATACCACCAATTACCCCTGTACCTACCGCGTTTTGGCTTGCTGAACCTGCACCACTATTTAATGCTAAAGGTAACACCCCTAAAATAAAGGCGAACGATGTCATTAAAATTGGGCGTAAACGTAATCGACAAGCTTCAAGTGTTGCATCAATCAGCGATTTACCTTCTTTTTCTAAAGCATCTTTTGCAAATTCAACAATTAATATCGCATTTTTCGCAGACAGTCCCATTGTGGTTAATAGACCGACAATAAAGTAAATATCATTATCAAGTCCTCTAAACATTGTTGCAACCACCGTTCCTAAAATACCAAGAGGAATCACAAATAGTATTGAAATTGGTACACTCCAACTTTCGTACAATGCAGCTAATGCCAAGAACACGACAATAATAGAGATTATATAAAGTGTTGTTGTTTGCGATCCTGTTTGACGTTCTTGATAAGAAATATCTGTCCAGTCAAACGTAAAGCCCTTTGGTAAGTCTTTTGATAGCTGTTCCATTATTGCCATAGCTTGACCAGAACTTAAGCCCGGCGCAGCAGATCCACTAATTCCCATTGCAGCAACACCATCATAACGAACAAGTGATGGTGAACCATAGCTTTTTGAAGTAGTCGCAAATGCATCATAAGGAACCATTTGACCTTTTTGATTTTTTACATGCCAATAACTAAAATCATCAGGCAACATTCGATAAGCCGCTTCAGATTGAAGGTACACTTTTTTGACTCGGTTATTATAGACAAAGTCATCGATATAAGCAGAACCTAATGCGGTAGATAATACTGTATTGACGCTACTGACAGAAACACCAAGCGCTTGAGCTGTTTCGAAATCCACATTAATTTTATACTGAGGAACATCTAACATACTGCCCGGACGCACTTGTTGAAGTTCTGGTCTTTTCGATGCTTGTCCTAAGATTTGATAAAAAGCACCCATTAAGGCTTCATGCCCTTGTCCTGAAGTGTCTTTTAACATATAGGAGAAACCATTAGCCATCCCTAACGACGGAACCGCCGGTAAGTTAGCTATAATTACTCGACCTTCAGTAATGGTAGATGCAAAGCCCCAACCACTGCCAACTAAAGCATCCACTTTTTGATCAGGGCGTTTACGCTCATCCCAATCTTTTAACCGAACAAATCCAAGTCCCATATTTTGTCCACGACCTACCATACTAAACCCTGCAACAGTAAAGACTTCTTTAACAGAATCAGCTTTCTTTTCCATATAAAACTGAGTTGTTTTATTCAATACTGACATGGTTTGTTCTAATGTTGATCCGGGTGGTAATTCGACCATGACAATCAATACACCCTGATCTTCATTAGGTAAAAACCCTGTTGGTAAGCGGTTAAATCCAAATATTAATCCAACAATGATAACGATATAACAAACAAAGGCAATTAATGGATAACGTATTACTTTAATTACGCCTTTCTCATAAGTATGCAGTCCTTTGTTATAAAATTTATTAAACGCGCCAAAGAATAGTTTGGTTCCTTTATCACACCAGCTAAATGGTGGAATCGCGAGTAATTTTTCCCCAAACGTTGATTTTTTGTTTTTACTTTTTGATGGTGCTTTTAAAATCTGAGCACAAAGTGCAGGCGTTAAAACGATTGCCATAATCACAGACAATGACATCGAGGTAACAATGGTAATTGAGAATTGACGATAAATTCCCCCTGCTGCACCACCATAAAATGCCATAGGTACAAATACAGCAGATAATACAACGGCAATACCAATTAAAGCAGAGGTTATCTGTTCCATTGATTTAACCGTTGCATCATACGGAGACAATCCTTCATCATGCATGATACGCTCAACGTTTTCGATAACGACGATAGCATCATCGACCAGTAACCCGATAGCTAACACCATAGCAAACATCGACAACGTATTTATGGTAAATCCACAAATATATAAGATTGCAAACGTTCCTAACAATACAACCGGAACGGTAATGGTTGGTATGAGAGTTGAGCGAAGATTTTGCAAAAATATATACATGACGATAACAACCAACACAATTGCTTCAATCAAAGTATGCACAACATTACTGATAGATAATTTAACAAATGGTGTTGTATCGTATGGGTAGGCAAATTTGATATCTTCTGGGAAGATTGCCGATAATTCTTCGATTTTCTTATCGACCAATTCAGAGGTATCTAATTGGTTTGCGCCTGTTGCCAGATAAATAGCTAAACCAGCCGATGCTTTACCGTCATAGCGAGAGATAAAATTATAATCAGATGCACCAATTTCAACGTTAGCAACATCTTTTAGTAAAATATTAGAACCGTCGGTATTGACCCGAACTAAAATATTTTGAAATTGTTCCGGTGTTTTTAAACGAGATTGAGCCGTTATCGTTGCATTAAGTTCCTGACCTTCAGTTGAAGGTAATGCACCCAATTGCCCTGCAGTTACTTGAGCGTTTTGTGCTTGAATTGCCGCAATAATTTCTTCAATTGACATGTTGAAATAATTGAGTTTATTTGGGTCAAGCCAAATACGCATTGCATATTCAGAGCCAAATAAAGTGGTATCACCAACACCTTGAACACGACGGATCGGATCTTGCACAGTCGAATAAATAAAGTCAGCAATATCTGCTTGAGTCTTTTGGGGGTTCGTTGAGTAAAAACCAATAACTTTTAGGAAGTTAGTATTGTTTTTAGCAACTGAAACACCATTTTTTTGAACACTTTCAGGTAAACGAGACTTAATACTTTCAACTTTATTTAACACCTGCACTTGCGCAAAATCAGGATTCGTTCCCGGCGCAAAGGTCAACGTAGTTTGAACAACACCTTGCGCACTACTGGTTGATTTCATATAGATTAAATTATCTATCCCAGTCAGATTTTGTTCGATTAACTGTGTAACGGTGTTTTCAATAGTTTGTGCATCTGCACCAGGATAAGCCGCTGAAACAGTAACAGCAGGAGGAGCAATATCGGGGTATTGTTCAACTGCTAGCAGTTTTATACATAGTGCCCCGCCTAGCATCATCATGATAGCTATTACCCATGCAAAAACGGGTCTATCAATAAAAAACTTAGCCATAATTAAATCTACCCCTGTTTTATTTCACGCTGTTTTTGATAATATTATCTAACTGTTCTTGAGTAAGAGTAGCTGGCTCACCAACAATTTGGCCTGTCATTGGTTTACCCATTTCAACTGCCGTTAAATTAAGTAAACCCGTCGTGATAACTTGTTCACCAATATCAATACCTTTCGTCACTACCCAATAACCATTGATACCAGTATAAACTTGAATATCTTGACGATATTCAATCGTATTATCTGGTTTAAGGATTTTTGCTGTATATTGGCCTTTACCATTACTCGTAATACCTTGTTGAGGAACGAGTTTTGCATTTTTAATATAGCCTAAAGTCAATTGAGGTTTGACAAACATACCGGGCAAAATTTTGCCATCTTGATTTGGAAATTCAGATCTAAGGGTAACGGTACCTGTCGTTTCATTCACCGTCATATCAGAAAATTTGATACTCCCTGCTACGTCATATTTCGAACCGTCATTAAAATAAAGTTCAACATTATTTCCTTTCGCTGGTTCAAAAATCACGTTTTGATCTTGATTATATTTATTGTAACGCGTTGCTGCTTCTGTCATATCAACATAAATAGGATCAAGTTTTTGAACTAAAGCTAACGCTGTTGCTTGACCTGCTGAAACTAATGCACCTTCAGTAACACTTGATTTACCAATATAGCCATCAATAGGGGAATAGACTTTAGTATAATCTAAATTAACTTTAGCGGTATGTTCAGCTGCTTGAGCAACAAGTACACTAGCTTCTGCCTGCTGTGCATCTGCCGCCGCTTTATCATAATCTTGCTGACTAATGGATTTGGTTTTTAATAAACCGGCATAACGTTTTAAAGTCAACTGGGCAATACTAGCATTAGCTTTAGCACTTGCTACACTTGCAACAGCACTGTCATAGTTAGCTTGATAAATAGCAGGATCGATTTGATAAAGTGATTGCCCTGCTTTTACATTTGAGCTTTCTTCAAATTCTCGTTTTAAAACGATGCCACTTACTTGAGGTCTAATTTCAGCAATTTGCGAAGCGACAACTCGACCGGGTAAACCAATCTTTAAAGTGTAATTCAATGGCTCTACTTTAAACACCGTAACTTTTGGTATCTGATTATTACCGCCTTGTGATTTGTTATCATCGCAGCTTGACAGTAAAAATAAGCTGGTCAGCGCTACCGGAATGGTGAGTAATAGCTTGTTAAATCTCATATAAAATTGACCTCAATCAACAAAATTGTTATTTTTAATAATTATAAATCTTATTTAAAAGTAACCGATGATTTTACAAAAAATATGCATAAATTGTAAGTATCTTTACAGGTTAATAGCACAGAGTTCTAAAAATTAAAATCTAACATTATTAATAAAAAAATATATACCGATAATTATGATTATTGGCAGAAATAAAGTAATATATGCTTATTGATTTTTAGTGCGAAAAAATTAGGCTTGATAAGATGACACAATCAAAGGCATTTATGTACTGACAATCAATTGAATTTTTTTAATTTGCAAAGAAAAAGTAATTATTTTACATTGTGGTACTCCGTAATCACTTCATTCGATTCTTTTATTGAGTGATTTGAGTCTTTATTTAATTTAATTCTGAGATGGTTATTATGGATAATTTACGTATTGTTCTGATTGTTATTGCATCCTTGGTCATTATTGCATTATTGATTCATGGATTATGGATTAATAAAAAGGAACGTTCTTCTCTGTTTAATTCAGATAAAAAAAGGAATATTAACCCTATTGCTCAACAGCAAACAGACATTTATATGGATGAAATAGAAGAAGATGATGTAATACTGATTAACCCCAAAAATAAAAAAACAACAACACCGCATGTTGAAATTGTTGAGATCATTGAAAAAGAAGCACCTCCTCAACAAGAGGATTTATTTAGTCATCAACCGATAGACGAACCAGAAGAAGATACTATCCCTGAACCAGTGATTAATCTTAATCAGGATCTCTTTGAAAATGAACCATTAGAAGAAAAAGTCGAAACAGAAAGTCAACTTGAAAAAACAGAAACAATCACAATAAGTGAAGAAATTCATGAAGTTGAACCTGTTAAGCAAAACGAAGTTTTGAACACTGAATCATCAGCTGACCATCATGAATCTGAAAAAGCAAACATCGACCATGAAGAAGATAAAACAGAAATCATTGTGTTAAATGTAACTGGCATTAATGGTCGATTATTACAAGGTGATGTATTACTTGCCAGTATTATGCAATCAGGTTTTCAATTCGGTGATATGCGAATTTTTCATCGCCATGTCGATCCTGCGGGCAACGGTCCTGTTTTATTTAGTTTAGCAAATATGGTTAATCCAGGCTATTTGGATCCTGAGACCATGCACGAATTTACCACACCTGGCGTTTCAATTTTTATGATTGCACCGACACAAGGAAACAATCAGCAAAATTTTAAACTCATGTTACAAACAGCACAACGTATAGCCGATGATGTTAATGGTGTTGTCTTAGATGATTCCCAACACATGCTAACACCACAAAAAATCGATAGCTACAAAGAACGCATCAAAAAAGCGTGCAACGAAATATAACCCAAATATAATAATAATTTTATCAACACCACCAACATTAGTTGGTGGTAAATGGACGGGAAATAAAAAGATTCTGATCCGATTGTTAACGATATTCACCATGATGAACATATTGATTTAATCAAGTCATTCATACTTGATTGGTGTCTAATAACATTTAAAAATCTTACTTTAAATTAAGAGCATACTAACATGTCACTATCTAATTTACCCGAAAACCTTACCCATGATTCACAACAAAAAGTCATCACTGAAGTTCAATCTTTACGTGATAAGATAAGACATCATGAATATTGTTATTATGTCTTAGATGCGCCTGAAATTCCGGATGCGGAATATGACAAATTGATAAAACAGCTTCAAACTATTGAACAGCAGCATCCCGAATTGATTACTCCTGACTCCCCTACTCAAAGGGTTGGCGGTGCTCCCCTATCTCAATTTGCCTCGATAAAACATGAAATACCAATGTTATCTTTAGATAATGTTTTTGATGAGACAAGTTTTATTGCCTTCAATAAAAGAGTAAAAGATCGCTTACACTTAAAAGAAAATGAACCGGTAGAATATTGTTGTGAATTAAAATTAGATGGATTAGCGGTAAGTTTACTTTATGAAGATGGTCAATTTGTACAAGCTGCAACCCGAGGAGACGGCACAACAGGAGAAGACATTACCGCCAATGTCAAAACCATAAAAACCATTCCACTGGTTTTAAGAGGAGAGCAGATACCAAGACGCTTAGAAGTTCGAGGTGAAGTGTTCATGTCTCACAAGGGCTTTGCCAAACTCAATGCTGAAGCAGAAAAACGAAACGAAAAAGTCTTTGCAAATCCTCGTAATGCAGCCGCTGGCTCTCTGAGACAATTAGACCCTAAAATTACAGCTAAAAGACCTTTATCGTTTTTCTGTTATGGTTTAGGTGTTATTGAAGGTGCCAATCTGCCTAATACGCATTATGACCGTTTAATGCAACTTAAAACTTGGGGATTACCTGTTAGTGATAAAGTTCAAGTGCGAAAAGGTGCGCAAGCTGCTTTAGATTACTTTAAACAAATTGGTGAAGAGCGCATGTCATTGGATTTTGACATAGACGGTGTGGTCATCAAAGTAAACAGTATCGCTTTACAAGAAGAACTCGGCTTTGTTGCCCGTGCTCCTCGTTGGGCAACGGCGTTTAAGTTTCCCGCGCAAGAAGAAATCACCCAATTAAATAAAGTTGACTTTCAAGTCGGTAGAACAGGCGCAATTACACCTGTTGCAAGACTAGAACCGGTATCTGTTGCAGGTGTGATTGTCAGTAATGCAACTTTGCATAACAGTGATGAAATCGCCCGATTAGGTGTCCGTGAAGGTGACTATGTTTCTATACGCCGTGCAGGTGATGTGATTCCTAAAATTGTATCGGTCATATTAGATCGAAGACCAGCCGACACCAAAGCGATTATCTTTCCAACCCACTGCCCGATTTGTGGTTCGCTAATTGTTCGCGATGAAGGGCAAGCGGTATCTCGCTGTGCAGGTGGACTTATTTGTCCAGCACAACGAAAAGAAGCGCTTAAACATTTTGTATCCCGTCGAGCCATGAATGTGGAAGGAATGGGTGATAGACTAATTGAACAGTTAGTGGATAAAGATTATGTTAAAACACCCGCAGATCTTTATAGACTCACGGTACCATTACTATGTTCGTTAGATAAAGTAGGCGATAAATCGGCTAAAAATTTATTAGCAGCACTTGATACATCGAAAAACACAACTTTAAGCCGCTTTATTTTTGCGCTTGGTATACCAAATGTCGGTGAAGTGACGGCTGAAAATTTAGCTAACCAATTTGGTAATTTAACGGCAATTGAAAATGCATCACTTGAACAACTACAATTAGTTAATGATATTGGTGTGGTTATTGCTGAAAGCATCATTGATTTTTTCCAAGAACCCCATAACCGCGACGTAATAGAACAGTTAACCAGTGATGACATTGGTATTCATTGGCAAGACACCAATCCCCAAGCACAAACAATGGCAACCGATTCACCTTTTTCGGGTAAAACGATTGTTTTAACCGGGACTTTATCTGTTTTAACACGTGATGAAGCCAAAGATAAATTAAAACAACTTGGTGCCAAAGTGACGGGAAGCGTATCAAAAAATACTGATCTGGTGATTGCCGGTGAATCTGCCGGTTCAAAATTAGAAAAAGCGCAACAACTTGGCATTAAAGTCATTGATGAACAAGAGATGTTAAGTTTGCTAAATGAATAAGATTGTTTGGACTTGTCCAGTTATAAAGACTATAACTGGCAACTCAACACCAAGGAGAAATTTATGCCATTATTAGATAGTTTTAAAGTAGATCATACTAAAATGAAAGCCCCTTTTGTCCGCGTTGCAAAAACGATGGTAACCCCTAAAGGTGATAATATCACTGTGTTTGATCTTCGTTTTACTATTCCAAATAAAGCACTACTACCCGAAAAAGGGATCCATACTTTAGAACATCTATTTGCAGGGTTTATGCGCGATCATCTAAACAGTGATACTATTGAAATTATTGATATCTCGCCTATGGGATGCCGCACAGGATTTTACATGAGCTTAATCGGTCAACCTGATGAATCGCTCGTTGTTGATGCTTGGCTCAAATCCATGCATGATGTCCTCAGTGTAACATCACAAAACCAAATACCCGAATTAAACGAATACCAATGTGGCACATACAAGATGCATTCATTGGATGAAGCCAAGGCTATTGCTGAAAAAATAATTCACTCAGGTATCGGTATTTGTCATAATCAAGATATCGCATTAACCGACGCTCAACTTGCCAAAATGGGTCACTAGGAGTTTTTTATGCCAAATGTTGTCATCGATTTTTTAGAAGGTCGTACTATTGAACAAAAACGAGAAATGGCGAAACGTGTAACGGAAGCGATTGTTCAAACGCTTAATTGTAAGCCTGAAGCAGTACAAATTATTATGCACGAATTATCCAAAGATCAGCTAGCAAATGGCGGTGAGCTAAGAATTGATAAGGAATAATACTTTTTTAATTCTGTTATTAATAATGATTAATCCAGCTCTATACTCGACATCTATTGCATAACAAAATAGTACGCAAATCTAAAAAAACCTCAAAAAATCATCACTAATTTTTTGAGGTTTAAATATATCAATTATTTTTGCTTTAACTAGTGTTGACCATTTTTCATGCCACATCCTACCAATTATCAATAATGTAAAAATGTGTTTAATGATCGCAGTGATGAAGATGAAGCAAATGTCCCATTTTATTAGCTTTGGTTTCTAAATAGTGTTCGTTATTTGGATTCTCGCCTACTTCCAAAGGAACTCTTTCTGTAACTTGAATTCCAGCTTGTTCTAACACTCTTATCTTTTCAGGATTATTAGTTAGTAAACGAATTTGTGATACACCAAGCAGTGTCAGCATATCAGCACAAAGTTTAAAATCACGCTCATCAGCAGCAAATCCTAACTGCTCATTCGCTTCCACCGTATCAAGCCCTTGGTCTTGCAGGGCATAAGCTCTAATTTTATTTAATAAACCGATATTACGCCCTTCTTGCCGATGATAGATTAAAATGCCTTGACCTTCTTTTGCAATTTGTTTTAAAGCTGCTTCTAATTGAAAACCACAATCACACCGTAAACTAAATAACGCATCACCCGTTAAACACTCCGAATGCACTCTGGTTAAAACAGATGTTACCTTTGAAATGTCACCAAAAACTAATGCGACGTGATCCTTGCCAGTTGCAATTTCTTCAAAACCTACCATAGTGAAACAACCCCATGGTGTTGGTAGTTTCGCTTCTGCGACATGTTTTAATTGCATTATTATCTCCGTATTAAATGAATAACATAAACGAGAATCTATTAAAAATAAACCACATTTATGATAAAATAGACAGCACAATATGTTTAGTTGAGTTTTTAAATGGGGTTAGTTATAAAAAAAACAATAGCTGCATTGGCTATTTTTTTAGTCGTACCATTGTTTATTATAGTCATAAATTGGCATTGGCTACCAGACACATTGAACGATAAATCAGAATATTTTTTTTGGGTTACTGAAACAGCAAGTTACCCATGGGCAATAATAACATCAATATTTTATTTCATTTTATTTTGTGCTTTGCTAGTCAGCAAAACAGATAAAATGTTAAAAAAGATTGTATTAGTATGGTTGGTTCTCGTGAGTGCTGTCCTCAGCGGACAAGTGATAAAATCTATCATAAAATCACAAACAGCAGAATCAAGACCTTTCGTCTTATGGATAACAAAAGAACATAATACAACTGACCAATATTTTTATTCATTAACCAAGCCAGAAAGAGCTGCTTTTATCAAAGAATCATTAATCAATTCATCTACAATACCGAATTGGTTATCCAAACACTGGCAAAATGAAACAGGGTATTCTTTTCCCTCTGGTCATACACTATTTGCAGCAACATTTGCTTTTTTAGCCATTGTGCTACTTAACTTCAGGCGTAATTATATCTTTATATCGTTGATTGTGATATGGACGGTATTAATAGAAATAAGTCGATTATTACTAGGTATGCATACTCCTATAGATTTAATATTATCCGTCATCATTGGTTGGGGTATTGCATTAATCTGCTATTTTTATGCTAAAAAATGGCATATAGTAACGTAATCATTTACCCAGTTTTTGCGTTACTAAACGATTTAATGCCTTTAGATAAATCGGTAACAGGTTGTTTAACCGATAAATGGATAACAATAAAGAATAAAAAGTATTAAAAAGAAGAAAGGTCAACATTATGAAATTAATTTTATCGATTATATTGATTATTGCTATTTTTGCATTGTCTATTGCTTTAGGTGCAGCCAATGATCAAGTGGTGACATTTAATTATTTAGTTGCTAAATCAGAATTACGCTTATCTGTTCTGCTGGCAATTTTATTTGGCAGTGGTTTTCTGGTAGGTTGGTTTGTCACGGGTTACTTCTTTTTAAAATCGAAATTACAACACTCATCAACTAAACGCAAACTAAACAAATTACAAAAAAAGTATGATGAAGATATCGCAATAAATCAAAAAGCAACATTAACAAAAATTAATTAAGAATAGACGATTATGTTTGAACTGTTATTTCTGTTACTTCCTATCGCAGCCGCTTACGGTTGGTATATGGGTGACAGAAATGCAAAACAAAAATACTTAAACCAATCCAACCGGCTATCGCGCGAATATGTTGATGGCTTAAACTTTCTTTTATCAAATCAAAAAGATAAAGCTGTTGATTTGTTTTTAGATATGTTAAAAGAAGATGACAGCACCCTTGAGGCTCATTTAACTTTAGGAAACTTATTCCGTTCACGTGGTGAAGTTGATAGAGCCATACGCATTCATCAATCTTTAATGGAAAGTTCAGCATTGACGTTCGAACAACGCCTATTGGCAATACAGCAACTAGGGCGAGATTATATGGTTGCCGGTTTTTATGATCGTGCCGAAGAAATGTTCTTACAGTTAATTGATGAAGATGATTTTCAACAATATGCATTACAACAATTGATTATCATTTATCAATCAACCAGTGAATGGATCAATGCGATTAATGCTGCCACCAAATTAGTCAGATTAGGTAACATTAAATACAAGACAGATATTGCACAATTTTATTGCGAGTTAGCCGCTATTGCTATGTCTGCTGATGATATGGAAAAAGCTTATAACCTGTTACAAAAATCAGCTGCCGCTGATGCTAAATGTGCGCGTACCTCGCTCATGCTGGGTCGGGTATTAATGATACAAAACAAGAAAGAACAAGCCATTGAATCATTCAAACAAATTTTAACGCAAGATAAAGCCTTTATCGGTGAGGCATTACCTTTATTAAAAACATGTTATTTAGAATTAAATCAACCCGAACAGTTTAAACAATTTCTACAATTATGCGTTGATCAAGATAGTGGCAATGTTGCTGAATTAATGCTTGCCGATATAGTCGAAAAACAAAGCGGACTTGATGCTGCCCAAAACTACATGTATCGGGAATTACTCAAACACCCTAATTTAAAAGGGTTTTATCGATTGATGAATTACCACGTAGCCGATGCCGAAGAAGGTCGAGCAAAAGAAAGTCTTTCACTTTTACGTAAAATGGTTGGCGAACAGATTAAAACCGTCCCTAATTATCGCTGTATTAAATGCGGGTTTACGGTCAATTCCATTTACTGGCTATGTCCTGCTTGTCGTTCTTGGTCAACCATAAAACCTGTTCGTGATTTTGAACAACATTCAGATAATTAATAAGAGCTTTATATGTATTTAATTGATTCTCACTGCCATTTAGATAGCTTAGATTTTAGCAACAAATCGATTGATGAAGTATTGCAAGACGCAATACGTCACGATGTTAAACACTGCTTAAGTGTAGCAACCACACTTTCAGGCTATGAATCGATGAGAGATTTTTTAAAACCCTATACTAAACAGTGCTCATTTTCATGCGGTATTCATCCTCTTAATTTAGAAGAAGAAAGCTATGATGCCGATCGCTTTGAAACATTGGCAAGCCAAGATAATGTAATTGCGCTGGGCGAAACTGGGCTTGATTATTACTATCAACAAGATAATCTTGAACAACAACAAGCAAACTTTAAAGAACATATTCGGTTAGGTCGTAAACTCAATAAACCTATCATTGTTCATACACGCAATGCACGCCAAGACACCTTAAGAATCTTAAAAGAAGAGCATGTTTATTCTGGGGTCTTACACTGTTTTACCGAAGATATCGATACGGCCAAACAATTGCTAGATATCGGTTTTTATATCTCTTTTTCGGGCATTATCACCTTCAAAAATGCTGAATCATTACGTGAAGTTGCCAAATATGTCCCCATGGATCGTATTTTAGTTGAAACCGATTCACCTTATTTAGCACCTGTTCCCTATCGAGGCAAGGAAAACCAGCCAGCTTATGTTCGTGAAGTTGCTGACTATTTGGCAGTATTGAAAGGTGTTTCTATAGACGAAATAGCACGACAAACAACGAATAACTTTTGTCAATTATTTAATTTACAAGGGGCGTTACATGAGTAATAAGTTAACCATAGATTGGGATGATTTTTTAACGAATTATTGGCAAAAAAAGCCAGTTATTTTACGTGATGCTTTTAAACACTTTGTTGATCCTATCACGCCTGAAGAACTTGCAGGTTTAGCGATGGAAGAAGAGATTGATAGCCGAATAGTTACCAACAAAAATGGGAAATGGGATGCCCAATTTGGTCCTTTTATCGACTTTAGCCATTTAGGTGAAAACCATTGGAGTTTGCTGGTACAAGCAGTTGACCACTGGCATGAACAAGCAGCCACCTTAGTTGCCCCTTTTAAATGCTTGCCTCAATGGCAATTTGAAGATCTGATGATTTCTTACGCAACAGATAAAGCAGGCGTGGGGCCTCACATTGACAATTATGATGTATTTATCATACAAGGCAAGGGATGCCGACGTTGGCAAGTTGGCGACCGAAACGAACACTACAAACAATTTAGTGCTCACAAAGCATTGCTACATGTTGAAAGTTATCAACCCATCATTGACGAAGAAATTACAGCAGGCGATATTCTGTATATACCGATAGGCTTTCCACATAATGGTGTCTCAATCGGTGAATCGCTTAGTTATTCAGTCGGTTTTAGAACCCAAACGTCTCAAGAACTATTAAGTGGCTTTGCCGATTATGTTATCGATAACCTACCCAATGGCATATTTTATCAAGATCCCAACTTAACATTACCTAAAGATTCCTATCGAATACAATCCTATGAATTAGAAAAATTACAAAACCAGATAATTGAACTGGTTAGAACACCTAAACTCTTTAACGATTGGTTTGGTAAACACATTACTATTCCAATGCATGAATTAAATATTGTTCCTGTCGAGCCACCATATCAATTTGATGAATTTGTATCGCTTTTAAAAACTAATAATCTGTGCCGAGTTCCGAGCATACGAATTCTAAAAGTAGGTGATTATGGCTATATTCATGGTGAAAAAATCCATTTGCCGATGCCGGTTATTGATCTTTTATGCCAAGAAGAAGAGCTTTATTATGAACAGCTAGAAGATGAATCGACTTTAAAGGTCATTTTGGATTTAGTCAATAAAGGCTATTGGTATTTTATCGAAGACTAATCAAGATTATCCGCTGAGGAACACTCAGCGGAAATTAGCTATCAATCAATTAAATTTAGAAACTAAGATTCACTTAATAAATCATCTATACCCTGTCACGATTCTTTACACAAAATAAAATTATCACTAGTTGATGCATCCTTTAATATTTTTATATATAAAGTTACTTACAAGAAATGATTATTTTCTAGCAAATAACCAATTGTAAAGGCTTTTAGCTTGGATTTTTAAAGTTTTTAAGTATATACTTTGCACCGCTTTTAAACGACCTTATTGAATTAGCCTACAACCTATTTTAAAAGGTAAAGTTTAAATAAGTAACTCACTATTCACAATCATTAGAGGTAAATATGAAAACTGCGATAGACCCAATTAAACAAGCTGAAAGTGAAACTGGATCCACCACAGCTTATCAAAAAAGAACGCTTTTTGCCTCTACAGTCGGCTATGCATTAGATGGTTTGGATATGATGATTTTAGGGGTCTGTTTTACCCTAATTCAAGCAACTTTTAATCTAACCAAAACCGATTTAGGAACATTAACTTCAGTAACATTATTAGGTGCTGTACTGGGCGGAATTCTTTTTGGAACCTTAGCAGACAAATATGGTCGTGTTAAAGTCTTTTCATGGACAATTATCATATTTTCTGTATTTACCGGGCTGTGTGCTATTTCACCAAATTATGAAAGCTTTTTAGTTTTCCGTTTTTTAAGTGGTCTTGGACTAGGTGGAGAATTTGGCATTGGCATGACGTTGGTGTCAGAAACATGGCCAAAGCATAAACGTTCAAGAGCGACATCGATTGTTGCGTTAGGATTTCAGTTAGGCATTATACTGGCAACCTTAACGGTAAATTTTGTAGGAGAAGCACACGGTTGGCGTTGGGCTTTTGCTGTCGGAGTACTTCCTGCTTTGTTTGTTGCCTGGACACGTAAAGGATTGAAAGAGCCTGAAATTTGGCAATCATTAAAAGATCAAAACAAAAATAAAATTGCATTAGGTAAACTATTTAAAAATGTCAAAACATCAGCAACCACGGTTGGTTTAACCATTGCTTGTGCCGTACAAAACTTTGGTTTTTATGGCATCATGACTTGGATGCCAACCATGATCGCAACCGAACGTGGTTTATCATTCAAAAATACGCTATTTTGGACGATATCCACCACAATTGGTATGTCATTAGGTATCTTAATTTTTGGTTGGCTATGTGACAAATTTGGACGCCGTCCTTCTTATATTGTCTTTCTATTAGTTTCAGCGTTATCTATCTGGTTTTACTTTCAACAAACCGATATGATCGTTTTGATTTTATTTGGTTCAGTCATTGGCTTTTTCGTCAACGGCATGATGGGGGGTTATGGGGCATTACTGGCCGAACATTATCCGACAGACGCTCGTTCAAGTGCTGAAAACATTATCTTTAATGTTGGACGAGGAATTGCTGGCGTATCACAAGTCTTAATTGCTTATTTAGCGACAGTTTATTCAATAAGCTACGCACTAGCGCTATTATCTGCGGCTTATCTATTATCCGCTGCTGCATTTATGTTTTTAATTCCAGAAACAAAAGGAAAAACGTTAGAATAATTTTTATTATTACAGGGCTTAACCCTGTAATAATACCGCCCAAGATAGCAAAAAAATCATGTGGTACACAAAAGTGAATAGTTCAATGCAATGACAATTATTTTGTACAATCTGTTGATTTGACGTTAATGGATAACATTTTTTTATTATTCAAGTAATAATCATATCGAATACCATCCATGAATATTTCTTTAAAATGAGCAATACCTTTGTTATCAGAACAATAAAGCTCAAGAATCTCTGTGCGAGATGATTGTTCAAACTCTGGTGAGGTTAATTCTACTTCTTCAATATTTTTTATTTCGTATTTATATATAAACTGATCGTTGTCCTTTAAAACATCCACTAACGTAAAATTCTCATCATAAACAATAGGAAGTTGTTTTTTCATTGAATCAATAACGATACGTTGATTTTTTTCTTTATAGCTCCCACTATCACAACCAAATAGCGCCAAACTCCATACCAATAATGCAGATATTTTTTTATATTTCATGCTATTACCCATAAGTAAAATTAATATTATTTTGTTTTTTCCATTTTAAATAAAACAATTAATAAAAAAATAAAAAGTCCCTATATAATTTGAATGAGGATTTTAATTTATATGGTTAAAATTTTACAACATAAAATATATTCTTATTTTAATAGTAAGCGTCAATATCAATACACTGTGTTAATTAAACTTTAGGTAATAACCTGATCGTTATCTTCTATCATTAGAAAATCATCATTTAATTAACTAACATAAATACATCATTTTGAGTTGATAATCTTCATTTTTTAAAATGATATTTAGATTCACATCTTTCTCAATAAACAAAATAAAAAAAGGGCTATTAATAGCCCTTTTCACCTTAATCGATACTCTACAATTTACCATCACAATCACTTGGTTTGAGATTAAGTGTTAATGCGTTACTATTATTGATATAGTAATTATGTGTAGCACCTTCAGGGAAAGCAAGTCTTAATGCTTTCTTCATTAAATCTGTACTACAATAATCGGTGAGTAAATTATTTAATAATGTCTTTTGAGTATTCTCAACTTTTAAATCATCTGGCGTCACACCTTTGACATCATATTTATAATTAATCGTGTTGTTTTCTTTGGATACATCCACCAGCGAAGTATTCTGATCAATATTCATTGGTAATGTTTGTTTAATATTTTTAATCACCGCATCTTGTGCAAGATTATAGTTACCCTCTTTTAACTTATTCAATATATCGTTACTTTCTGCTTTTGCTTGTTCAAAATAATCTTGTGTTTTATCGCTGATATCTGCACCTGTTTGCTGTACTTTCTGTTTAATATCATCAACAGTCGATTTAGAATTATCACAGTTAACTAAAAAAACACCTAATAATGCAAGCGTGATTACTTTAAAAAATTTCATTTTTTTGCCTTTATTCTAAGTTAAGTTTTAACACTATTATGAACAATGCATAATAGAACGTGATTTAAGATGTCTAGCTTAAAAATTTTTTGTAATAAAAGAGCCTGAGCAGCTCTTTTATCACGATATAAACATAAGATTAATTAGTATGCTCACCACCCGTTACACCATAAGTTTCTGCAGTGGTGTAACTTGACTCTTCTGAAGCTAAATGTACATAAACCCCTGCAAGTTCAACCGGTTGACCTGCTCTTTTAAGTGGTGTTTCTTTACCAAATTCAGGAATTGCATCGCTGAGTTGTCCGCCACAAACTTGTAACGGCGTCCAAACCGGACCGGGTGCAACACTATTAGCACGAATACCTTTACTGGCTAATTGCTTAGCTAATGCTTTTGTAAAAGCGATAATTGCCGATTTAGTTGAAGCATAATCTAATAATGTTGGGCCTGGTTGGAAGGCTTGAACAGATGAAGTAGTAATAATTGTCGATCCTGGTTTTAAATAACCTAATGCCGCTTTAGTTACCCAAAATAGCGAAAAGACATTAATTTCGAACGTTTTGCGAATTTGCTCTGTAGTAAGATCCATAATATCAGCAACCGCAGTTTGTTTACCTGCAACCAATGTTAGATTATCTAACCCACCAAGTTTATGATGAGCTTCATCGACCATTTTTTTACAAAACGCTTCATCACTTAAATCGCCGGGTATCAATACGGCTTTACGTCCGGCAGCTTCAATAACTTTTGCCACATCTTCAGCATCTTTTTGCTCATCAGGATGATAATTGATCGCTACATCTGCCCCTTCTTTGGCATACGCGATTGCCGCTGCACGACCAATACCCGAATCGCCACCTGTGACCAACATTTTAAGACCTTCTAAACGTTGATGACCTTTATAGCTTTTTTCACCACAGTCAGGAATCGGATTCATCTCACATTGCAAACCGGGCGCTTTCTGTTTTTGTTTTGGAAATTTTTCATGATAATATTTGGTCGTTGGATTACAGGTTTGTTTACTCATAATTTTCTCCTAAGTTAAACACATACATGTTCATAAACGATAAATAACTTAAACAAAATCAATTAACAATGACAAAACCGTATAACTTAAAAAAAGTAGAAACGAATCAATTAACAATATTGATAAATAAGATGAATAGAGATAAAAAACTTAGATATTATTTTTAAAAATCATTAATCTGTGACGAACTGAATTCAAACATAATATTAACTGTGGCTGTCCATAAGTAACGGGGCGAGAATACAATTTATCAATCAACAAGAAGAAAATTCATAAAATTTGATAAACGATCTCAGTTTAACAAATAAACGTTTATTAAGCCAGCACACAACAAATTAATCTCAATATTGCAAAACTTAATGACCTATGATTGTTTGATTAAAAGGATAAATTATCAATAAACGATCATTTATCTGTCTGACAATCATCCGGATTAAGTTCAACAATAATGATCTCTTCATTATCGATGAAGTAATGATAGTGGGCGCCATTTGGAAACACATTTTTCAGTTCTTTCATTTGTGGCACATTTTGGCAATAATCATCAAGTAAATTACTGCGTAAAGTATCAAGCGTCGACGTCAATAATAGTGCCTGTTTTGGTGTATTTTTTACGCGGTATTTATAATGGATAATATTATTGTCAGCAAAAACATCAAATAGCGTTGTCAATTCATCAATTTCAATCGGTAACTCGTTTTTAACCGCATTAATTTCTAAATTTTGAGAAGCAAGTAAATCATTATTAGGTTTTGTTGAACTGTCAGCAGAGGAATGATTTGACGCAGTCTTAGCATTATCACAATTAAGTAACACAAAACCAAAACTTATTAACACTATTATCTTTAATATGTTCATACATATTTCGCCTTTTTTTTATTTTAAACGTGTATTTTTGATATTAAACAGGATAAATAAGCAGATAAAAACGATTAATGATTAACATTTATACACTAATCTTTGAAAAATGCCAATTAAAAACTCGTGTCATAATCAAATCTTTTTAGATATCAATCTTTATTATTTTAAAACTTCTTGCAATCGCAAAAGCAAGACTCTAAAAAAACCCAAAAAAACAGTTGAATTTTTTTCTAAAACGAGTATTTTGTTATGAATACTTACTCAAAGAAGCAAAAAAATTTAAATAAAACGTATGAATTTTTCACTTATTATCGTCCTCATCAACATTCTTGTCAGCGTGGTCATTATTCCAGCGCGGGGGCGTTCTTTGAGTTAAAAAAGCTTCATAGTTAACCCAAAACCCCCGCCCCAAAAAGCGGGGGTTTTTTTATGAGCAATGCAAATACCTGAAAAAAAGAGCGAGGAATAAATGTTAGGAACACAGTGGATAGTAAAAACCTTAAAAGAAAAAGGCGTTACCACCGTATTTGGGTATCCTGGTGGACAAATTATGCCTCTGTATGATGCCCTTTATGATGGCGGTATTGAACACGTGTTATGTCGTCATGAACAAGGTGCAGCAATGGCTGCTATAGGTTACGCAAGGGCGACAGGCAAAACAGGGGTATGTATTGCCACATCGGGGCCGGGAGCAACCAATATTATCACGGGACTTGCAGATGCGTTGATTGATTCAGTTCCAATCGTTGCAATAACGGGGCAAGTACCTAATAACTTAATCGGTACCGATGCCTTTCAAGAAGTTGATGTATTAGGTTTGTCATTGGCGTGTACTAAACACAGTTATTTAATTGATAATGCGCATGACTTACCCAATATATTCGAGGAGGCATTTACCTTAGCCAACTCAGGCAGACCGGGACCAATATTGATTGACGTTCCGAAGGATATCCAGCTTGCCGACTTAGATTACCAACAATATTTAACCAACCACACTTCTCAAAGTTATCTCAACAAATCAAAATCCTTTGTTATCTCTTCTGATGATATAAAATTAACTAAAGCGATGATTCAAGATGCCAAAAAACCCATGCTTTATATTGGTGGTGGAGTTGGGCTTTCTGGCGCGATATCAGAATTAAGACAATTTATGGAAATGACTCAAATTCCGAGCGTTTCAACCTTAAAAGGATTAGGGGCTGCTGATATCAATAATCCCTATTATTTAGGATTAATTGGCATGCATGGATCTAAAGCAGCGAACTTAGCCGTGCAAGAGTGTGATCTATTAATTGCGTTAGGGGTACGATTTGATGACCGTGTTACCGGAAACCTGAATGAATTTGCTCGCCATGCTAAAGTCATTCATATTGATATCGATCAGGCTGAAATTAATAAATTAAAGCAAACGCATTTAGGGTTACAAGGCGATATCAAACAAGTCTTACCTTTAATTCACCAAACCGTATCGATAGAAGATTGGCACAAAAGAATAGACCAATTACGAAAAGCGTATCCAACTCGTTATGATCATCCGGGTGAACCTATCTATGCCCCAGCGTTACTAAAAAGCCTTTCAGAACAAAAAACAGCTACCACAATTGTCACTACCGATGTTGGTCAACATCAAATGTGGACAGCTCAGCACATGCAATTTAACCACCCACAAAACTTTATTACTTCTAGTGGACTTGGCACAATGGGGTTTGGTTTACCAGCAGCCATTGGAGCACAACTAGCAAGACCAAATGATTGTGTGATTTGCATTTCTGGCGATGGCTCTTTTATGATGAATGTTCAAGAACTAACCACAATTAAACGCAAAAAATTACCGATTAAGATTGTATTAATTGATAATCAACGTTTAGGCATGGTTAGACAATGGCAAGAACTCTTTTTCAATCAAAGATACAGCGAAACTAATTTATCTGACAATCCTGATTTTTTAATGCTGGCTAAAGCCTTCGATATCGACGGACAAAAAATTACCCAAAAATCAGAAATTCAACGCGCCATCGATACGCTATTAAATTCAACAGGAGCCTATTTATTACATGTGTGTATCGATGAGCTTGAAAACGTGTGGCCTCTTGTTCCACCTGGTGCTGCCAATGAAAATATGTTAGATAACAACAGTAAGGAGTAAAGGATGAGTAATAAAGATCAGCATCAATTTACTATCACCGCTTATGATAAATTAGGAACACTTGAGCGTATCTTACGGGTTATACGCCACCGTGGTGGTCACATTAAACAGATGCAAATGCAGACTAAAGATGATCAGATTCTATCATTATCTTTAGCATTAACAACAAAGCGCCCTATTTCAGCACTACTTAATCAGATCGACAAATTGGTAGACGTGATATCGATTGAAATATAGTTATTTTCAATAATAAATCATGATGAAATAATAAGTTAAATTTATAAAAGTATACACTTTAGCAGTTAAACAAAATCGATAGTATAGTATAATGCTTGACCGTTTATTGTTGAAAGCACCGAGCTATATCTATGCTAAACAAAAGTAAAATTTAAGAGGAAATAAAAATGAGTTCTACAGCAAAATCGGATTATATTTGGTTCAATGGTGAAATGGTTCCATGGGCAGATGCTAAAATTCATGTCATGTCTCATGCTTTACATTATGGTACATCAGTTTTTGAAGGTGTTCGTTGTTATAAAACTCATCAAGGCCCTGCTATTTTCCGTCATAAAGAACATGCACAACGATTGCTAAATTCAGCCAAAATATACCGTTTTCCTGTTCCTTACACGATTGAAGAAATCATGGAAGCAACGCGTCAAACTATCAAGAAAAATAACTTAGAAAGTGCCTATATTCGTCCTCTTGTATTTATTGGTGATGTCGGTATGGGCGTTAATCCCCCTGCTGGTTATCAAACTGATGTCATGATTGCCGCTTTCCCTTGGGGTGCCTATTTAGGTGAAGATGCGTTAGATCAAGGAATTGATGCGATGGTTTCTTCATGGAATCGTGTCGCATCCAATACCATTCCGGCAGCAGCAAAAGCTGGGGGCAACTACTTATCATCATTATTAATTGGCTCAGAAGCTCGTGCTAATGGTTTCCAAGAAGGGATTGCCTTAGATGTACATGGTCATCTTTCAGAAGGTGCGGGTGAAAATCTATTTATCATTAAAGACGGTGTACTATTCACCCCAGTATTATCTTGCTCTGCACTTCCTGGTATCACTCGTGATGCCGTATTAACGCTTGCTCGTGATTTGGGTATCGAAGTCCGTGAACAAATTTTATCGCGCGAATCACTCTATTTAGCTGACGAAGTCTTTATGACCGGTACCGCTGCCGAAATTACACCTGTACGAAGCATTGACCGCATTCAAGTCGGTATTGGACGTTGTGGCCCAATCACTAAACAGATCCAACAAACATTCTTCGGGTTATTTAACGGTAAAACAGAAGATAAATATGGTTGGTTAGATATTATTAAATAATATCTCAAAAAATCCGCTAACTAATACGGCGGATAAATACTTTTTGTAATGCGATGCACATCAAAACATGATGGACTCATCAAAATGATAAACCGATTAAATCGGTCGCAAGTATAATAAGAACTTGGGAGCAACAAATGCCTAGATATCGATCAGCTACCTCCGTTGAAGGCAGAAACATGGCAGGAGCGCGCGCTTTATGGCGTGCTACTGGCGTAAAAAATGAAGATTTTGGTAAACCTATTATCGCCGTCGTAAACTCATTTACTCAGTTTGTACCGGGACACGTCCACCTTAAAGACATAGGACAACTAGTGGCTAAACAGATTGAAGAATCAGGTGGTATTGCTAAAGAGTTTAATACCATTGCAGTAGATGACGGTATTGCAATGGGGCATGGTGGTATGCTTTATTCGTTACCTTCACGTGAACTTATTGCCGATTCTGTAGAATACATGGTCAATGCGCACTGTGCTGATGCGATGATCTGCATCTCCAACTGTGACAAAATCACCCCCGGTATGTTAATGGCATCACTCCGTTTAAATATCCCAACGGTTTTTGTGTCTGGTGGCCCTATGGAAGCTGGAAAAACCAAGCTTTCAGATCAAATCATCAAACTTGATCTTGTTGATGCCATGATTCAAAGCGCCAACCCCAATGTCAGTGACGCAGACAGTAAAGCGATTGAAGAATCAGCCTGTCCGACGTGTGGCTCATGTTCAGGCATGTTTACAGCGAATTCAATGAACTGCTTAACCGAAGCTTTAGGGCTTTCGTTACCCGGTAATGGATCACTCATTGCCACTCACAAGCAACGTGAACAACTCTTTTTAAAAGCGGCCAAACGCATAGTTGAAATTACCAAACGTTATTACGAACATGATGATGAATCTTATCTACCAAGAGCCATCGCCACCAAAGCAGCCTATGAAAATGCCATGTCACTCGATATTGCGATGGGAGGCTCGACCAATACCGTTTTACACTTGCTTGCAACAGCGCAAGAAGGCGAAATTGATTTTACGATGTCAGATATCGATCGATTATCTCGTCAAGTACCGCATCTGTGTAAAGTTGCGCCAAGTACAGCAAAATACCACATGGAAGATGTACACAGGGCGGGCGGTGTCGTATCCATCATGTCAGAACTTGACAAAGCAGGACTACTAAATCGCAATGTTCACAATGTGCTTGGATTATCATTACAAGAAACCTTTGCACAATATGACATTACGCAAACCCAAGATGAAGAAGTAAAAAAAATGTATCGCAGTGGGCCGGCTGGCATTCGTACAACGAAAGCATTTTCACAAGATTGTTATTGGGACACACTGGATGACGATCGGGAAAATGGTTGTATTCGTGACAAAGCGCATGCTTATAGCCAAGACGGCGGACTTGCCACACTCTATGGTAATGTTGCCCAAGATGGTGCTATCGTAAAAACAGCCAGTGTTGCCGCTGAAAATCTTGTTTTTAGAGGGCCTGCAAAAGTATTTGAAAGCCAAGAAGATGCAGTTGATGCTATTTTAGGTGGAAAAATAGTTGAAGGCGATGTCGTTGTGATCATCTATGAAGGTCCAAAAGGTGGACCTGGAATGCAAGAAATGCTCTACCCTACCAGCTATTTAAAATCAATGGGACTTGGTAAAGCTTGTGCACTCATTACTGACGGTAGATTTTCAGGCGGATCATCAGGCTTATCCATTGGACATATTTCACCAGAAGCGGCTAACGGTGGCGTAATTGGTCTGGTACGTGATGGCGATATTATCGATATTGACATTCCTAATCGAAAATTAGTTTTAGATGTGCCTGAAGATGAACTAGAACGTCGTCGGGTGGCAGAGCTTACTCGTGGCGACAAAGCATTTACCCCTCATAATCGTGACCGCTATGTGTCGTTTGCCCTAAAAGCTTACGCAAGTTTAGCGACCAGTGCTGATAAAGGTGCAGTCCGCGATAAAAGTAAACTAGGTGGCTAAAAGTGAAACAACAAACAATACTGACTGGTGCTGATTATTTAAAAGCAACGCTTTGCAGTGCCGTATATGATGTGGCGCAAGTCACACCGCTGGAAAAAATGGATAAACTATCTGCCAGACTAAACAATCAGATATTTGTCAAACGTGAAGATCGTCAGCTAGTGCACAGTTTTAAAATTCGAGGTGCACAAGCGATGATCGCCAGCCTTTCCCCAGAAGAGCGACAATGTGGCGTTATTGCTGCTTCAGCTGGAAACCACGCACAAGGTGTGGCATTTTCAGCTAGCAAATTAGGTATAAAATCGCTCATTGTTATGCCGTTAACGACAGCGGACATCAAAGTGGAAGCAGTAAAAGGATTCGGTGGTGAAGTTTTACTTTATGGTGCGAATTTTGACGAAGCCAAAGCCAAAGCCTTAGAATTAGCCAAAGAACAACGACGCATATTTATTCCCCCTTTTGATCACCCACAGGTGATTGCCGGACAAGGCAGTATTGCCATGGAACTGTTGCAACAAAATGCCAAACTCGATCGCATATTTGTCCCCGTTGGCGGTGGTGGGCTTGCAGCAGGTGTTGCAGTCTTAATTAAACAAATAATGCCATCGATTAAAGTCATTGCAGTTGAACCTGAAGATGCAGCCTGTTTAAAAGCTGCCTTAGATGCAGGTCACCCAGTTGATTTAAATCGAGTAGGTTTATTTGCTGAAGGGGTTGCCGTTAAACGAATCGGTGATGAAACATTCAGACTTTGCCAACAATATATCGATGATATTATTACTGTTGATAGTGATGAAATTTGTGCGGCTGTCAAAGATTTATTTGATGATGTTCGTGCCATTGCTGAACCATCGGGTGCGGTCGCACTGGCGGGACTGAAAAAATACGTTGAAAAACACAATATTCAAGGTGAAAACCTTGCTCATATCTTATCGGGAGCTAATTTAAACTTCCATAATTTACGTTATGTGTCAGAACGCTGTGAATTGGGTGAAAAACGAGAAGTCTTAATCGCCGTGACGATTCCAGAGAAAAAAGGCAGTTTCCTAAAATTTTGTCAGATCTTGGGGGGGCGTTCAGTCACCGAATTCAATTACCGATATCATGATGAAGAATCGGCATGCATATTTGTAGGTGTTAAAATCACTAAAAATAGTGAAAAAGATGACATCATGCAACAACTCACTTCAGCCGGTTATCCCGTGGTTGACCTGACTGATGATGAAATGGCTAAATTGCATGTTCGCTATATGATTGGTGGTAAGCCTTGTAAACCAATTCAAGAACAAGTTTACAGCTTTGAATTCCCAGAATCGCAAGGGGCATTACTCAAATTCTTACAAACACTTGGTACTAACTGGAATATCTCAATGTTCCATTACCGAAGCCATGGGACTGATTATGGTCGAGTTCTTGCTGCATTTGAAATTGACCAAACCAATAGCCATGATTTTGGTAAACACTTAACCGAATTAGGTTATGGTTTCCATAACGAAACCGAAAATCCATCGTTAAAACTCTTTTTAACCAATTCGAATTAAATAAAAGAAGACTATTCACTTTTACGGGCGTTAATTAAAGTGGATAGTCTCTAAATCCTAACCAAATAGTTTAAACTTTTAAAAAAATAGATAGATTAACCATGATTAAATTAGCAACAATAGGCACCAATTGGATCACTGAAAAATTCATTGATGCGGCATTACAAACTAAACAATATCAATTAACCGCTATCTATTCCCGTGATATCTACAAAGCCAATGAACTGGCAAAAAAATACCAAGTTAATACGGTATTTGATAAGCTCACCGAGCTCGCTCAATATACCAATGTCGACGTTGTTTACATTGCCAGCCCAAACTCACTCCATTTTGAACAAGCCAAATTGATGTTGGAAAATAATAAAGATGTAATATGTGAAAAACCATTAACCTCGAATTTGACGCAAACCCAAACATTAATTAATATTGCCAAACAACATAAAAAACTTATTTTTGAGGCACTTAAAACCGTTTATTTGCCCAATTATCAATTAATTCGGGATTATCTTCCAAAGTTAGGAAGAATTCGCAAAGCACTACTCAACTACTGTCAATATTCCAGCCGTTACGAAAGTTATTTGAATGGCAATAATCCCAACACGTTTAATCCTTTCTTTTCAAATGGTTCTATAATGGATATTGGAGTTTACCCACTCAATTTTGGACTAGGATTATGGGGATATCCCAATAAAATAAATGCCAGTGCGACAAAACTTGCGTCTGGTGTCGATGCGCATGGCAGTGTTTTACTTAATTATGACGATTTTGATGTCATCATTTGGCATTCAAAAGTCAGTAACTCTTACCTTCCTAGTGAAATTCAAGGCGAAAATGGATCGCT
Source organism: Gilliamella sp. CG35 (assembly GCF_046635745.1). Taxonomy (NCBI): domain Bacteria; kingdom Pseudomonadati; phylum Pseudomonadota; class Gammaproteobacteria; order Orbales; family Orbaceae; genus Gilliamella; species Gilliamella sp. CG35. The sequence goes on from NZ_JBIDFH010000014.1 coordinate 61,428, forward strand.
TATAATTGAAAATCTTGCCACTTGTGAGCGCATTATTTATCAACCAAGAATCGGTGAAAAAAAAGAAATCACCCTTACACAACACAATAATGATATGTATTACGAAGCAGAAGAATTCGCTAAGCTATATCAACAACGCAACGTAGATCATAACGGTTTAGCCTATTCGATACTATCATCAACAATCTTGACTGAAATCAGAAAACAAACAGGTGTGGTGTTTCCTGCCGATCAACATTAAAGATCTTTAGAATATACAAAATGAAATAATAAGTTGCCAAACCTTTATAGCAGAACGCTAACTAATATTAGCGTTCTGGGTGATATATCCGTTGACTGAGTATAAAACAACTATCCGACCAAACACGCTTATTTAATATGTGCAATATAACCCTTAATAATCTCGACACTATTTTTAAATAACTGCTTTTCATTATCTGAAAAATCTAACTCAATAATTTTTTTGATACCATGCTGATCTAAAATCGCAGGTACACCTATTGCCACATCTTGATAACCATACTCCCCATGTAAAATACAACTTAATGCTAACGCACGATGGCTGTTAGTAAAAATATGCTGACAAATTTCAGTAATCGTACTGGCGATACCATATTCGGTACAATGCTTAAATTTAGCTATTTCAAAACCTTTATTCTTCGCTTTGCTGCCAATATCATTAAAATCGATTCTATTTTTTTCGAGATGATTAAGGTTAATGCCATAAACCGATGAATGCGACCAAACGGGAAATTGTGAATCGCCATGCTCGCCAACAATAAACGCATCGATACTTTGTGGACCAATATCCATTTGTTCCCCCAATAAACGACGTAATCTTACTGTATCAAGCCAAACCCCAGTACCAATTATCCGATGACGAGGTAAACCTGATAATTGCCAAACTTGGTAAGTAATCGCATCACAAGGGTTAGTCGCCACTAAAAAAATCCCTTTAAAACCATTTTTCATCATATCGGGCACAATCGTTGCAACAATTTTTGACGTACCAGCTAGCTCCTCCGCTCGGCTTTTTTGCGCTAATCCCGAAGTAACAGTAATAATCGCAATATCAATATCAGCACAATCGTTGGCATCACGTAAACTGACTTTAACCATGTTTTGCCGATAAGCAGCCGCATCTAATAAATCCTGAGCATGACCATAAGCCCGATCTTTATTTACATCAACCAGTACAATTTCTTCACAAATACCACGATTAACCAAGGTATAAGCCGTCGTGGATCCCACATTCCCTACTCCAATAATCATGACTTTACGTAGTTTCATAATAAACTCCAATTATTTGAAAAATAAAATCAATAGAAATACAGATACGAAAGGATTTGTTATCACAGCGTTAGTATTGCATATTCTTGTGTAAACGGGGAATCATTTTCTTATGTTAATAGGGTCAAAACAATTTATTCCATTGGAACACTAAAACTCGTTTGCAAGTATTATGCCGATTCGGTTTATTTTTGCATATTTGGGGAATAAATATTTTTATATAAATCAGAAGTTTTGTCTTGCGGTTTATCCCTGTGTATACAGGGAACACTTTATAACGATTGGAATTAATGCCCTAAATGACGGTTTATCCCTGTGTATACAGGGAACACAAATTTTTACGAAGGCGGTTGGCTGGGGGAGGCGGTTTATCCCTGTGTATACAGGGAACACAATTGGTGGTAAATTTAATTTCGATGAAAAAGCGGTTTATCCCTGTGTATACAGGGAACACTGAATCAGATACTAGAAGATCCAACGTTAACGCGGTTTATCCCTGTGTATACAGGGAACACCTAGGATTTGATTTAGTGCGCCTAGTCCCGCACGGTTTATCCCTGTGTATACAGGGAACACCGAACATTTTGAAGACGCGATCAGATTAAACCCGGTTTATCCCTGTGTATACAGGGAACACTAATTATAACCTATTGTTTATTAAATAAAATAGGGGCATGTAAAATTCTACCGGCTTTTTGTTGTTTTTTTAGGCACTTTGTTTCATTACTCATTTTAAATTTAATTTGAAATTTATCAAATAGTTACCTATATTTAAAACGATTTTTTAATGGCGCACACTTTTATAATTTTCAGCGCACCGACCAATTTTGTTGACTACATCAAATATTACTTTTTGGTGTTTGATTTTGACGAACTATTCAATATTGATCTTGCAATTGCGTCTTTGCTTTATTCAGCATGATCTCGCATGTTATAACCATTAACTAAATTGGCAGAAGTTATAAAAAAATAGTTTAGAATTTTTATCCATAAATAAACTTTTGGATATTTCAAAAACGGTTATCCTTTAATATATACAAGAAACACGTTTTGATGTATGTAAATATGATATATTAAATGAAAACAAATAATATGCTAAAGTTTAAAAAATATACCGTTTGATTATTTTCCCCTCTTGTTAACCAATTGATAATAAAGATAATTTTAATGAGGGTATTAAAAAGCGACTTTTTCATTGCTTATTTATTTTTATCAAATCCTATGGGGATACTAGGATCTGTTAAATCTAGTTGAATATCTAAAAAATCAAGGGAATGTATTTTTGTATAATAAAAACCTCTTTCAAGTTCCGCCCACATTTCTTTTGATTTATATCTAAGTTCTGGAAATAATACTCCTCTATAAGTATGAACCCAAATAAGTATCCCACTTGCAAAAACAGTATTGTTTTCTTTCTGTAATTTTATCGCTTTATCTTCGAGAAGGATTAATAAATTTGGATAAGCGCTTAATGTTATAATTGGATCTAACAAATTAATACCATCTTTTAGCATTTTATTTTTTAAATCAAAAGTTAATGCTAATACAGAACCAATTTCTTTACTATCCATACCCTTAATTATTAATATAAATCTTTCTATTTCTTTTGTGGCAATTTTTAATTTCTTATTATATGACTTAGGTATAACCAAATTAGATTTTAAATTCACTATAATAGAAAAAAGTTTATTAAAGAAAACTTTTATATAATTATTAAAGAAAACTTTTATATAATTATAAAAGAAAACTTTTACATAATTATAAAAGAAAGCTTTTGCATAATAATAAAAGAAAACAATAGTAATAAAAAATAAAAAAAGTAACTTTAAATTATCGTTCATGATTTAACCTATAATTCTGCATGCCTCCGTTCAAACAACTCGATAAATGATCGGTTTATCACTATGTGTATTGGTAACAATTACTCACTCGTAAGATATGTGCCAATAAATCGAGGTCTTTTGGTTTGTTAGTACCGTTTTCCCATTTAGAAACCGCTGCCCTTGAAATGTTACCCATTTTTTTTTCCGATCTCTGCCTGGCTCAATCCCCGTTTACATCTAGCTATTTTTATTCGTTCTCCAAGCATTTTTACTCCGATATGCTATTTATCGTTAACACAGATATAAACGGTTTATCTAAATATATTAGCAATAAATTATGTATTGGTTTCATCATTAATGAGACGATTAACCCTTTATACAGGGAACACATTCACTACAACATATTTAATCAAACTAAGGTTTAGGGTGAAAATCATCTATCTGATCTCGCCATTCATTGTAATCCCAAGTTACAATTTTAGTTTTCAGCGTTTCCAAATAATCGAATGCCACTTGTTTTTCGGCTGGGGTAAGCTGTTGCTCTAAACGATTTTGGATTTCTTTGTTATATTCCCAAACCGGTGGTAGTTGATAAGCATGCCATGCTAAATTGTTGCCTATCTCGATAATTTTTTGTTTTGCATAATCACTTAACCGTGACCAGGCATAGGCTTTAACCGGATCTTGCTCCCGTCCTAAACCATATAAATAGGCTTCAGTCATGCGCAATATGCCTATAATTGAGCTATGCTCTGCCATTAATTGTGCATAATCTATCGCCTGTTTTAAATCGTCTGATTTTAATGCTCTGCGGTATTCGGTTAATTTATTCAGTTGTTTATATTTCTGATCTTTATAATGACGACCTTGTTGAAATAACATACGGGCTATTAAATCTTCGTAGCAATGATAGCCTCCTTCAATGGCATAGTTTAAATATTCAATACTTTTTTCTAATTGTTCATCGGTACTTGGTCGCATGATTCCTTGTTCATCAAACCAGTGAGGTGCGTAACTAAAAGACTTTTTATATGCAAAATACGGGTATTTTAAATCAGCAAACTTATCCCATAAGTACCATTGTATTTTAGAACTTTTAAACACCTCTGGTTCTACTAACGGGTTACCAGCACTATCCACTAACTTATCCCGATACTTGCGCATAAATTCTGTAAATGAGATCATCCCTTCTTCTTTGTTATCTTCATCAAAGTGTTTCTGCCAAGTAAGGAGAGAGTAATAATATGGCATGGCATTTTTATCCCATTGCCAGGCATGTTTTAGAAATTTTATCAATTGGTCAGGATTAACCACACCATAAAATACGCCATCGTCAAATGCTGATTCATACAGCTTTTTAGCTTCGTCTATACGTAATAATTGATTTTCAGGAATGGTTGAAGAGTAAATTGTAAAGTCCATAGGTAAGTTTTCGGATTCAACAAAACCAACATTGACTTGGCTATCGAGTGATTGATTAAAATATAATTGATAAAGGCTAATAACCATTATCACACTCATTGCTAGCATGACTATTTTGAACCTTGAACATTTCAATTTTCTATTCTTCATACGCTATTCTCTGCACTAAAATTCACGCTATCCAGATTAATCATTATTATTCAACCTTAAATTTTACTGACTACAATATCGTCAAATAAATTACGGTTTAGGATGAAAATCATCTATTTGATCGCGCCATTTATTATAATTCCAAGTGACCACTTTGGTTTTCAGCGTTTCCAAATAATCTAATGCCGCTTGTTTTTCGGCTGGGGTAAGCTGTTGTTCTAAACGATTTTGGATTTCTTTGTTATATTCCCAAACTGGTGGTAGTTGATAAGCATGCCATGCTAAATTGTTGCCTATCTCGATAATTTTTTGTTTTGCATAATCACTTAACCGTGACCAGGCATAGGCTTTAACCGGATCTTGCTCCCGTCCTAAACCATATAAATAGGCTTCAGTCATGCGCAATATGCCTATAATTGAGCTATGCTCTGCCATTAATTGTGCATAATCTATCGCCTGTTTTAAATCGTCTGATTTTAATGCTCTGCGGTATTCGGTTAATTTATTCAGTTGTTTATATTTCTGATCTTTATAGTGTTCTCCTTGCTGAAATAACATACGGGCTATTAAATTTTCGTAGCAATGATAGCCTCCTTCAATGGCATAGTTTAAATATTCAATACTTTTTTCTAATTGTTCATCGGTACTTGGTCGCATCATTCCTTGTTCATCAAACCAACGAGGCGCGTAATTAAAAGACTTGTTATATGCAAAATACGGGTATTTTAAATCAGCAAACTTATCCCATAAGTACCATTGTATTTTAGAACTTTTAAACACCTCTGGTTCAACTAACGGGTTACCAGCACTATCCACTAACTTATCCCGATATTTGCGCATAAATTCTGTAAATGAGATCATCCCTTCTTCTTTGTTATCTTCATCAAAATGTTTCTGCCAAGTAAGGAGAGAGTAATAATATGGCATGGCATTTTTATCCCATTGCCAGGCATGTTTTAGAAATTTTATCAATTGGTCAGGATTAACCACACCATAAAATACGCCATCGTCAAATGCTGATTCATACAGCTTTTTAGCTTCGTGGATCCGTAATAATTGATTTTCAGGAATGGTTGAAGAGTAAATTGTAAAGTCCATAGGTACATTTTCCCGTTGATTATGTTCACTGTTTAGATTTTGCATATTGTTTTTATAAAAACAAATCGAACCAATAACAAAACAAATTCCAATTACAAATGCTATAACATTTTTCGGTATCAATTTTGTTATTCTATTTAAATCATTCATTAACAATACTCCAAATCATTTTGATTAAAGACGTCCACTTCGACAATACGATCTTCTAATTCGCCATGATTAAATACTCGGCATGGAAGAATTTGACTATTATTTCCAAGCTTCTCTATTTCTTCATAAATTGGATATAACCTTGGTAGATCTAAATTATTTTCTTTGACAAAATTTTCATATTTTTCCTTTAAATCTTTTATTCTATGTCCGCTCCAAATTCCTAGATCAGCATACCCCCATAAAACTGACGGTTTATGTCTGAAATTATCAACCCAATTTTTTAAAGAATTAGATTTATATTTTATTTGCTCATTAATTGAATTATAAACTTCTTTTTTTGAAATTTCTGTATAGCTACCATCGAACTGATCTACGTCATAACAAATATCACTGCCACAATAAGAAGGCAGTTCAACCCTTGTAAAACTCGCATAAGTCACTTGTCCTAAACAACGAGTTTTTTGTGATTCTGAAATGGTTTTCGCTAAACAAATTTGATTTTTTATTTTTTCTTTATTTTTCGTATCTTCATAAGCGGCACCCCGACAGGAGTGTAAAACAAAAATGCCCTCATTTGGGTGCCAGGGTAAACGCTCCATGTTATCATTTTCGTCAAAGTAAATTTTATTGTCTTCCCTAAAAGTCAAATATTCTTCGCCACCATGACCAAAATAATGAACTTGCCATAATGCGTATTTATTTGCTGTTTCAGGGTTGGTAAGTTCGTTATATAACTTTGTCCATTCCGCTTTAAATTGTGGTGGATGTTCGAAACCTTTTATAATTCTGACTTCAGCATCGGGGTATTTAAACTCTAATCGTTCTTTTTTAAATTCGGCAGCTTTTAAAAAGTCCGGAGCTCCCCCACCACCATAAGAAAATAATACAAATAAAGGCGTTGGTACATTTTTTAGCACGACTTCTTGAACAGCAATATTTCCACCTTCAGGTTTTGTTGTTTGGGCGGTAAATACAGGCCCACTTTCTGATTTTCCCTTGTCATTAGCCATAATTAACTTACCTGCTTATCATTTCTATGGTTATTGTTTCGTTTTCATTTATAGTATGAAAGGCTTTTGTATATCCTTTTTCATCTGTTTTACCTTGCACTTTTCTACCGTCAGGCAGCGTGGCAATGTAAGGCTCGTTGGCATAGATTTTTCCGGTTTCATCTTTGCAAATAAATTTCACGGCATAATCACCTATCATATCGGGTAACGCTAACAAGGCGCTATTTATCGTTGTTGCCCCCATTTTTTGTAGGACATTACACTTCATGTACACATTATTCGGTGTACCCAGTACAATGCCCTTTTCGCTAATTTCAATGTATGAACCGCCACAAATTAAGGTGATTTTTTTACTGGCGGTTAATGTCATTTTGCCGTCTACACTGTCAATGTTGACATTTTGTCTCGCTGCCATATTGAGGTTGGCATTTTGGGCTTGTATTTCAATATCCCCCTGGTTGGCAAAGACCTTCATCCCCGATTTATGAGCAAATAACCCTATCGCATCGCCCGACGCCAGTGTGATGTTTTTTAATGCCGTGATGTCAGTCTGGTTTTCAGCGGTGACACTTACGCTGTTACCGGTTGATAACTGGATGTTTTCAGGACTGGTTAACGCAATGCCTTGCTGAGCGTAAGCTAATATGCCACTTTGCGCCAGCTCAGTTAAGTTTGCCTTGAGCTGGTCTTGGCTGTCGGTGTCAGCGCCGTGGGCTTCGGCTTGGTTGGCGGCATTTTGTAGTGATTTGGCAATCGATAAGGCGTTTTCTATCTGGCTAATTGCGCCTTGCATATCCAGCTGTTTGCCCTGCGCTTTCGGCTCAGTCTGGCTGGTCAGGTATAAACCTTTTTCAGCCGCTATCGCCCCCCATTCATCTGTGCGCAGTTCAAACCCTTCGCCCCGTAATTCTTTTTTTTGGTTGACTAAGTGACCCAGATTAAGTTGCGTTTTGCCGTATTCGGTTGCCAGCTTGATATGCTCTTGTCCCCGTTTGTCATCCATGCGCAACTTGTTATTGGTGGGGGTGCGAATCACATTACGGTGTTTGTTTATTGTGGTGACATGGTCAGGGTGGGCACTGTCGTGCATAGCATGGGCAATATACGGGCGGTCAGGATTGCCGTCCATAAAGGCCATGGCGACCTCCGTGCCGTCAATTAACGGAAAATGAAAGCCATAAGTGCCTCCGGCATAGGGTTTTGCCAGTCTTACCCATAAACTTTCATTGCCTGTTTTCCACGCTTTCAGGTCATAGTTAAATTTCACCCGATACCGACCCTGGGTATCAATATAGCCGTAGGTGTCATTGTCCGGACTGGTTACCCGTGCCGGTAAGGTTCCCCCAATTTGTGGCCAGGCTATCGGTTTAGGGCGGTACGGTTTTAATACCTGATAAGGGATAGCGGTAAAATGTAACTCGTAAGCATCCGTGCGGTTGCCTTGCCCTTCCACACTTAATATTATCACCCCGTCAGCAATATCAACTAACGGAC
>NZ_JBIDFH010000015.1:0-64372 GCF_046635745.1 Gilliamella sp. CG35
TTTTCAAGATTATCGCTCCATACGAGTTTTTTTCCTTCTGATAAAGGAATGGTCGGTTGCCCGTCACGGACTATCTGGGCTAATTCAACAAACGTTTTAGGTTTTTTCTTACCGCTTATTTTTACTTGGGTTCCCTTGGGTAACATAGACAGTATGTTTTTTTTACTTTCATCCCTGACTCTCAGTCCTTTTGATTTGGCAAAATTTTTATTTTTATCTTTATCTTTATTTTTTATATCAAATTCGGATTCCGTGAGCTGCTTTTGAGTTCCATTGAAAACCCAACCGATAATCTGCTTTCCTTCATGCTCATAAGGCGTTAATACCGGAATTGAACAATAACCTTCCTTTAATGAGGTCACCGCATACCATTTATAATCTTCGGTATGTAACTCAAGATTCAATTCCACTTTGGTGCCCGCTTGTAAGACTGCAAGAATCTCACCTTTTTTTAAGTCAGGCTTCTTTCGAATATTTAATCCTTCAACAAAATCTAAACCTTTTTCAGTGACCCGATAAATATCTTGCTCCCAAAATGCCGGCGCAGGCTCTTTGGGGTTATCCTCATAGTACTTTGTATCTGCCAAATGCATATATAAACTATAAAAATACAGCTGATGACCGGGCTGTTTAGGTTTAGCCGTTTCAGCAGCAGGCGGTGTACTTGCTGTTGATGCGTCACCGGTTGTCGTTGGGGGAGTTGGCGTATTAGTATTCGTGCCCGTTGGTGATGTTTTTACCGGCGTTGTAGTCGTAGGCTGTGTATTTGACGACGGTAATGCATTGGCTGCTGGCGCTGTTGAATTTTCAGTTGAGCTGGTGGTAGCTGCCTCAGGGGATGACTGACTTTCGGTTGTTGGAGTTGGTGTCGCTGGCGGGGTCGCTTCTTCAATTCGTTCCATTTCAAGCAGATGACGAACTAAAACAAAACCCGTTGAGAAAAAACCAACCTTATCACCATAATCAACTTTTTGATAATTGTCGTTTACCCGATAAGCAATGACTTCACCATCAGCTATACAGCACACTTTGCTAGGTTTATCATATACAATGCCTAAATTCTTAAGCGCTTTTTCATCAAAATGAATGCCGCCATGTACCTGTTTATTAACGCTCACAGGATAGAAACCTTCTTCCACTAACATTAAGGCTTGATGATAATGGGCAGCGCTTGATTTTTTTGGGTCATTGGTAACGACCGGATATTTCCATTTTTTTAGGGGGGTTAATGCCATGGTTGATTCCTTTATCCTGAAAAATTGATAACATCACTATTGATTAAACGCATAAGTGCTACATCAATATCACTGGATGTAAATTTTAATTTGTCACTATCAATACTTGCCGGTCCCATTTTTTGCATCACATTACATTTCATGTACACATTATCCGGTGTGCCAAGCTCTATACTTTCACTGCTGATTTTGATATAAGAGCCACCACACATTAATGTTAGCTCATCGCTTGCTGTAATGGTCAGTTCGCCGTCCACACTGTCGATTTTGATATCTTGTTTAGCCGCCATATTGAGGTTGGCATTTTGGGCTTGTATGTCAATATCCCCTTGGTTGGCAAAGACCTTCATCCCCGATTTATGAGCAAATAACCCTATCGCATCGCCCGATGCCAGTGTGATGTTTTTTAATGCCGTGATGTCAGTCTGGTTTTCAGCGGTGACACTCACGCTGTTACCGGTTGATAGCTGGATGTTTTCAGGACTGGTTAACGCAATACCTTGCTGAGCGTAAGCTAATATGCCACTTTGCGCCAGCTCAGTTAAGTTTGCCTTCAGCTGGTCTTGGCTGTCGGTGTCAGCCCCGTGGGCTTCGGCTTGGTTGGCGGCATTTTGTAGTGATTTGGCAATCGATAAGGCGTTTTCTATCTGGCTAATTGCGCCTTGCATATCCAGTTGTTTGCCCTGCGCTTTCGGCTCGGTCTGGCTGGTCAGGTATAAGCCTTTTTCAGCCGCTATCGCCCCCCATTCATCAGTGCGCAGTTCAAACCCTTCACCCCGTAATTCTTTTTTTTGGTTGACTAAGTGACCCAGATTAAGTTGCGTTTTACCGTATTCAGTCGCCAGCTTGATATGCTCTTGTCCCCGTTTGTCATCCATGCGCAATTTGTTATTGGTGGGGGTGCGAATCACATTACGGTGTTTGTTTATTGTGGTGACATGGTCAGGGTGGGCACTGTCGTGCAGGGCATGGGCAATATACGGGCGGTCAGGATTGCCGTCCATAAATGCCATGGCGACTTCCGTGCCGTCTATTAGCGGAAAATGAAAGCCATAAGTGCCTCCGGCATACGGTTTTGCCAGTCTTACCCATAAACTTTCATTGCCTGCTTTCCACGCTTTCAGGTCATAGTTAAATTTCACCCGATACCGACCTTGAGTATCAATATAGCCGTAGGTGTCATTGTCCGGACTGGTCACCCGTGCCGGTAAGGTTCCCCCGATTTGCGGCCAGGCTATCGGTTTGGGGCGGTATGGTTTTAATACCTGATACGGAATAGCGGTAAAATGTAGCTCGTAAGCATCCGTGCGGTTACCTTGCCCTTCCACACTTAATATTATCACCCCGTCAGCAATATCAACTAACGGACTGCCTTTAATCTGTATCCGTTGCCCCGGTGTCAGGTGATAACGGTTGCTTTTGCCACTAATCACGATTTTTTCACTGATTGCCTGTTCATGCCGTATTCGGGCATACCATTGTCCGCTTTCCGTGACATTATTCGGGTCGCTCGGGTTAGAATGATTATCGTCGTTATCGTTATCTATATCATCTACATCACCGTTCAGCTTATCTTCTTGTCCGTTACTTCTCAGCCCTTTGTAGTGCTCGCCATAACGGTAATCCGTGCCATAGGTGGTGCTGTCTTTGGGCTGGCTGTTCACGTCACCGTGTAAATTCGCTTTCGCATCCCGATAGTTATAATCCTGCACTTTAACCGATGACTCCACCACCCGACTGCGTAACCGAATATCCCAGATACTTTCTGCGCCACCATCCAGCGTTCCGCTGGGTAACCGGTAATCAATATCGCTGACCTGCTCATAACCTTGTTCATAATCGCTTATCACCATCACATCGCAATTGTGCTCAGCATGCGTTTCAAATCGAAACCAGACACCGATATCTGCCAACAGACGCTGAATAAAGCTTAAGTCACTTTCCTGCCATTGAGTGATAAACTCACGTTCCGGGTAGCTGCTGTTTAATTCCAGACGGTAATCGATGCCGGTAAAACCATGACTGCGTAGCACTTCTTCAACCACACTAATCACACTTTGGTTTTGGTATATCGCATTATTGCGATTTAAAGCTAATCTGGCTAAACGGGGCGATAACACTATCTGATAATGTGCCTGCTCTTTACTGACCGATAACAAACTAAAACGGGTAATAACGCCATATATTTTTCGTAAGTCACTCTCGACAGGCAGGTCACTTAGGGAACGAATCGCCGTTGCCAGCACATTTTTAACCGCAGGATTAAAGGAAAATGATGCTTTTTGGTTGAGTATATCATCGGGCGATAAGCCTTTATCAGGGCTGGTAAAGTCAATGGTGTAATGCCATGGCTGGTTGAGCTGTTCATCACCTTGTACGTGTAAAACAGAAATTGGCGAAATCAGATTATCAACCGTTAAGGTGTAGCGGTTGTGGCTGACCTCGCCCGTTAGTTCATTCAGTAAACTTTCACCGACTTGATTGATAAGGGTAGTTATTTTGTTCGCCATGGGTTACTCCTTTGCTGATGTGTCGGACTGGTTAGTCAGCTTTCCAACGTTATTTAGGTGATAATGATTTTGGTTGCTTAAGTTGGAATAATTGAGGGCATCGATAATCAGAAAAGAATCAAGAAATTGATGAGATAATGATTGTGAATTGAAATACCAATCATCATGATAATGCCAAAAATGACTGTAAATAGGTAATCGGTTTTCTGATAGCACTAAACAACGAACCACAACTACTCCTTAATATCCATACTTATCCCTATTAATTAACTTTTATTTATTTTGTATTATCAATTACGATAATCTTATTTATAAAAAATTATATTACTTTGCAAAAATTTGCAATATAATTTTTGATAAGTTATGTAAAATTAACAATAAATTACAAAACGTGTAAATTCAAATATCGAAGTAAGCTTTTTATTAACGTTGTATTTTAATTATTTCAAAAATATTGAATAAAGATAATTTTTCAAAAGTGATAGTTGATTATAAAACGGTGTTGACTGTATGGAGGTTATGATGAAGATCGAGGAATTAATTATCTTACTTATACCCTAATATCAACCCAATAATCCTACGGTGATCTTCATTATAATAAAATTTTGACTTGCTTAAATACATCATTTAAATTGAACTAAATCATCATGTTGATGATTGACCTTTGCCAAAATTGACTGGATTTTTTTGTCATCATCAATAATTAAATAAAATGGGCGTAATTTTGGATAGTGATTTTTTAGTAAGTCACCTTTTGGAGTACCTTTAGGATAAAATTGAAAAGTAATAACGTTAGAACTGGCTATGATGTTTTTAAAGTCATTCCAATAAAATATTCCTTCTATATCATAAGATTTGACTAAAATTCCTTCTTCAAAAAAGGCATAATAACTGGTGACAGGCCATTTTAAGCTGTTGTAAAGTTTTTTTAGTCGCCTGATTTCAAATGAAACTGCAATATAATGTTGAAGGATCGAAAATACTATCATGATAGCACCTAGCAACATGACTAATAGAAGATTAAAAAATAGTTTATCTGTCGGATTATAATTTAGGTATAGCACAGTAAGCAGTACCCAAGACGCAATTAATGCGATAAAGGTTAGTATTCTTTTTTTAGGAATGTGAAATCGAAGAACTATATTGTGGATATTGGAAAGAATAATTTTTTTAGACTCTAATTTGACATCGTAATCACACAAAAATTCTGCCTCTTCAGGATCAAAGGCGATATAAGGTTGGTTAACGGCTCCATTCATTCTGCTATTCCTATTCATTTTAGTGATAATCACTTTGCCATTATAAAAGAGCCTAACACACATTGCAAAATAATTATTTGTTTATCATAGAGTTAATTTATAACCGTGGTGATAATGATTGTCCTTCAAGCATGATTGCAACTACGTTTATTGACTATTTTTCGTCCTGTATTTATTGATAATGGTTAACTCGGTTTCGGTAATTAATTGGTTGTCTGATTTAAATAATCTCATTACAATACCTTCCCTTATCCATTGACAGACTCTATTTTATGATCACGTATCGTCATGCCACACTCAGTGATTTGCCTTTTATTGTTGAGGTTTATAATTCGACCATTGCCAGCCGTATGGTCACAGCTGATACATCACCTGTTTCAATCGACAGTAAGCGTGATTGGTTTGAACAACATAATGAGAATAACCGCCCTCTTTGGTTAATTCAGCATCAAAATCAACCTTGTGGTTGGATTAGTTTATCTTCGTTTTATGGGCGACCTGCTTATTCTAAAACGGTCGAAGTGAGTTTATATCTTCATGAACAGTTTCGAGGTAAAAAAATTGGGCAATATATGCTTGCTCAAATTGAAGAATATGCCCGTAAAGTCGGTATCGATAGCATATTAAGTTATGTATTTGGTCATAATATTCCCAGTATGAGTCTTTTTAGTAAAATGCAGTATCAGCAATGGGGATTATGTCCAAAGATTGCCGAACTGGACGGTGTAAAGCGTGATTTAATTATTTTTGGAAAATCACTTATTTAAACGTTGTCAATATCAAATAACTTATGCACTTTATTTATAAGGATACAAGTTTACATGACTATTTTACAAAATTTAATTTATTTAGGACGCCAAGCCAAAATAACCAGTTCACTGATTGTGATTAATATTGCTTGGTTTGTAATATCCCGTCTTTGTGATAGCCGTAGTTTTGTTGATTCTTTAAAAAACTTGTTTTTGGTCGATTGGGGCGCCGATGTATCGCAATTGACTTTTTCGGGGCAATATTGGCGCATGTTCACTAGCTTATTTATGCATGTCAGCCTGTCACACTTGTTAATGAATATGATCGCCTTATGGAGTGTGGGCATCATTTTAGAAAAACGCCTTCCAAAATTTGCCTTTATTGGTATTTATTTTCTTTCTGGATTAATCAGTAATTTAGTCAGTGATATTGCTAATCTTGATCGTACCGTGATTAGTTGTGGGGCATCCGGTGCAATTTTAGGGATTATTACCGCATTATTGGCTTATAGTTTGGTTAATCGGGCCAATCTTAAAGAAATGCCCATCAATGCTATTATCATTAGCTTAGTGCTTACCGCTGGCTTAGGCTTGCTTCCTGGTATTAATAATATGGCGCATTTGGGGGGGGCTGTTGCCGGTTTTGGTTTGGGGTTGGTCGTGTCGCTATTGATAAAATGGTTTGGTTATTCAAGTAAATTTACAGTACTGTTTATTTGTTTATTATTTATCGTGACTATCTGGTGTATTTATATGGGGTATGTGCATTATGAATTACCGGATAATTTAAAATATCATTACTAATCACATTATGTTGCGCTGATAACTAGTGCTATCAGCGCCTGATTTATCATTTTAAAAACTGTTTAATATTTTTGCCGGATCAATTTTACATGCCCGTTTAGCCGGATAATAACTGGCAATTAAACTTAATAGCATGGCAGTAATAAACACAATTAGCACATCAGTTGCATGAATTTTTGAAGGTAAAAAGTCAATAAAATAGACATTTCCATTTAATACTTTATGCCCGATCAGCGATTCAATTACTTTCATGATATTTGACAGCTGCCAAGCGGATAGAACGCCTAAAACAACGCCGAGTAAACTGCCTATTAAGCCTGAAATAACCCCATACCAAATAAAGATATGTTTAATTAGGCGATTATTTGCGCCCAGTGTTTTAAGAATTGCAATATCTCGTTGTTTATCTTTTACAGCGATCACTAATGTCGAAACAATATTGAAACAGGCAACACCAATCACCACAATCATTGCTAAATACATGATTTGTCGTATCATTTGAATGTCTCGATACATAAAACCGTACGAGTTTTCCCAACTGGTGTATGTGACGTTTTCGTCAAGATTTAATATCGCCCTGCCTAATAGGCTTTTAGCTAAATAAACTTGGTTAACGTTGACCATTATTCCTGTGACACTGTCACCAATATTTAAAAGTTTTTGAGCGTCTGATAAGGGGATTAACGCAACATTGTTACTTAAGCTACCACTTAAATCTAAAATTCCCACCACTTGTAAACGCACACGTTTAGGTGGTTTGAGTTGGTTATTATCACTTGATACTGGAATTAACAATGTTATCCATGCACCCTGTTTTACCGACAGTTTTTTTGCCAGTCCCGATCCGATAATAATTTGCTGACTATCGTTTTTAAAATATTGCCAACGATCATCCAATACATATTTTGGCAACGCACTTATGGCTTTTTCGCGCTGTGGATCAACCCCTTGTACCTCAACGGCTCCAAGTTTGCTTCCATTTTCGATAAGCCCTGTAAAGCTGATAAATGGTGCCGCTGAAACGATATTTTTATCTTCTTCTAACTCTTGTTGGATATGCTGCCAGTCATTTAAATTGCCATATTGAGAATATATCTGTCCATGCGGAACAACCGATAACACTCGGTTTTTTAATTCATATTCAAAGCCATTCATGGCACTTAAGCCAATAATGAGTGCGGCAATTCCAATTGCAATGCTTAAAGTTGAGATAATCGAGATAAGTGATACCATGCCACTTTTACGGCGACCTTGACGAAATTTTATTGCCGTCATTAAGGATAGATTCATTTTGTTTTCCACTAAATCGTTTTTTTAATGTCCGCTTTCAGAAAGCTGCCCGTCACTCATAACCAATTGTTTATCCAATTTTTTAGCCAATTCTAGATCATGAGTGACAACTAAAAAGGCCGTTCCTTGTTCTTTATTGAGTTTGATAAGCAAATCAAAAATAGCGTCCGCTGTTGCTTTATCCAAGTTTCCGGTGGGTTCATCCGCCATGACTAAAGACGGGTTATTAATTAATGCCCGTCCTATTGCCACACGTTGACGTTCACCGCCCGATAGTTCGGATGGACGATGTTCGGCTCGGTTTGTTAAATTAACTGATGCTAACATGTCTTTCGCCCGTTTTTTGGCCTCATTGGGCGATACACCACCAATTAAGAGTGGCATAGCGATATTTTCAAGTGCAGTAAAATCGGGTAAAAGGTGATGAAACTGGTAGACAAAACCGATGTCTTGATTGCGTAATTTTGCTTTTGCTTGTTCTGATAATTGATTAAGCTGTTGTGATTTGAATATGATTTCACCTGATGTCGGTTTGTCCAATCCACCCAGTAGATGTAATAGTGTACTTTTACCCGAACCTGAACTTCCTATAATAGCGAGTAATGATTGAGGATGAAGATCAAATGAAACATTTTTTAAGACTTCAGTCACCATTTTCCCTTCTTTATAGGTTTTATAGAGATTTTTAGCAGTCAGTAATGGCTGAGTATTATTCATAACGTAGCGCCTCGGCAGGTTGAATGGTTGCAGCACGATAAGCAGGATATAAGGTTGATATTAGCGATAACATGAGTAATCCGATAATAATAAAAACAATTTGTGAAGGTTCGATTAATGTCGGTAATTCTATACCTGCAAGCGATAAATCTAAGGTTTCCATGATGTTATTTAAGTTACAAGCAAGTACAAGTCCTAATGTGCTTCCTAGTAGTGTACCTATTACCCCTGAACTTGCGCCTTGTATGATAAAAATTAGCATTATTTTAAAACGTGATAATCCTTGAGTTTTTAAAATGGCAACCTCACCTTGTTTTTCCATCACCAATAAACTTAAAGACGTAATAATATTAAATGCTGCAACAATCACGATAAGGCTAATCAGTAAACCCATGACGTTTTTTTCCATTTTTATTGCTTGAAATAATTCGCCCCGTTTTGCTCGCCAATCTTTAAATTCAAGTCCTTCCGGTAGCGGAGTATTCGTAATTTCAGCAATTTGTAAAGGGTGTTTCAAAAATAATCGCCAACCGGTAATTGTATTAGCTGGGTAACGGAGTAATTTTTGGGCATCGGTTTGGTTGACGTAAATTAAGGTTTGGTTAATGTCATGGTTAACCGAAAATAGTCCAACAACAGTAAATAAACGTTGTGATGGTATACGCCCCACAGGTGTGACCTGACTAGCATCGGTAACCATTAAACGTATTGTATTACCTACTGTCACGCCGAGTTGATTGGCTAATGTTTGTCCTAAGATTACATTATATTGCCCAGCCTGTAGATCGGATATCGATCCGGTATAAATATAATCTTGAATGGGATCATCATTTTCTGGATTGATGCCCATCAAGGTACTTACATTGATACTTTGTTCACTTTGCAATACCACGTCGCTAGTGACTAACGGCGTAATGCGACTTACGCCATTAATCTGTCCAAATTGTTCATATGCCGTGTTATCTATGACGATTTTGCCTTGTGGTGTGGTGATTTGTGCTTGCGGTAAGAACTTTAACACACTATTTTGCATCTGATCTTCTAGTCCATTCATGACCGATAACACCAGAATTAATCCCAATGATCCAAGCATGATCCCTATCATCGATAACCATGAAACAAAGCGACCAAAGCCATCAGTCTTTTGACCGTATACATAACGTAACCCAATATAAAGCACTAATGGACGAAATATTTTTGACATAAATGTTTATCATTTCCGAAACTTTTTGACAAAGTTTTGCAAGTTAAATAGAAGACGTTTATCATACAGGATTAAACAGTTATAGAAAACATCCAAGTAATTACGTTATAATGTATTAATACTTTTTGCACCAATATCAATTAAATTTATCATGTCTAAAAAACTCAATATTTCAACACTTATTCCACAAAAACCTGGTGAAGTAAAACAGTTTGGACAACTGGTGGGATCCTCATTATCGAAACTGTGTGCCGATGCAATTGCTGCGCATAACGGTTTAGTGGTGATTGTCACCGATGATATGCAGCAAACAACCCGCATTTATGAAGAGCTGAAGCAATTTAGCCATTTTCCGGCTATTTCGTTTCCTGATTGGGAAACCTTGCCTTATGATAGTTTTTCACCTCATCAAGATATTGTATCTGAACGCTTATCTTGCCTTTATCATCTTGCACATTTAACCAAAGGCGCGTTAATTTTACCGATCAATACGTTAATGCAAAAAGTTTGCCCAAAAAGTTATTTAGGTGGGCATGTGTTCATTATGAAGAAAGGCTTACAAATTAGCCGTGAACATTTGCGAATGCAATTAGAAAATGCCGGTTATCGCGCTGTTAGCCAAGTCATGGAACATGGCGAGTATGCCACACGAGGCGCACTTTTTGATATTTTTCCTATGGGTAGCGATAAACCTTATCGTATTGATTTTTTTGATGATGAAATTGATAGTATCCGAACGTTTGATGCTGAAACACAACGAACGCTTGAAGAAATTGTAGAAATTGAGTTATTACCAGCTCATGAGTTTCCTTTTGATAAAGCGGCTATTGAATTGTTTCGTAGCCAATGGCGTGCAAAATTTGAAGTCAGATTAGAGCCTGAAAGTATTTATCAGCAAGTCAGTAAAAATATCTTACCAACAGGGATTGAATACTGGCAAGCCTTGTTTTTTAGTGAGCCGCTAACGACACTTTTTTCTTATTTTTTAGATAATACGCTAATTATTAATACGGTCAATATCGAGCAGTTTGCCAATAAATATTGGCAAGATATTAATCAACGTTATGAAAGTCGTAAAGTTGATCCTATGCGTCCTTTACTTGAACCCGCAGTTATTTGGTCTAAAACGGATGAAATCTTTGCTAATTTTAAACATTATCCAAGGATGATTGTATCGAATAACACGGTGGATGAGTCATCGAAAAATATCAATTTACCTTTTATGAGTTTGCCTGATATTGGTTTTCAGATTCAATTGAAAGACCCTTATCATCAATTTAATCAATTCACTGAAAACTTTAATGGTAAGATTATTTTTTCGGTTGAATCAGAAGGTCGTAAAGAAGCATTACAAGAGATTTTAGGTCGAATTCGTATTTATCCAACCAGCATTAATCAGCTTGATCAGCAAGCAACGGTTGATAACCGCTTTTGTGTCATGGTCGGTGCGGGTGAACAAGGTTTCATTGATGAGCAACAGCACTTTGCTTTTATTACTGAAAATGAACTGTTAGGACGACGTGTTATCCGTCGTAAAAATGAGAACAGACAAGCTATTAATACCGATAGTTTAGTTCGTAGTTTAGCCGAATTAACCCCTGGTAAACCTGTCGTGCATTTAGAGCACGGTGTAGGACGTTATGCTGGGTTAACGACGTTAGAAACAGGCGGTATTACGGCTGAATATCTTATTTTGCTTTATGCAAATGATACCAAACTTTATGTACCTGTTTCATCGCTTAACTTGATCAGCCGTTATTCTGGCGGTGATGAAGAAAATGCGCCTTTAAATAAATTAGGGACAGATGCTTGGAGCAAAGCCAGACAAAAAGCAGCAGAAAAAGTCCGTGATGTTGCCGCCGAATTGTTAGATATTTATGCGGAGCGTGAAAGTAAACCAGGATTTGAATTTAAGCAAGATCGTGAACAATACGAACTATTTTGCCAAGCCTTTCCTTATCAAGAAACGGAAGATCAACAAAATGCCATTGGCGCCGTTATCGGGGATATGTGTTCTCCTTATGCTATGGATCGATTGGTTTGTGGGGATGTCGGCTTTGGCAAAACCGAAGTTGCAATTCGCGCTGCTTTTTTAGCTGTCGTCAATCAAAAGCAAGCCGCAGTTTTGGTGCCAACCACCTTACTTGCTCAACAACATTATGAAAGTTTTTGTAATCGTTTTGCTAATTGGCCAATACGTATTGAAAGTTTGTCTCGTTTTAAAACCGCAAAACAGCAACGAGCCGTCATTGATGCACTTGCAGAAGGTAAAGTCGATATTGTCATTGGCACGCATAAATTATTGCAGGAAGATGTAAAATGGAAGGATCTTGGTCTATTGATTGTTGATGAAGAGCATCGCTTTGGTGTTCGTCAAAAAGAACGTATCAAAGCTATGCGAGCCAATATCGATATATTGACCCTAACTGCTACCCCTATTCCTCGAACATTGAATATGGCGATGAGTGGTATGCGTGATCTTTCTATCATTGCCACGCCACCTGCTCGCCGATTAGCTGTGAAAACGTTTGTCAGAGAATACGATGATTTAGTGATTCGAGAAGCTATCCTGCGTGAAATTTTGCGTGGTGGTCAAATTTATTATTTACATAATGATGTCTCGGATATCAATAACGTGAGTGAAAAGCTAGCCGAATTAGTGCCAGAAGCACGTATTGGCGTTGGTCATGGTCAGATGCATGAACGCGATTTAGAGCGAGTGATGAATGATTTTCATCATCAACGTTTTAATATTTTGGTTTGTACTACCATCGTTGAAACCGGTATCGATATTCCTAACGCTAATACGATTATTATTGAGCGTGCCGATAAATTTGGTTTAGCGCAATTGCATCAGTTGCGTGGTCGGGTTGGTCGTTCGTATCATCAAGCTTATGCTTATTTATTAACACCACATCCTAAATTATTGAGTAAAGATGCCAAAAAACGTCTTGATGCTATCGCAACCCTAGAAGATTTGGGTGCAGGTTTTGCTTTAGCAACGCATGATCTGGAAATTCGAGGTGCAGGCGAGTTGTTAGGAAGCGATCAAAGTGGTCAAATTGAAACTATTGGGTTTAATTTATATATTGAACTACTAGAAGATGCCGTAAAATCCTTAAAAGAAGGAAAAGAACCTACGCTTGAATCACTGTTGACCAGTCAACAAACGGAAATTGAGTTACGTTTACCTACATTGATTCCAGACGATTTTATTCCGGATGTTAATACTCGTTTATCTTTGTATAAACGTATTGCGAGTATCAATAATTTAGATGAATTGACCGATATACAAGTTGAAATGCGTGATCGTTTTGGGCAATTACCTGATGCAGTTCTCTTTTTGTTAGAAACAACTAAAATTCGTTTTCATGCTAATCAATTAGGCATTACTAAAATTGAATTTGGTGAAAAAGGTGGGTTTATCGAATTTGGTAGTAATAATAAAATTTCAGTTGATTATTTAATTGAAATCATTCAAAAAGAACCTAAAAATTATCGTTTAGAAGGCAATAATAGATTAAGATTACAAAAAACTGATTTACAACGTATAGAGCGTATTGAGTATATCAGAAACTTGTTAACTGAATTTTCCACACATCAAGCATAACACACAACATTTTGAAAATTGTTTAATAAATAGCTCATTGCTCTGTATGGATGTCACCCACATAGCAATGAGCAGAGCTAAATTAATATTGCCGGTCAATTTGGAGTTAATATAAAACGTTATTTGTTAGATGAATAACTATCATGTTTTGATTCCTATCTACCAAACATTTTCTTTATCCTTCTTAATGAGTAAGGTCATACTCATTTTGACCATTAACTATGCTTTTTTATCTGTATCGCTAAGTATGCGATGAAATTAGAATCAATATTTTCTCTAATAAATTGTGATTTTATAAAATCACTTAAAAACTCGCTTATCGTTCTGAAATCCATTAGAATTGAAAGGTCAGAATCGCATAAAACTATTTATTCATAATAAGATAGTTTATTGATAATAATTTAGTTTTACTCGTCTCTGAATTATGAGCACATAATTTATGTAATAACAATGAATTAAAAGAGAAAACCAATGAAAAAAAGTAAATTAGCTATCGGCTTTGTAGCGCTATTAGCAATCGGATATGTAGGTAGTTCATGGTATGTTGGCAATAAAATTGAGAAAGAATTGGATAGTCAATTAATCAACATTAATGAAACGATTAATGGCTACCAAAATCAATATGATATATCAATCAAAACAAGCAATTATCAAAAAAATATTTTTACATCCAAATTTCACCTTACTATAACCGAAAAACCCCGTATTGAATATGTTGTCAATGAACCAAAAACCGTTTTTGATGACGATATAACTATCCATCATGGTCCATTCCCTATGGCCGCATTAATTAAAGGTAACTTTGTCCCCCAATTGGCATGGATTGAATATGAAATGACTGAAAAAGACAATCCAACTCTTTGGAAACTTGCAGGAGATAAACCTTTTATTACCGCCACTATGGGGATTAAATTTAGTGATTATGTCGTCACAAAAATTACCACAAAAGCCTTGAATACTATTGACATGCCTCAGTTTAAAGAAGGAATAGATATTTCAGAAGGCAACATCACCATCACCAGTGATTTAAATGAATTGACCTCATCGATGTCTATAAAGCTTGATAAATTAAGATATAAAATTGATCAGGTTAGTTCAATCTCATTGAGCAATCTTAAGGTTAACTTAGAAAATAAAGGAGATGATATCGTTGATCTAAACTCAAACGTTGATACTTTAACGATAAACGCTCGATCAAGTCTTCCAGTCCAAATAGATATTGATAATATAAGTAGTTCAGCTCAGTACACAATAACATTTGATCCGATCAATGGAGCTAATATACCTAATTATCAATCCAAGATGAACATAGAAAAATTGAAAACAACTGTCTTAAGTTTCAATCCACAAGCGCCATTTGTTTTTAATAATATATTCTTTAAGCAAGATGTTCGATCTAATCCAAATAATAGCACAGAGGGCAGTTATGAGGCTAATATTGAATCGTTCAATTTTGGCAAACAAAATTTAGGTCATGGTGAGTTTAAGTTTAATTTTGAAGGGGTTAACACACAGAATCCGTTTGAAAGTTTATTTATTGAACAAAATTCATCTGACTTTTCAAAAATTCAATGGGATGGTTTGTTAAATTGGCATAATGCTGCAGGCGATATTATTGCCAACACATCAGCGATAGTCGATAACAACTTATCAACGGATGACAATAATAATGATATTACCCCCGATCGCATGTTAAGTTATAACATTCAGATTCCATTTAAAGTATTAGCACGTATGTGGGCACAAACGGAAAATTACAATGAAACGGATGTGACTGATGATATGATTGCTGGAAAATTATATATGATTAATTTAATCGCGAAATCTAAGATTAAAGATCATCCTCTTATTTCTATTGATGAAGATAAGCAAGGTATCTATCTGGATTTGAAAACAAAACAGAGTGATTCTGACGTGATAATCAATGGACAAAAAATGAATAAAAATGATTTTAATCGTCTAATTCTTTCTCTTTAAGACTCTTTTTAGTTACGCCTAATTAGCTTGATAGGCTAACTAGGCGTTGCTTTAGGTTTATCAAAATCAAATTAATAATTATAAAAAATAACGGGAAAACAATGAAAAAAATTAAATTTACAATAGGAATAGTTGCAGTCTTAAGCATAGGATATTTAGGTTCAACTTGGTACATTGGCAATAAAATTGAAAATGAAATTGATAATACCCTGTCATTAATCAGTGAAAAAATTAATGGCAGCAAGGATATGAGTAAGATCAATATAACCAAAAGCCATTATGATAAAGGTCTATTCTCAACGAAATTACACCTGACTATCACCGAATCAGTAGATAATCAAACGGATCTTGAGAATGATAAAAATATCCTCTTTAGTGATGATATTACAATTTATCACGGCCCTTTTCCTATCGTCAATATCGCTAAAGGTGATTTTACACCTCAAGTCGCAATGATAGATTATCAAATGACTGAAAAAGCATTTCCAGAGCTTTGGAAATGGTCAAATAACCAATCATTCATCACTGGTCATGCCAATTTAAGTTTTCAAAAAGAGTTCAGTATTTATTTGAAAAATAACCCTATTAAGATAAATCTAGTCAATCATGTGTTTGGCGAAAACAATTTGTACTTAACTGAAGGTGAGTGCTTTTTCAATGTTTCTAAAGATTTTTCAACTGTCAGCGTAAATTCACACTGGGACAAATTAGAATTAACATCGGAATTCAGAAACCTATCCTTGAAACTTGATCAAGTTTCTATCAAAACCGAGCCCGAAAGCAGTCATAGCTCTTTAAATTATGTATTGGAGTTGAAAAATCTTTATTATTCAGAAGAAAATTATGATCTTATTGACAGAAATTATCAATATGTTACGACATTTAAAAAAGAGCTAAATTTTCAGGATGTAAAAGCTGTCAGAAATGGTGATGTCAAAAATGGAATATTACATAACAATTTAACCATTTATAAAGTTATATCCCAGAATTTTTTCAATGACAACGCATCCGCTATGTTAAACCAAATATTAATAAATCAATCAATAAATCAAACTGATGAGGATTATTATGATTCAATAGACATTAAGATAGGTTCATTAACGTATGGAAACCAAAACCTTGGTTCAATCTCATCGAATAATGAATTTATAAATATGGATGGAATCAGTATGCTGTCGTTTGTATTAGGCGAATTTGGATATGGATTCGAATCGAGCGATCCTCATTATGTTAATCCTGATAAACTTAATAGGAGCATGTCCTATAAATTTAATTGGCATACTAATGTCGGCGATATTAATGCTGATTTATTAATTGATTATGATAGTAATGAGAGTTTTCGTGGATTATCTAGTGACGATAATATTCATCTTTTCAAACTTAAACTTGATATGCCATTTGACGTTATAAATTATATTGCAGCTCAATTTGAAAATTATCAACAAAACATTGTTACACAAGAACAAATTGATAAAATAGTATTAGGAAATGATATAAAATCGTGGTTAGATGAATCAATTCTTTTCACTTTTGAAAAAAATGGAATGGAAGGGATATATTCAGATGCCAACTATTCAAGTGATACACATCAAGCAGAAGTGAATGGTAAATTTTATAGTGAAGACGATTTTTTCACTCATTTTTGATGTGAATTGAGACAATAAATAATTTTTTAATACGCTAGCGGACATACCATGTTATGAACAATCATCTATCTAAATCACCTGAGAATCAATTTAAACGTACTATGCAAACTCGGCATTTAATTATGTTATCGTTAGGTGGCGTGATTGGCACAGGATTATTTTTTAATACCGGTTATATTATTGCAACCGCAGGAGCCGTGGGAGCGATTATTGCCTATTTAATTGGTGCTTTGGTCGTTTTTTTAGTTATGTTGTGCCTTGGCGAACTTGCGGTTGCTATGCCCGAAACCGGTGCTTTTCATACGTATGCTTCACGTTTCATTAGCCCCGCTACTGGCTATACCGTTGCTTGGTTATATTGGCTAACCTGGACAGTTGCATTGGGTTCAAGTCTAACCGCTGCGGGTATGTGTATGCAGTATTGGTTTCCGGATATTTCTGTTTGGGTTTGGTGTTTAATTTTTTGTGCAGTTATATTTGTTTTGAATATTGTGACTGCACAATTTTTTGCGGAAAGTGAATTTTGGTTTTCAATAATTAAAGTCATTACGATTATAGTTTTTATTATTGCGGGCAGCGCAGCTATTTTTGGTTTTATACCGATGAAAAACGATATGCCAGCCCCATTTCTACACAATATTACAGATAATGGTTGGTTTCCACATGGATTGACACCTATCATCATGACAATGGTATCGGTTAATTTTGCCTTTTCTGGTACAGAACTAATTGGTATTGCTGCGGGTGAAACTAAGCAGCCTGAA
Organism: Gilliamella sp. CG35; assembly: GCF_046635745.1. Classification (NCBI taxonomy): domain Bacteria; kingdom Pseudomonadati; phylum Pseudomonadota; class Gammaproteobacteria; order Orbales; family Orbaceae; genus Gilliamella; species Gilliamella sp. CG35. Next base: position 17,766 of record NZ_JBIDFH010000015.1, read on the forward strand.
AAAAGTATTCCTTTAGCCATAAAAACAACCATTTTACGGTTAATCATTTTTTTTGTTGGCACTATTTTTGTACTGGCGGCTTTATTGCCCATGGAACAAGCAGGCGTCATTAAAAGTCCTTTTGTGATGGTTTTTGAAAATATTGGTATCCCTTATGCTGCCGATATCTTTAATTTTGTAATTTTAACTGCCATTTTATCGGCGGCTAATTCAGGACTTTATGCATCAGGTCGAATGTTATGGTCGTTATCAAATCAAGGTACTTTGCCTAAATGCTTTTCAAGATTAACCACTAAAGGGATTCCAACCACCGCTATAACGGTGAGTATGTTAGGGGGATTACTGGCGTTGTTTTCTAGTGTGATTGCACCCGATACAGTCTTTGTTGCGTTAACAGCTATTTCAGGTTTTGCCGTGGTTGCTGTTTGGTTAAGTATTTGTGTATCACATTACTTTTTTAGGCAAAAGCTTTCTCAAGAACAAATTATTAATTTAAAATATAAAGCGCCCTACTACCCTTTAGTCCCGATTCTAGGCACAATTTTGTGCGTGATTGCCTGTATTGGACTGGCTTTTGATCCAGAACAACGAATAGCGCTATATTGTGGCATCCCTTTTGTCATTGTTTGTTTTATGGTTTACCATTTGACGCATAAGTACAAAACTCGAGTTACTCAAAATGATTAATAATAATCCGATTAAGAATTTATTAAACCAAAAAAACTTTATCATTGTTGACGGTGCACTTGCCAGCGAGTTACAACGTCGTGGAAGCGATTTAAATGATAGTTTATGGTCAGCAAAAGTATTATTTGAGCAACCTGAATTAATTCGGCAAGTTCATTATGACTATTTTAAAGCTGGCGCAGACTGTGCCATTACAGCAAGTTATCAAGCAACACCTTTAGGATTTGCTAAAAAAGGCATTAATCTCAACGATTCTATTGCGTTAATACAAAAAAGTGTTGAACTTGCACAACAAGCTAAACAACAGTATTTAAGCGAATTAGACCAACCTAAACCTTTACTTATTGCCGGGTCTGTTGGGCCTTATGGCGCCTATTTAGCTGACGGTTCCGAATATACAGGAGCCTATCAACTGACTGAAGAAGCCTTTATGGACTTTCATTATGTCCGCATAAAAGCACTTATCGATGCCAATGTGGATTTACTCGCTTGTGAAACCTTGCCTTCTTTTACAGAAATAAAAGCATTAACAAAGGTGATTAAACAATTTCCTAAAATAAGTTGCTGGTTTTCATTTACACTGAAAGATGATCAGCATCTGAGTGATGGAACACCGTTATCTTTAGTTGTCGAATATTTAAATAATATTGAGCAAATTGCCAGTGTAGGCATCAATTGCATTGCATTAGAAAAAGTGACAAGGTCACTAAATGTGTTAAACAAACTCACATCAAAACCATTAATCGTTTACCCAAATTCTGGCGAAGTATATGATCCTTTAATCAAACAATGGCACCCTAACCCGCAACATAATTGTACCTTTGCTAATCAGTTAACAAACTGGATAGAATCTGGTGCTAAATTAATTGGCGGTTGTTGTCAAACCACGCCTAACGATATTGCTAATATCGCTAAATTCCTGCAAGATAAATAAAACTTTTCGTTGAGTAAGTATACAAAATCAAATAATGTTGATTTTGTATACTTTTGGTTTGATTAGTTGATTTCGATATTATCAAACTTTTATATTCAATCACTAATAAAAGACTTCATATTGAAGAGTAACTTTCTCATCAACGACCGTAATTGAAGGTAATGGATGCTTTAGCGATTTGATGCGAATTGATGATAAAACCAACTAAAGCTGGCGTTGTTTTATCATCAACATTGATATTGTCTATATCAAGTGCATAGAGTGTAAATTGATAACGGTGATTAGAGTTTTCTGGTGGGCAAGGTCCGCCATAATTAGCCGTACCAAAATCATTACGAACTTGCTGACTTCCCTTAGGCAATAAATCAATATTATTACCAGCTGATTGCTTTAACGCTGTCGCATCGACCGGAATATTGATAACCGTCCAATGCCACCATCCTGATCCGGTTGGCGCATCTGGATCATACATGGTTAATGCCAAACTTTTTGCTTCTTTAGGTACATTATTCCATTCAATGCTAGGCGATAGGTTTTTACCCTGACAACCAAATTGATTATAAATAAATTGATCTGTAAAACCATTTTTATTTAAATCAGGACTGGATAGCTGCATTTCAGATGCATAACTGTAACTAGTGAATAACAATAATACTCCGTAAAACAAGGGTTTCAATTTGGTAGAATGACGCATGTTTACTCCTTATATTTTAAATGAATAAAATAAATAACTAACTTATTGACTAATCGGCAGTTTACATCACAATGTTCTATTTCAACCTCATTTAAACTTAGTTGCTAATACTCGCTCAACCGTATCAACTATCGCTTGAGTTTGTGAATCAATTTCTATATTGACTTTATCACCAACTTTTTTATTTTTAAACGTTGTTATCGCTAATGTTTCGGGAATAAGGTGAATTTTAAAACGATTTTCATCTACTTCGCCCACCGTTAAACTAGCCCCATCAATGCCGATAAAACCTTTATATAAAACATACTTTATAAACTGTTTGGGTAGTGTAAGTTGCATCTGGCAATTGGTTGCCGTTTTTTGAATATCAACAATCGTTGCTGTACAAGAGATGTGTCCAGACATGATATGTCCACCGACTTCATCGCCATATTTTGCACTGCGTTCAATATTAACGTAATCATTCAGTTTTTTATCGCCTAATGTGGTTAAAGCTAGCGTTTCTTGCATGATATCAAATGAGACCCAATCATCTGCAAAACCTGTTACCGTTAAACAACATCCATCATTCGCAATCGAAGCACCAATTTCAATATTTTGCGTTAGCTGACTTGGAAGTTTAACTTTATAAGTTCGTAATTTATCTTGATCGTTAATATCAATTATTTGACCAACACCCTGTACAATACCCGTAAACATATTATTTCCGTTTGAATCTTTTGAGATCTCCATTTTATCGTAATCTAATAATAAATTTCTATGTTTATCATTCATTCCTTAACAAATCAATTTAATCGGTTAAGATTGATTTGAATAACTTATGTTAAGTACTATTAGAGATACCCTAAGAACTCTATTTTTTTGATACCCTATTGAAACTCAGTGTTTAAGCAGCGTTATTAGAATTTGTTATACAAAAACTAGTCAATATTCATTAAGTCATTTTATAATGACATTCTCATTCACTGAGTAAAGATCATTTCTCAAATTTTATTAAGGATTGTTGATGCTAAAACTTATTTTAGCCATTTCATTCGGTTCTGTAGCGGGTGGTTTACTTCGCTGGTTTTTATCACTTAAATTCAATGTGGTTGCCTTTACTATTCCAATCGGAACACTATTATCTAATTTAATTGCTGGCTATATTATTGGTTTTGCCATCGCTTTTTTTAATCATTCTAATCTTTCCCCTGAATGGCGTTTATTAATCGTCACGGGTTTTTGTGGTGGTTTATCAACTTTTTCTACTTTTTCGGCTGAAATTGTTAATTTATTGCAGGAAGGCAGAGTAACATGGGCATTAGCGACAATAGGTATCCATGTTGTTGGCTCGGTATTGATGACTTTTTTAGGCATTTGGACTTATCAATATTTTCGTTCTTGATCGCTTTGTTAGCCTAATAATTGATTAGCCTAACATAACATAAAAAATATTTACAACCTTAAAATACTGTATTAATATACACTGTATATTAATACAGTTAGAGGTCATTATGCTTATTGAACAATCATCACAACAAATTATGGCGTTTGAGTTTGAATCTCCTTTTCAGCAAGTATTACAACAACAGCGACCGTTATTACGTTCATTTAATAAAGCAAAAAAATGGCAGCTTTGGTTATCCGATAGACCGATGTTAAAGCGATCTTGGGTTAACTTTGCCGGTTTAGATAAGCAAAAAGTAATCCATATCACCAATATAAAAAATGAAAATCTGGTATCAACGATTGAAAAAGCCTTACAAAATAAAACGTGTAGTTATGTCGTTGCTTGTATTAAGCAGCTTAATGAACAAGATAAAATACGTTTGCATAACGCGGTGTTAGCCAGTGATACAACGTTATTTTTGGTCAATGATGAATCCAAAGAGCAATATACTCAATACCATTAAACTGAAAAGATGATTATTTTTGGATAAGTTAAGTTAAAAGGAAAGTGATAACACCAATTAATTCGATGAAGAATCAATCATCATCAATGTACGTGTTCTTTTTTCGAGAATTTTATTGAAATTGATACTTTTTTAGACGAATTTCTAACTGATAATCATCAAGTAATAATTTGTGAAGTTAACAACTCATTTTTCATCGCTATCGTCATGTCAATACTGTTATGTTAACCGTTCTGAATCCGACTGATGCCATTAAATTACAGTTTTAATCGCTTTAAGCTTTTTGGTTCTTCACCTTTTAATAAACGCATAATATTACTACTATGGCGAACAATAATGAGGCAAGAAAGCATAGTTACCGGTAAGGTCAACTCAGGTTTAAACAACCAAACATAAAATGGCGCCATAAGAAACCCGATAATAGCTGCAACTGATGAGTAGCCCGTTATCAATAAGGTTATTAGCCAAGTCAGTATAAAACATCCTGTAAAATCAAGTCCAATCGGTGCCATCATCCCTAATGCTGTCGCAACCCCTTTACCGCCTTTAAAATGAAAAAAACAGGGGAAAATATGCCCAAGACAAGCAGAAATGCCAATAATACCTAAAAAGAAGGGCGATATTCCTATTCGATACGCCAGATACACAGGTAGCGTACCTTTGAACATATCAAAAATTAAGACAACAATAGCAGGTAGTTTACCATTAATTCGTAGGATATTGGTTGCCCCAGGATTGTGAGAGCCATGCGTTAAGGGGTTGGGCAATTTCATAGCATGACTAACTATCATAGCACCTGACAATGAACCACAAAGATAGGCGATGATGATCATCGCTAAGATTTCTAATGACAAAAGCCCCTCCCTAGATGTACCTATTTTCTGATTATTATATCGATAAAAAGTTAAACTAATTCAATTAATGAACTTTTTATCGATGTTTATTAATAGAGAAATAAATAAAAGTGGGGAGTTGCCTCCCGTCCTTTTTAATCCTTTAATCAAAATTGACTCTATTTTACTTTCTTTTTTGTTTATCTAATAGTGGTTTTAAATATTGACCCGTGTAAGATATTTTCGATTTTGCAACCTCTTCTGGTGTACCTTCGGCAATAATTTCACCGCCACCATTCCCCCCTTCTGGCCCAAGATCCACGATCCAATCAGCGGTTTTGACGACATCTAAATTATGTTCAATGACGACAATAGTATTACCTTTATCACGTAAAGTATGCAATTGCGCAAGTAATTGTTTAACATCGGCAAAATGCAAACCAGTCGTTGGCTCATCTAAAATATAGAGCGTACTACCTGTGTCACGTTTTGATAGTTCTTTGGCTAATTTAACTCGCTGAGCTTCCCCACCCGATAATGTCGTTGCCGATTGACCAATAGTAATGTAAGCCAAACCAACATCAATCAAGGTTTGTAATTTTCGAGAGATCATTGGAACCGCATCAAAAAATTCACGCCCTTCTTCAACGGTCATATTTAAAATTTCGTTAATAGATTTACCTTTGTATTTGATCTCAAGCGTTTCACGATTATAGCGTGCACCATGACATTGATCACATGGCACATAAATATCAGGTAAAAAGTGCATTTCAACTTTAATTAAGCCATCGCCTTGACAAGCCTCACAACGTCCACCTTTTACATTAAAGCTAAATCGCCCCGGATTGTACCCTCTGGCTCGTGCTTCAGGTACTCCTGCATAAAGCTCACGAATCGATGTAAAAAATCCGGTATAAGTAGCAGGATTTGAACGTGGTGTTCGTCCAATCGGACTTTGATCTATCGCGATAACTTTATCAAAAAAGTTAAGACCTTTAATGGATTTATAAGGTGCAATATCACTTTTTTCAGCACCATTGAGTTCATTTTGAGCGAGTGGGTATAAAGTATCATTAATTAAAGTGGATTTGCCCGATCCCGATACCCCAGTGATACAGGTAAACAGTCCGACCGGAATATTTAACGTGACATCTTTAAGATTATTACCCGTTGCCCCGATTAGCGATAACATCCGTTTTTTATCAACTTTGGTACGCGTTGCGGGGATTTCGATTTTTTCTTTACCGGATAAATATTTTCCTGTTAGCGATGCATTATTTTCCATGATTTGTTTAGGTGTTCCTTGAGCCACAACTTCGCCCCCGTGAACCCCTGCCCCCGGACCAATATCAATCACGTAATCGGCAGCCATAATCGCTTCTTCATCGTGTTCAACCACAATGACGGTATTACCTAAATCACGTAAATGAGTCAATGTATCAATTAAGCGAGTATTATCACGCTGATGTAGACCGATAGAAGGCTCATCAAGTACATACATTACGCCAACTAAACCGGCACCGATTTGACTGGCTAAGCGAATACGTTGCGCTTCACCGCCGGATAAGGTTTCTGCCGAACGTGATAACGTTAAATAATTAAGTCCAACATTGATTAAAAACTGTAATCGGTCATTAATTTCTTTCAGAATTTTTTCTGCAATTTGGGCACGTTGGCCGGTTAATACTAAGTTGTCAAAAAATTCTTTTGCTTGTTGAGTACTTAAATCACTAATCGTTGGTAAATTTGTATCGTTAATAAATACATGTCTTGCTGTTGTACATAACCTTGATCCATGACAACATGGACATGGGCGGTTACTGATGTATTTAGCTAATTCTTCACGAATCGTTTGTGATTCGGTTTCTTTATAGCGACGCGTTAAGTTATTTATGATACCTTCAAAAGTATGTTTTCGTTTAACCACATCACCACGATCATTAGTATAAACAAAGGTAATTTCGGTACTACCCGAACCATTTAATAAAATATCTTTTATTTTTTCAGGTAATTTTTCGTAAGGCTTATCAATATCAAATTTATAGTGATCCGCCAAAGATTTTAACATCTGAAAATAGTAAAAATTACGACGATCCCAGCCTTTTATTGCGCCCGCAGCTAACGAAACTTCAGGCATTTGTACAATGCGTTTAGGATCAAAGTACTGTTGAACACCTAAACCATCACATTCGGGACAAGCACCCGCTGGATTATTAAATGAAAATAAACGAGGTTCCAACTCAGAAATGCTGTAACCACAAATTGGGCAGGCAAAATTAGCCGAAAATATTTTTTCTTCAGCTTTTGGATCATCCAAATTAGCTACTTTAACTATACCATTGGTAATGGATAGTGCTGTTTCAATCGATTCTGCCAGACGTAGTTTTAAATCATCACGAATACGAAAACGATCGACAACAACTTCAATAGTATGTTTTTTTTGTAATTCAAGTTGTGGAGGATCAGATAAATCATAGACATCACCGTCTACCCTTACCCGTATATAACCGCTTGCAGAAAGCTGTTCAAAAAGCTTAACAAATTCCCCTTTACGTTCGGTCACCACTGGTGCAAGTAGCATATATCGATTTTCAGCCGGTAATGCCATAATGCTATCGACCATTTGCGATACGGTTTGCGCTGCTAACGGTAAATTATGATTTGGACAACGAGGCTCTCCTATTCGGGCAAAAAGTAACCTGAGATAATCATAAATTTCAGTAATCGTACCGACCGTTGAACGTGGATTATGCGATGTAGATTTTTGTTCAATTGAAATCGCTGGTGATAATCCTTCAATGTGATCAACATCGGGTTTTTCCATTAATGATAAAAACTGTCGTGCATAGGCGGATAATGACTCGACATAACGCCGTTGCCCTTCTGCATAAAGCGTATCAAATGCTAATGAAGATTTACCAGAACCTGAAAGCCCGGTAATAACGACAAGTTTATCGCGTGGAATAATGACATTAATATTTTTTAAGTTGTGCGTTCTCGCACCTCGAATATCGATATCTTTAATTGACATAGATCTCTTCTTAAGTATGTTTTTTGTACAATTCAAATGAAAATTTAACTGTATATTATACCAGTGATGAGTGATGAAATATAGTACTAATTCACCGTTGATGAGTTTATGGGTTTTACGGTTCTTTTATTAACGCTAACAAATTTATCAATAAAATTCAATGAGCAAAATATCATAATGAGTTTTATCGTACTCCGTTAATGCCAGAACATTTAAGCATAATGTGCCAGTTAACCGACTTTTCGAAGTAAGCATTGAAAATAGATGTTCACTATTTATTAAACTCATTTGCTTGGATGCAATTTTGGCAACTATGTCATAGTATATGCGCTAAATTCATCTCAATTTAGCGCAATGATTCCTAAATTAAAGATGATCTAAGGCTATTTTGATGACCACTTTACGAACAGTATTAATGTTATTGTTTATTGCACACAAAGGTTTATGGACTTCATTAGGAAAAAAAACAATGAAATCGTTTGAATGCAAAACCAGTAATGTTTCTTCCTTCGGGGTTTCAACAAATGCAATATCGTTAGTAGTAAGTTGATCATCGAGCCTGTTAGTGTAAGGTGGTAAAGTATTAATCGCCATTCCCTCTTGACCGTTTAATACAATTTGCACATCAATATATTTTTGATGATATTCAGGGTTAGCCTTGTCAATGTGACGAGTTGAACTATCAGATAGCATAAAAAATATCTTATCACCGTCAATGTCATAACGCCCTATAGGCGTATTTTGATTGACATTATCTTTGATATATTCAATCGATTGCTTTATTTTGGCAGGCAAATAAGGGACTAAATTTAAATGGTTAATATTACCTAAAATCATATTTGATAATCCTTCATAAATGAAACATTACTGATATCACAAATACACAGCATTTGTTTAAGTATATACTTATCCAATACATTTTAATAGATAGACTATGATAGCCTTTAGACTTTTTTGATGCCTATGACGAATGCTTTATATTGATAAAATAATTAGTTATTGTGTTAAGTTATCGCAGTAAGATTAAAATGACCTAATATGGTCGACTTTAGACTAATCGAGTTTAAACAGAAATCGTGACATTTGATTAAGGAGGTGGTATAACACTAACAGCCATTTATTATTTACAGTCTTTATCATTATCATATCCATTTTTTAATACACAATAGCTATTCAGATCTTCTTCTTTTCTTAATAAATCATTAATTTCAATAGAATGTATGTCTTTCTAACAAAAGGTAACTATGATGAAAAATAAAGAATTGATCGAAAATTATTACAAAGATGTTTTTATTAACGGTAATGTGGATAAAATTCCTCATTATGTATCAGAAAACTATATTCAACATAATCCTCAGGTTGAAGATGGTCAAGCAGGATTTATTAAATTTTTCAAAGAGTTTATTAAAACTAAACCCAAACTCGATATTGTCAACATCAGTTGTGAAGCGAATATGGTTTACGTATTTTATAAATGTTCCCTACCAGACGGTACTGTAAATAAAGTATGTGATATTTATCGTGTCGAAGGCAATAAGATCGTTGAACATTGGGATGTCATTGAGTCCCATGTAGAAAAAGTAAAATCGGTTAATAAAAATAGTTTATTTTAGTTCATTTTATGGGATAAACATGACAACCTTATCTTGGTTGGGTTTAAAGGATAAGGTTGTAATTAGACATTAAGCACGCATTTTTAATCATCAACGATAATAAGACAATTTCTCTACCCAAATGACTGTTATACTGTTTGTAATCAGCAGATTGGAAAATACTACAGCAAAAAACAGCGCTTTATCAGCGCTGATATTTCGATTATGCTGGATTATTAAGTTATTTTTTATTCCCACTCAATCGTCGCTGGCGGTTTACCGCTGATGTCATAAACAACGCGAGATATTCCGTTTACTTCATTAATGATCCGATTTGATACTCGTCCTAAGAAGTCATATGGCAGATGTGCCCAGTGAGCGGTCATAAAGTCGATAGTCTCAACTGCACGTAACGAGACAACCCAGTCGTATTTACGCCCATCCCCCATTACGCCGACTGAACGTACCGGTAAAAATACGGTGAAAGCTTGGCTGACTTTGTGGTATAGGTCGGCTTTATACAGTTCTTCGATAAAGATCGCATCAGCTTGACGGAGTAAGTCACAATACTCTTTTTTCACTTCGCCAAGTACTCGAACGCCTAAACCCGGTCCAGGGAATGGATGACGATATAACATGTCATATGGTAAACCTAACTCTAACCCAACTTTACGTACTTCATCTTTAAAAAGTTCTCGTAGTGGTTCCACTAACCCCATTTTCATCTCTTCTGGCAAACCACCGACATTATGATGCGATTTAATCACATGTGCTTTACCGGTATCAGCTGCCGCAGATTCGATCACATCAGGATAAATAGTACCTTGTGCTAACCATTTCACATCTTTGAGTTTTGCCGCTTCTTCATCAAACACAGCGACAAATTCACGCCCTATAATCTTGCGTTTAGCTTCGGGATCGGCCTCCCCTTTTAGGGCTGCTAAAAAGCGGTCTTCGGCATTCACGGCTATAATATTTAACCCAAATTTATTGCCGAACATGTCCATAACTTGTTGCGCTTCGTTCAAACGTAATAAACCATGATCGACAAAAACACAGGTCAGCTGATCACCAATGGCTTGATGGAGTAATAATGCCGTAACAGAAGAGTCAACGCCACCCGATAACCCTAGTAATACTTTATCTTTGCCGACTTTTTCTTTTATTCGGGTAATTGCATCGGTAATAATAGAAGATGGTGTCCATAGTTTTTCACAATGACAAATATCGATTACAAACCGTTGGAGCAATTCAAACCCTTTTATTGTATGAGTGACTTCGGGATGAAACTGAACGCCATAAAATTGCTTTTCATCATTAGCCATGATGGCAAATGGGCAGGTTTCTGTTCGACCAATGACCGTAAAACTATCCGGTAAAGTTGTGACTTTATCACCATGACTCATCCAGACATCAAGTTGATCTATACCATCGTTGTTAGTACTATCTAAAATGCCGTCAGTTAATTTTGAGCGTCCGATAATGTCGACTTTAGCATAACCAAACTCACGTTGATTTGAACCGGTGACTTGTCCACCTTGACCAACTTGAATTGCCATAGTTTGCATACCATAACAGATACCTAAAACAGGCACACCTGCGTTAAAAACATATTCGGGGGCTCTTGGGCTATTTTGTGCTGTCGTACTTTCTGGACCACCCGATAAAATAATCCCTTTAGGATTGAATTGTTTAATTTTTTCTTCCGATACATCCCACGGCCAAAGCTCACAATAAACACCAATTTCACGAATCCGACGTGCAATTAATTGGGTAACTTGTGAACCAAAATCAAGAATTAAAATACGTTGCTGGTGGATGTCATTTTTCATCAAATTTGTTCCTAAACTATGGTCTATTACAAAATCAAGGTGGTATTGTATCATTTACCGACTAAATTGAACGGATTAAATAAAAAAACAATTGTAAATATTTTACCTTTGCAAGTTTCAATATATCCTGATACGGCATTTTATTTTGTTAATAAAACGACAATCCTTATATGAATTAGTCAGATCTTAATTATTTTCTTTTTGAATTAACCAACTGATTTTAATAATGAATATAATTTTTTTTAATACAATAAAATTTCTTTACTTATTTAATAAGTATACTTATAATATGCAGACTTATTAAAACGAGGAAAAAACGATGAATACTATTTCAATTTCTTTTGTACTACCAACAAAGGCTACACCATCTAAAATATGGCCATACTATACTGATCTTAATTTCAGAAAATTATGGGAAACCGATCTTGAAGATTTTCGTATCACGGGCGAGTTAAAAACCGGTTCTAAAGGTATTTTTAAATTACAAAATATGCCAGAAATGGACGTGACGTTATCTAAAATAATTAATGAACAAGAATTTACCGAACAATTTGATATGCCTGACATAGGTTTACTCTATTTTTCACATCAAATTACTGAATTATCGCATAATCAATATGCATTAAAATCTGAAATTTCATTAAAACCGGATCCGAAAATGGATACTCATGCATCTTATAATTTTATTAAACAGATTTCGGATGATATTATTGATAAAACATACAAATTAAATAGGTTAGTTGAAGGGTAAGTTATGGCAAAGGACAATAAGTTTTTGACGCAATTCCAATCTGATTCAGACTCTGTTGGTTTTCTTTTTATGAAAACTTATTCGTCCTGGCATACAAATATAAAAAATTGTTTAAAAAAACAGTCTATCACACATCCCCAATTTATTGTGCTAGCGACCCTAGCTTATTTATCTCAATATCCTGATGAGATAACACAAGTTATTCTATCCCATAAAACGAATATTGATGTCATGACTATTTCTCAAATATTAGAGAATTTAGAGAAAAAAGATTACATTAAACGCACTTGTTCAATCAAAGATAGTCGTGCAAAATCAATTGTATTAACACAAAAAGGGCTTGATAAGGCAAATGAAACCGTTCCTTTAGTTGAACAAATGGATCAAGAATTTTTTTCAATATTAAAAGAGGATAAAAAGCACTTTATGACGATGCTTTTAACGCTCTTAAAAAACCGAACTGATTGAAGAATAGCTTGAGTTAAAAATTTAAGTATTTGCTGTTATTAGCTATTCATTATGATTATTGAGTTATCTTGCTGCAAACTTAGTTGATTAATAAGTCTAAAAAAATCAATATTTTCATTATTTAACCACAATGTTTAGATAAAAAATATACGTAATGCTAAACAAGCCATTACGTATAAGATGAGTGTAACATAGATAACACTTTGAAGCTAAATCATAATTTACATTATTAATTGACACTTACCATTTATGTTCAATACCGATATTTCCTCGATAACCTTGCCGTTTGGTATTTCCAAAATCGTGTTCGTAGCGAGCATCGCCATAAAGATAAGTCTTTTCAAATAAAGGCGTTTTTAACCCAACGCCCAATTCTCCCCATGTACGAGCATAATTTTCACGCAGTTTATCTCTACCTATGGTAACTTGGCTTGGCTTGATAAAGTCATGCAGAATATTACCAATTGCATAGAATGTGGTATGCTGCTCAACTGTTGCTTGGTTATTATTACCCAAACGAATACCGATTCTACCCCGTAATAGATCCTGATTATTTTGATCAACACGACGATATTTATCTTTAAAACTATCTAAATCAACATATTGGTACACTAATTGAACTTGAGGCTCAACTATCCAATAGTCTTTATCAAGATCATTCTGATTTATTTTAAAGGTGTGCCCAGCTTCAGCCGAAATGGCAAATGCCCACCCATTTTGAGTATGTGGATTATTACCATTACGAGCTTCATATTTATTACGTAAATAGGAAAACTGTCCAACTAAATCTAAATAGTTATTCTCTACTGAAAAATAAGTATTGGTTAATCCCAAGCTCAATGATTCTGATTTGCCTTTTCCTGTTCGTTTATGATGATCAATTATTCCATGTACAGCTCGATATTTATCGGAAAAGTCGGTATGCGCTTTGCTATAGGTTAAATAGATACCTGTATAATTATGACTTCCATCATCACTTACATTATTCAGCAAATCATGACCAAATTGGAATCCATATATATCGCTCTCTAAATTTAATCGATCTTTACCATCTTGTTTTATGTGTTTGCCTAAAATCCTACCCCAAGTTTCACTTAAAAACTCTTCACAAGTATTACAATTGGCTAAATCAAAATTGGTGTATTCTCCCCGACGTTCATGTAAAGAACCAATACTTAAAAATCCTTGTTCCTGATTGACTCTCGCCATAGCAACATATCCTGCTACCGGACTGGCAAAAATGGGTTTAGGTTTAATTGTCGGCGTCGGCGTCGGCGTCGGCGTCGGTGGCGTCGGTGGCGTCGGTGGCTCTGGCGTCGGTGGCTCTGGCGTCGGCGGTTCTGGCGTCGGCGGTGGTGGCGGCGGCGGCGGTGGCGGCGGCGGTGGTGGCGGCGGCGGCGGTGGTGGTGGTGTCGTACCTGCTTGCATAGTCCAGAAATATTCGTCACCATCAGCTGTTTGACGTTTTGCTAGTTGAATTTCAGTCGCGCCGTTTGTGTGCGCTTCACCATGAAAATTAAGTTCATTTTTACTTTGTCCTACATAAATCACGGGAACAGTATTTATCACTGCGTCAATTTGGCTTATATTACCATCAATCACGTTTTCTGTGCCATTCGCATCTATCGGTATCACTTTAGTCCAACCAGATGCAGTACCTGTGATTTTTAACACATCAGATTGTGAATTCATCGCATAAGTATCGCTGGCATTATTCCACGATGTGTTCAATCTTATTTGAGCATCATTAGATCCGGTATAGTTACCATCGATAGTTAATATATCATTATATTTTTGATGAGAGGAATTATCTAAATTAATAATGCCTGAATTGCTATAAACATCAGCTTGTACGATAAAATCATTACCACCATCATCATTATAAGCTGCATTGATTGTTCCACCAGATTCAATTAGAATCGTATTTAATTTTGATATATTATCATTACCTTTTTTTTGCAAATTCCAACGAAAGTCATTAGCTAAATCTAACCAAACTCCTGGTTCTTTATTTATATCAAGAATTTGACCCTCCTTCTCTTTTACTTGCCCTTTGGAAATTAACCCAGTCATACTTCCTTTACCATAAGCATAAAAGCTGACAGAGGAAACTTCATAGTCATCATGTCCTTGTTCAACACCGTTAGCATCATACGTATTAGAAAAAAATTGATAATTAGGTGCTGTGTAATTACCGCTGACGTTGAGAATATAGCCGTCTTGATTAGCATGGAGATCGGTTTCATCACCCATAATTGTAAAATTAACATTTTGTTGACCTTGATCAACAAAAATTAAATCTTTGCGTGCAACAGAACCTTCAATTACGGGATCAGCACTTGTTCCTGTTGTGGTAAATATTGCATTATTTAAACTGATACTCATATTGTGTGATGCAGCTTGTTCAAATTGTCCACTTGAAGTCGCATCATCATGGGTACCAATTTCCAATGCATAACCATTGGTTTTAATGATCGTTTTACTATTATCAAAATTTGCTGTTAATGAAGAATTCCTAACCATTTTGATACCACTACCATTTAAAGCGTTAGTGGTATCAATAGTCAACTCCCCATGTGATTCTAAAATACCTGGCCCCTCACCTGTATTACGGGTTTTACCCAGTTTAATCCCCACACTATCCCAGTTTAACCTTGAGCTATCATTACCTTTATTAATGATGATAGTGTTTTTCTCTCCTTTCAAAATTACTTTTGGGGTTAACTGACCGTTTCGGCCTTTATTTTCTGCAACCCCATGATTGGTTGGATTGCCCGAAACATAAATACCGATTGAGCGATTTCCCGTTAATGTCATATCTAAATTATCATTGATAATAACTTGTCCTGCAGAACCATCGCCTGAATTATCATAGGCTCCTTGAATTGCTCGAATACCGTTATTTAAAATTGGCTGGGTTTTGCCCCCCTTTGCTGTTTGATTAATTTTCAAACTATCCACTGTGATGGTACTGTATTTACCATTATACGTATCTCTCTCACCGGCATTAACTGACGAACCAGCTAATAAACCATAAGAAGCAACCGTACCACTTGAATTGCCACCACGCGTATAGTTATCATTGATATTTAATTCCACATTTTTTGCAGTCAGATTAACATTGTGATAAGTGGCAAGACCTAGCATGTTACCGTTGTTATTCAATGTAAAATTTAAATTACCTGCATTAATTGATCCGCCCGACACGCCATAGGTATATTGATTAGCCAGACCGGTGTAATCACCGTTTACATTGGCGGTAAGCGTTGTATCACCGACATTGAGTTGTTCATGTAATCGGCTTCGAGTGAGAATATAAAAACTGGCATTACCCGATTGGTTAACGGTCGCTGGGTTAATATTATTACAGCTTGGGCTATTTTGACCGACCAAATAAGAGCCATCGGCACTGGCGGTACAGTCTAAAGCAAACGAAGAAGCAGAGGTAACTAAAACACTTAATGTTATCATTGCTTTACTTGCTCGTCGTACTAATTCAGAACACACTATAGTAGTACCCGTGATAACATTAAATTTCGTTTGATAAATTTGGTTCATATTAATTTCCTTCAAATTAACGATAAAAAATAAGTACGACAACAAATTACTATCGAGAATGACAACGATTTAATTAAGAACCATCTGAAACTATAGAGAAAAAACAGATTTAAACTGCATATTAATGATTAGCACTGAACTTTTTTAACGACTGTTTCTGTTTTTGACTTGTGATAGCCAAAAAAGCAAAGATTATTTTTTAGGACTTTTTTTCCTAACGATTTGGTTAGTAACACTTCATGCAGTCCAAATGGGCAAAAAAAAGATAATATCCACAAGCGTGTAGATTCCATTGGCTGATTGCATTGAACAAAATTGATATAAGGTTTTTTTTTGTTTAAATAGAGTTGCTCTTGTTCTCGGTTGAGATAAGCCCAATTTAAATAACCTAGCGGTTGGTTGTTGTGAATAAATAGAGCAAAATTTTTAGACTGAATGATAGGTAACAAAACGGTTAAAGCGGAGTTTAATTCCGCTTTTTTGTATTCAGGGTTTCGATTCCATAACCAGATCATAGCCCCTAATACCTCAGCTTCATTCCATGAGGTGTCATGATATAAACTCGGTGCAATAATTCTAATCAAGTCTTGCTCAAGACTTTTCATGTAGCTTTACCTTTGTTAACATTTATATACAATTGTATTACATAAAAGATAAAAATTCATCAATTTATTTTTTATAAAAAAATAATTAAGATTGATAATCAATTCAAGGCATTAATTAATTTTTAATCAGTTATGAGATGAAGAGTGAATTGAAATTTTTTTGTTAAAACAGTATGAATTATCTTAGAATTGTTTTTATATTTTATTCTTGTGTCTCTACTCCCCTTTATATTGTAAAATTTAATTTAAAAAAACTGAGTATTGACTCTTATTATAGTCAATTAAAACACTTTTTTTGACCAATCAAATAACATTAATGAAATAGCGTTAATGGAGTCGATAAAAAAGCGTGTGATAAAATCAATGCATATAAAAAAAGGTGATGTTACTCACCTCTTTTTTATATTAAAATAACCGATATAAATTAGTTATTTGCATTTTGTTCTTGCGCTGATTGGATCGCCGTTAATGCAATGGTATAAACAATATCATCCACTAATGCACCACGAGACAAGTCATTAACTGGTTTACGCATACCTTGAAGCATAGGACCAATTGAAACAAGATCAGCAGAACGTTGTACGGCTTTATAAGTCGTGTTACCCGTATTAAGATCTGGGAAGATAAATACGGTTGCTTTACCTGCAACTTGAGAATTAGGTGCTTTCGATTTAGCCACATCAGGCATGACAGCAGCATCATACTGTAAAGGCCCGTCGATCATGAGATCTGGACGTTTTTCTTGAGCAATTCGGGTTGCTTCTTTCACTTTTTCAACATCAGCACCTTGACCTGAACTACCGGTTGAATAAGAGATCATTGCAACTCTTGGTTCAATACCAAAGGCAATAGCAGTATCAGCAGATTGAATCGCAATTTCAGCCAGTTCTTGCGCATTCGGATCTGGATTAATTGCACAGTCACCGTAAATATATACTTGGTCAGGCATTAACATAAAGAATACTGAGGAAACTAAAGAACTACCCGGTGCCGTTTTAATTAATTGCAATGGTGGGCGAATTGTATTTGCCGTGGTATGCACTGCACCAGACACTAAACCGTCAACTTCGTTTGCTTCAAGCATCATGGTTCCAAGCACAACGTTATCAGCCAATTGTTCTCGCGCAATCACTTCGGTCATGCCTTTGTTTTTACGTAACTCAACTAAACGCGGTACATATTTTTCACGAATATTTTCAGGATCGACGATTTCAACGCCTTCACCCAATGTCACTCCCTGTGAAGCAGCAACTTTACGCACATCATCTGGATTACCAATTAACACACATTTTGCAATTCCACGCTCTGCACAAATAGCGGCTGCTTTAACTGTTCTTGGTTCATCACCTTCAGGTAATACCACCACTTTTTTCGCATTCCGTGCAAGTTCAGTTAATTGATAACGGAATGCAGGAGGAGATAAGCGACGAACAGAATTCACTACTTGGTTTAGCGATTTGATCCAATTGCTATCAATGTGGTCAGCAACAAAGTTTTGCGTGTTTTCCATGCGCTCTTTATCATCAACAGGAATTTCTAAATTAAACTGTTGTAAACAGATTGAAGTTTGGAATGTATTGGTTTTTACCGTAAATACCGGTAAACCTGTATCAAATGCAGGTTGGCATAATTTATAGATTTTTTCATCTATATCATAACCACCTGTTAATAATACCCCTCCAATTGCCACACCATTCATTGCGGCTAAACTGATTGCAACTAAAACATCAACACGGTCAGCTGATGTGACAAGTAATGCATTTGGTTGTAAATGATTAACAATATTTGGCACACTGCGAGAACAAAATGAGATGTGTTTTATACGACGGTTTTTGATCTCACCTTCATTAATGATTTTTGCATCAAAATGTTTGGCAATATCAATTGCACGACATGCACTTAAATCCATATTCCAAGGAATGCAGCCAAGTACCGGTAAAGGACTGTGCGCATTTAAATCGTCGATTGTGATTTTTTTATCATCAAATTTTGGTGTATGATAAATTTCTGCCACATCTGGACGTGCAAGGCTTTGTTCTTCAACGGGAGCATTCACTTTATTGACAATAACACCTACGATTTTTTCATTTTTAATACCGCCAAAATTAGAACGTGCAATTTCGATTCGTTCTTTTAATTGTTCTGGAGTATCTTTACCCATATTAACAACAAAAATAATCTCAGCACCTAATGTTTTAGCAATATTATTATTTAGTTCGTTAGCAAAAGGATAATCACTGGTAGGCACAATCCCTTCAACTAAAACAACATCTGCACCTTTGGTATTTTCAGCATAAAGCGCGACAATTTCTTCCATTAACACATCTTGTTGATTTAAACCTAATAGATTTTCAACATGGCTCATTTTTAGTGGTTTTAAAGCTGGTATAGATGTGTTGCTGCTTACTAAAGTGGTGGTGTTATCGGGCGCATCCCCACCTGCTCTTGGTTGAGCAACAGGTTTGAATACATTTAAGTTAATTCCTTGACGCTCCATTGCTCGAATAACACCAAGACTCACACCTGTTAACCCGACGTTTGTTCCGGTTGGGATTAGCATAATAGTACGAGACATAATCAATTTCCTCTTAATTCTTTATTAAATATAAAAACAAACCGCCATAAAGGCGGTTTTATTTGTCTTTTAAGCAGTTAGACGCGCAGCATCTTGAGCAATGACGAGTTCTTCATTTGTAGGAATAACCATTGCAATTGCTGAACCATCTTTAGTGATTGTGCCGCCTTTACCAAAACGAGCAGCTAAATTGCGTTCTTGGTCAAGTTCAAATCCTAAAATTGATAATTTTTGAAGCGCCATGCGACGAACTTCTTCTGCATTTTCACCGATACCACCTGTAAAGATAATCGCATCTAAACGACCATCTAATAACATTGCATATCCACCAATGTATTTGACTAAACGATGTACAAATACATCTAGGGCATTTTTCGCATTTTCATCAGTGTCATAGTGATCTGTCACATAACGGCAATCGCTACTTACACCAGTTAAACCTAATAAACCTGATTTTTTATTTAACAAGTTATTGATATCAGCAACAGACATTTTTAAGTTGTCGTGTAAGAAGAACATAATTGCAGGGTCGATATCGCCACTGCGAGTTCCCATGACTAAACCTTCTAATGGAGTTAGCCCCATTGAGGTTTCAACACATTTACCATTTTTAACTGCTGTGATTGACGCACCGTTACCTAAGTGACAAGTGATCACATTGGTTTGATCAACTGGTTTATTTAATAATTTTGCCGCTTTACGGCTAACATAGTAATGACTTGTACCATGAGCACCGTAACGGCGAACACCATGTTTGGTGTATAATTCGTTAGGAATTGCATATAAATAAGCTTCTTTTGGCATGGTTGTATGGAATGCCGTATCAAACACAGCCACATTTTTATTTTTCAAATGAGGAAATGCTGCAAATGCTTCACGAATACCGATTAAATGCGCTGGATTATGTAATGGTGCAAATGCCGCTGCTTCTTCAATTCCTTTTAGAACAGAATCATCAATTACAACTGATTGCGTGTATTTTTCGCCACCGTGAACGATTCGATGCCCAATAGATTTAATACTATCTAATAATTCTGGTTTTTGTGGGAAGATGCTATTAACAATAAATTTAATTGCTTCGCTATGTGCAGCTCCTGCGCCTAAAGATGCTTCGTTTTTACTTCCATCAAGTTTCCACTTAATGCGTGCATCAGGAAGATTAAAACATTCAGCTAACCCAGATAAAAATTCATCGCCATTTTCAGGATTGATAATAGCAAATTTTAAAGATGAGCTTCCGCAATTTAGAACAAGAACATTGTTACTTGACGACATAGTAATTCCTATAAATTGAATAAAAAGATATATACCAATCAAAATTGGTAACTCTACACATGATTTAATAATCGATGTGAATATACAAGGTGACTTCTGATATTCTGCATTTTAAGATAAAATAAAGAAAGCCCCTAATTGGATGGCACTATTTTAAGACAATAATAGGTGAATGTCGAGGAATCACAAATTTATGAATTTAGTTAAGGCATTTAAGACTGGTCAACGATATATGGAACTTTGTCCAAAAGATAAAGCACTTTCGTATTCATTTCCCGAATTAAAAATCATAAACCACATAAAAACCGCGAAGAAGTATTTACCCCCAATAATTATTGCGTTAGCTGTTTGGCAATATTATATGCCAGCACAATTAGCGGTGACGATTATCGCAATCTTGTTTGCGTTAAGTTTACCTGTTCAGGGTATCTATTGGTTAGGCAAGCGTTCACAATCTCCGTTACCACTCAATTTAGTCGATTGCTATAATCATATTCAATCAAAACTAATTGAAAAAAAAATTTTGGTAGAAAATAAAGAAACGAACGAAAAATTAACCTTCGAATCATTTATGAAGCTGATAACTTTATCAAAAAAGCATTTTGGCAATTACTTTGCTCAAGATGATAGTTCAGAAACTCATTTTTAAGATCAAAATAAATGCAGAAACGGCTGGCATCACTAAAAAAACAAATTGATATACTTGAACAACAAGTCAATATATCTGAACAACAAAATTATCAAGAACACTATTTTGATGAACACTTATTTAATACTACCAAAATCAATACGGATAACACTTTTTATTTAGAAAAAATCAAACAAACTTTTCAAGCTTTAGTCAATAATGTGATGAATCAAAAAGATGAACAAATTGTCTATTTGTCTGAAATGTTAGTTAATCAAATCACCGCCCTCACCCGTGAATTAGCGACGCATCAACTTCGTAAAAAAGAAGAATCTAAACTTTCAATTCAAGAAACACTCTCTGAAAAACATTGTCGCCATTTAGATTATTTGCGTCGATTGCAAGAAATGAAATATGAGTTATTACTTTCTGCTGAGTCAATCGATCCAATCAAGATTGCAACACTGGATAATCGTATTTATCGGTGTGAACAAGCGATCAAAAACATTGAACAGGAATTAGATACGGAAAGCGGTATTTATTAAAAAAATGCCAATGCACAAGAAATGAACATTGTTGACTTCGATGAACTTTTTAAATAATCGCTAAATCAACGTCTTGATTTATTGCATTAGTCCTTTGATCAAACATATAGCTAAAATGCATAATGTTATAATGAATAATTAGTATCATCTTTTTGAGTTCTATTTATAATATTAGCTATGATTAGCGATAATGTTCCAATGCTATCCCTTTCTAATATTTTAATAAGGATTTATTCATGGGTAAGATATTTGATGATAATTCTCAAACTATTGGTTATACACCTCTTGTTCGTTTAAAGCATTTTGGTCATGGTAATATTTTAGCTAAAGTGGAGTCACGCAATCCCAGTTTTAGTGTTAAATGTCGTATAGCTTCAAATATGATTTGGGATGCGGAGAAGCGTGGTTTATTAACGCCGGATGTTGAATTGATTGAACCCACCAGCGGTAACACAGGTATCGCATTAGCAGCCGTTGCCGCAGCGCGTGGTTATAAATTAACGTTAACCATGCCTGAAAGCATGAGCATTGAGCGACGAAAATTGTTGAAAGCATTAGGTGCAAATTTAGTTCTAACAGAAACGTCAAAAGGAATGAAAGGCGCCATTGAAAAGGCTGAGGAAATGGTAGCAAGTAATCCCAAACGTAATATTATGCTACAACAATTTAGCAATCCAGCCAATCCCGAAATTCATGAAAAAACAACCGGGCCTGAAATTTGGCTTGATACTGATGGAAAGATAGATATTTTTGTCGCAGGGGTAGGAACAGGCGGAACATTTACAGGCGTAACACGTTACATTAAAAATACCCAAGGTCGAAATATTACGGCGGTTGCGGTCGAACCAAGCCAGTCACCTGTAATCACTCAAGCACTTGCTGGCGAACCGCTTAAACCAGGGCCACATAAAATTCAAGGTATTGGAGCGGGTTTTATTCCGGCTAATTTGGATTTGAGTTTAATTGATTTAGTGGAAAAAGTATCGAATGAAGAAGCGATCGAAACTGCGCGCATTTTAATGGAAAAGGAAGGAATTTTGGCGGGAATCTCTTCAGGAGCAGCAGTTTTTGCCGCTGATAGATTGGCTAACTTACCGGAGAATAGCAATAAAACCATTGTGGTAATATTACCTTCATCAGGTGAACGTTATTTAAGTACTGACTTATTTAGCGGGATTTTTACCGAAAAAGAATTAGGATGACTTAAAATAAAAGATACCGTCAATTGACGGTATTTAATCCATTTAATTTAGAGATCTATTAATAATTTAAACTGATTAAAATCGTTATTCGTAAATAATGCCAAAATGCCGATAAGCATGCGGTGTTGCAATTCTGCCCCTTGGTGTTCTTTGAATATAACCTTGTTGAATTAAAAAAGGCTCAAGCACATCTTCAATCGTTTCTCGCTCTTCGCCAATTGCAGCAGCAATATTATCTAAACCAACCGGACCACCCATAAATTTTTCAATAATAGCTAGCAATAATTTGCGATCCATATAATCAAAACCTTCATTATCGACATCGAGCATATCGAGTGCTTGGGTCGCTATTTTTTCATCGATAATACCTTTTGATTTTACATCAGCATAATCTCTGACTCGACGTAACAAACGGTTAGCTATTCGAGGGGTACCTCGTGAACGTTTAGCAATTAAATGAGCCCCTTCACAGGATAAATCCATACCCAAAAATTTGGCACTTCGACTAACGATATATTCCAGATCTTCGACACGATAAAATTCAAGGCGTTGTACGATTCCAAAGCGATCACGTAATGGCGATGTTAACGAACCAGCTCTTGTTGTCGCACCAATAAGGGTAAAAGGAGGAAGATCAATTTTTATTGAACGTGCAGCAGGGCCTTCACCAATCATAATGTCTAGTTGATAATCTTCCATTGCCGGATATAAGATTTCTTCAACGACTGGCGATAATCGATGAATTTCATCGATAAAAAGGACATCATTAGGCTCTAAATTAGTTAACATGGCAGCAAGATCACCCGCTTTTTCTAAAACTGGACCAGAGGTAGTGCGCAAATTAACACTCATCTCATTAGCAACAATATTTGCTAAGGTTGTTTTACCCAGCCCAGGAGGGCCAAAGATAAGAACATGATCGAGTGCATCACTACGCTGTTTTGCGGCTTGAATAAAAATTTTCATTTGCTCACGCACATGAGGTTGCCCGATATATTCATCCAGATACTTGGGACGAATTGCACGATCTAGAGACTCTTCTTCTTTTTGAGCTTGTGGAGCTATTAAACGATCCGCTTCAATCATAATGCTTACCTTTTTATAACGCTGATTTTAATGCTTCACGTATAAGCGTTTCACAATCCATTTCAGGCTTGATAACTTTACTGATTATACGGCTGGCCTCTTGTGGCTTATAGCCTAAAGCAATAAGGGCGGAAACAGCTTCACTTTCAATTTGATTTGAGGATTTTTTGATATTGCCAGTTTCAACAATGGTCATTGAGTCAGATAATTCTTCACCAAAGCGTTTAACACGATCTTTCATTTCCACAATTAATCGTTCTGCCGTTTTAGTCCCCACGCCCGGTAATTTAACCAGCGTTTTGATTTCACCTTGTTCAACCGCCACGATAAATTGTTGAGCCGACATTCCTGATAATATTGCCAATGCTAATTTTGGTCCAACGCCATTCACTTTGATCAATTCACGAAACAATTCGCGTTCTTGTTCATGATTAAATCCATATAATAATTGGGCATCTTCACGAACAATCAGATGTGTTAAAACGATAACTTCTTGACCATTGTTGGGTAATTCATAAAAACAGGTCATGGGCATAAAAACATTGTAACCGACACCGCCCACATCAATAAGCACTTTGGGTGGCTGTTTTTCTATAATGATTCCGCGTAAACGACCTATCACAATTAATCCTTAATATTGAGTGTTATCAGATTTATCAATGACATGTAACAATGAAAAAAGAATAATTACTCAATCAAATACAGTATTAATGAGTAAAGTGTATGTTGTCATTGATATCGAGTGTATAAACTATTGTTGTTTAGTTTACCTGATGAAATTGAAATAATAAAGAAAAACTGTATAAATAGACAGGCAATAAAAGGAAAAATTTTGCCGACCAATTCGGCAAAATAGTGAGTAAAAACAGCTGATAATTTGCTTAAATTAAAAAGGCATTTTGAAACCTGGTGGTAATTGCATTCCACCTGTAACTTGAGCCATACGCTCTTTTTGAGCTTCATCTAATCGGCGAGTTGCATCATTAAAAGCTGCTGCAATAAGATCTTCTAACATCTCTTTGTCATCTTCATTCAATAATGACGGATCTAACTCAACTCGTTTACAGTTATGAGCGCCATTAATGCTGACTTTAACAATACCTGCACCCGACTCTCCTGTTACTTCTAATTTGGCGATTTCTTCTTGCGCTTGCTGCATTTTTGCTTGCATTTGCTGGGCTTGTTTCATTAAATTACCCAAACCGCCTTTTCCACCTGAAAACATAATTATTCCTCGTTAAATATATTTAGTCCATAATTATACAGGACGAATACTTGTTTCATCAATCTTGGCTTCAAAATATTGGCAGATCATTGCCACTTTTGGATCTTGATTAATTGTCACTTTAGCTTGCGCAAGTTTTTGTTGATAAAGATCTTCACGCATTTCCAAAGGTGTTTTTATCGTTTGATTATCATCAATAATAACGTTAATTTTTAACGGTTTTTGTCGATAATTCGACATTGCTTTTTCTAATTTTGAAATATTTGCTGATGCATTAATGAGATGTTTTACCGCTGATCGCAAATGTAAAACGATATTTTCATCATCTATTTGTTCAATAGAGCAATTTATCGCAATTTGCTTAATTAAAGGCGCAATATCGAGTTGCTCAATTTCGGCACACCATGCGTCTTTTTGCGCCATTTCATCAATTAATTTTTTCATCATTTCGGGCGTTTTATCACCATTTAATGATTCGCGAAAACTTTTCGTATCAATGATTAATTCATCTTTGGTTTCAATCAGCCCACACGCCTGCCATTGATAATTTTCTGCGGTAATTTGCTCTTCATCCTTATCGGGCTTATTTAAGTTATTTTCATTTGATTCTACGTGTGAACATTTGTCTGTGCCATGCGCTAATGATGCATTGATACTCGCCTGAATTGGTTGATTTTTTTCAACCAGTTCAGACTTTTTTTTATTTTGTTCCTCTTGTATTAATTGCATCCGCATTTCTAAAATACTTTTCGTCATTGAAGAGACATCATCTGGGATCGGCATATCGTGTTTAGCCGGTTGTTGATGATTATTTTGAGAGTGTTTTATATCAGATTGTGCGTTACTCTCAATACGTGATGTCTTTTCTAACTCAACTTGTTGAAAATTGTGCACTGATTGTGGTGAGCCAGATGCTGATTTTTGATGAATATCAGTCACGGGCGGTACATTACTCATCGAGTCAGATGTGGCGTTTGATATGTCACTCTTACTAGCTGATGCTTGAATATGTATAGGCTTTGATGGCTGCGGTGCCTGAACCGTTGGCTTTGTATTTGACACTAACGTATTGTTATCATTAGTTTTGGGTTGAAATGCTAATGCTCTTAGAAAGCTCATTTCAACACCTATTTTTTTATCGGGTGAATAGGCTAATTCTTTTCGCCCCATTAATAATATTTGATAAAATAACTGAATATCATTTGGCGCAATGTATTGTGCTAAAAAGCGTATTCGTTCTTCATTATCGGTATAATCACCCAATGCTGTTGGTACAATTTGTAATAAAGCGATTTGATGCAAAAGCGTAATGGTTTCAGCCAATAAGTTATCCCAATCCACGCCTTGTGTTGCAGCTGCTTCAATCTGTTGCATCAAAGCATTGCCATCATTTTGATAAAGTGCCTCAACCAATAAAAAAGGAATTGTTTTATCCAGTGTCCCTAACATAACACTGACTGATTGCGCATCAACAACGCCATTACCTAAGGCAATAGCCTGATCGGTTAAACTTAAGGCATCTCGCATACTACCATTAGCCGCTTTGGCTAATAACTGAATCGCCTTCGGTTCAGATTCAATTTTTTCAAGTTGTAAAATGTGAGAAAGCTGTTCCGATATAAGCGAAGTATCAAGCACATTTAAATGTAAATGTAGACAGCGTGATAATATGGTAATCGGTAACTTTTGTGGATCGGTTGTTGCCAACAGAAATTTAACATGTTCTGGTGGTTCTTCTAATGTTTTTAGCAAGGCATTAAAACTGCTGCGAGATAACATGTGCACTTCGTCAATTAAATAGACTTTAAAGCGCCCTTTAGTTGGCAAGTATTGAATGTTATCTAATATTTCACGTGTATCTTCAACTTTAGTTCGTGAAGCGGCATCAATTTCTAAAAGATCGACAAATCTGCCTTGCTCAATATCACGACAATTATCACATACCCCACAAGGCGTAGCAGTAATCCCAGTTTCGCAGTTTAAGCCTTTAGCAAGTAAGCGAGCAATGGAGGTTTTTCCAACACCACGCGTGCCTGAAAATAGATAAGCATGATGAACCCGACCTAGCGAAAGTGCATTTGATAGAATCTTGAGGACATGCTGTTGCCCTACGACTTCAGTAAATGATTTTGGTCGCCATTTGCGTGCCAGAACTTGATAACTCATATTCACCATTGCGTATAACTAATCAATTTGGCATCAATAATATCATAAAGCGTAAAATTAGTCTTTAAGATGACAGTAAACAATTTACAATACTTTATTGAATGAGAATCCAGTCAATTTTTATTATTGACGTTTACTTTAATGAATGCTTTTAATAAATAGATTATTAATAAAAAATGAATGATAAGAATAAATTAAGTTTGTTGGAGTTAGTTATTCAGAAATATGGGCGTGTTTACTAATACAGATTCATTGTAGTTGAAAATTTGAATCCTGAGTAGATAAATCTCAACCATTATTTCGATTCCATAATGGTTGGATTATTCATATTTATTATTGATTCAAATATGACCAAGCATATTGTGCGTAAAATTCTGCGCCCATAATCATGCCGTCTTCATCAACATTAAAACAACCATGGTGATGTGGCCACTGTGTATCTTTTTCAGGATTACCCGAACCCACTAATGCAAATGCACCAGGAATGTTTTCAGTATAAAAACTAAAGTCTTCACCGCCAGTTGTTGGTGGCTCGAAATAAAGGGCTTGTTCACCAAACGATTCAACAATGACTTTCTGTGCTAATAGCGCAGATTGTTCATCATTAATGACGGGTAAGGTGCCATAAATGTATTCTACTTCAGCCGTTGCACGATACATTGCAGCAACTTGATTGGCATAACGGCGAATAGCATCTTCAATTTTATTTCGTACTTCAACACTAAAACAGCGAACTGTACCTTCTAAAACCGCATTTTCCGCAATAACATTGAAACGAGTGCCGACATCCATTTTTCCTATGGTGACCACCGCAGGGGTAAGCGGAGACACTTCACGTGAGACAATCGATTGTATGTTCATCACAAATGAAGATGCCACCATGACAGCATCAACCGTGTCGTGAGGCATCGAGCCATGCCCGCCCTTTCCTTTGAATCGGACAGTGAGCAAATCGGCAGAAGCAAAACTTGAACCTACCACACAGGATACTTTTCCGACAGGTGTTTGTGACCAGATATGCATACCAAAAGCGGTATCCACATCATCTAATACACCTTGTTTTATCATGCCTTTTGCACCTTGTGCGATCTCTTCAGCAGGCTGAAAAACCAATCTCACATTACCTTTTAGTTGATCACGTATTGCATAAAGCGCTTTTGCCGCAGTCAGTAGCATGGCTGCATGCGTATCATGTCCGCAAGCATGCATTTTACCGTCTATGGTTGATTTGTAATCAATATTGTCGTTTAACTCTTGCACCGGTAACGCATCGATATCAGCTCTCAATAAAATTCTTTTACCTGGTTTTCCGCCTTGGATATCGGCAATAATACCGGTTGGCTCAGTACGACGATAAGGGATGCCAATTTTATCAAGCTGCTCTGCAATTTTATCTGTCGTTCTGAACTCTTCCCACGGTAATTCTGGGTGACGATGCAAATCACGGCGAAAAGCGACCATTTCTTTTATATTTTGTTGTACTATCTTTTTAATATCTTGATTTATCATTTTACTACCTTTGTTCTTGTTATTTAGTCCATCAAAATTAATGCGTTTGATATTGAAAACATATTAAGAAGATAGTTAGAAAAACTGTTCTTAAATCTTGTTATCCGATTAGTTGTCATCAAACTTGTAGACATTTATCATTTACTGTATTGCAGGTGCGACTATCATATTGACCATAAAGCCTGCTAAAACAACCGACACTATAGTGACTGAAATAAATCCACCAATCAACATAGGCGGTAACATATGACGAGTAAGTACCTCTTTTTCTTTTTCATTTTTGGTCAAATTATTAATCACTTCATTGGTAATAATATAATCAGCAGGAAACCCATAGAGTGCTGTTAGTGCTATCGAAAACGCCATTTCTCGACTAACGTTTAGCATTTTTCCGGCAATAAGCGAAAAGATAAACATACCAAGTACCGCCGCTAATATAAAGACAACCAAAGGCGTAATTAATCTTACTAGCATGTCAGGTGTAGCTTGACTTAATGTGTCAAAAATAAACAGCATAAGTCCCATGACCGCTAAACCAAAACCACCCGCCTTTTTTAAAGGATGACGTTCAAGAAAACCACACGATGCGGCAATTACACCGAATAATAGACAAAGTACAAATGGACTTATACTGATAATAGGATCCAATACTTTCGCCACGTAATAAGCAAAAAAGCCAATAATCGCAATTCGTAAAAAAATAAAATAGGTTGTGTTATACCGTGCTGAAAACATCGCAAACATTTTTGGCATTGGATGTTCATCATTAGATTCGGTTTCTTCCTTATTCGATGTAGGCTTAGGATCATTTAAAGCATTCCATGTACCGTCATGATACTGTTTAAGCACTCTTCGTCCTTCACGTTTAAGCATGATTGAAGTGAGAGGATAACCAATAAAACCTTGCATGACATAAATAATAATGGCAAATACAGCAAGATCTTGTAAACCGGCTTTTGTTGCTCCGCCTGCCATTATAATCGCGGAAACGATCCCACCCACTAAAGGTGGAATCGCAACAATAACTGTATTGTAGTCAAAAAATAAGTATCCAACGATCACAACCACAATGATGATTCCAACAATGCCTGACAGTGAAATAACGATAGTTTTCCATTGGCGCAGTAACTCTTTAACTGAAAGTAAAGTTCCCATGTTAACGACTAACAGATACATAAACATGACAGCAACAACTTTGGGTATTCCTGCTCGAGCGACAATATCTTTTGGGAAAAAAGTGAAGTAACCTGCTAAGAAAAGCACGGCACAAACAAAAACTGACGGCACCCATGCTTTGGTTCGTGTAGATACGATATCGCCTAAAAAAAGAATTAGTAGCAATAATACTAATGCAAGCATTTGAGACATATCATTCATTGTTGACATAAAAAGCTCCATTTTATTGGTTGTTAATTATTTAACTTTTCCTGTTGGATCATACAAATAATTATTATGCTAAGTTTATTTTTAAATAGTTTTAATATTATATATTGTTAATCATGTATTCTTTAATTTTATCAAGAAAAAGATTGCCATATTTTTCTAATTTAATTTTACCAACACCAGTAATATTGAGTAATTGTTGTTTGCTTTCAGGCATCGTTTGTACCATTTCGAGTAAGGTTGCATCACTAAAAATAATATAAGGTGGAACATCTTCACTATCGGCAATGTCTTTACGTAATTTTTTAAGATAACCAAATAAAATACGCTCTTCATAAGATAAGATAGTGGTTAAATTTATTGCTCTTGCATAACGATTTAAACGGCTTTTCTTCACAATTTCAAGTCGTGGTTTAGCCAAGGATAATGCAATTTCACCTTTCAATATTTGGCGTGCACGCTCTGTTAATTGTAGGGTATTATACGCAGCAATATTTTGTATTAGATAGCCATGATAAATTAATTGCCTTATCACATGAAGCCAATAATCAATGGAGTGTTCTTTTCCAATACCATAAACAGATAAACGATCATGTCCGTTTTCTTTTATCTTCGATCGGTTTGATCCTCGTAAAACCTCTGCAATATATTGCGCACCATAGCGCTGCTCAACACGATATATACAAGATAATACTTTTTGCGCATCAACTAAACCATCATAATGTTCAGGAGGATAAAGGCATATATCGCAGTTATTACAAGGTTCGTGTCGTTGTTCACCAAAATAGTTGAGTAAAACGATACGACGGCAAGTTAAACTTTGGGCAAATGATTGCATTGCATCGATTTTATGGAATTCAACATCTTTGTGTTGTCCTTCCATTTTTTCACTAATCTGTTGTCGGTACCAGCTCAGATCATTGGCATTAAACAGTAGCATAACTTCAGCCGGCACACCGTCACGCCCTGCTCGCCCGGTCTCTTGATAGTAAGCCTCGATACTGCGTGGACAATCGGCATGAACAACAAAACGGACATTCGGTTTATTGATCCCCATACCAAAAGCAACGGTTGCAACAATAATTTGAATATCATCTTTTAAAAAAGCTTCTTGTGCTTGTTGGCGTTGTTGATTAGTCAGTCCTGCATGATAAGCTGCAACGGAAAATCCCCGTCCAGCAAGTCTGGTAGTCATATCTTCTACTTTTGAACGACTAGCGCAATAAATAATGCCGCTATTCCCTTTTTGGGTTTCAATAAATGAGACAATTTGGTCGGTTAAATTATATTTTTCGACAACAGTATAACGGATATTTGGACGATCAAAGCTACGAACGACAACTAAGGGATCCACTAAATTTAACTGGGTAATAATATCTGCTTGAGTCATTTTATCGGCAGTTGCCGTTAAAGCAACAATCGGCACACCAGGAAAACGTGCTGAAAGTTGTCCCAATTGCCGATAATCAGGTCTAAAATCATGCCCCCATTGTGAAATACAATGTGCTTCATCAATTGCGATTAAAGACGGTGGATTTTGTTCGATTAAACTTTGAAAATACGCTAATGCCAATCTTTCTGGTGAGATATATAAAAGCTTAATAGAATGATTAAGGTATTGTTCAATGACATTTTGCTGTTCGGATGACGATTGAGAACCA
The DNA here is from genome assembly GCF_046635745.1 of Gilliamella sp. CG35. Taxonomy (NCBI): domain Bacteria; kingdom Pseudomonadati; phylum Pseudomonadota; class Gammaproteobacteria; order Orbales; family Orbaceae; genus Gilliamella; species Gilliamella sp. CG35. The sequence continues at coordinate 49,898 of NZ_JBIDFH010000015.1, forward strand.
TTTAGATAAGCAGCAGGAATACCATTTGCGGCTAATTGATCTACTTGATCTTTCATTAGCGAAATTAAGGGTGAAATCACGATTGCCGTTTTGGGTAGGATTACAGCGGGGATTTGGTAACATAACGACTTTCCGCCACCAGTAGGAATAATAATTAAAGTGTCACGCCCATCGATAATCGATTCGATAATTTCTTTTTGTTGATTTCGGAAAGATTTATAACCAAAAACATTATGCAAAACTGTATCAATCTGATCTTTTATCGACATGCTAACCTAAAAATAAATCACTGCTGTTAATTTATCGAGTATAGCTAAATTTAAAGCAACAAACCACCTTGAACTGATATTTGTTTTCAATTTAGATTTGTTATAGTTTTAAAACTAACAAATTTTGTGTTTTTTATAGTCAAAAATGTTCAACAGCTGAAAAAACAACCAAAAAATAATTTTTTTACTTGCTTGTAATCAATTTGAAAGCTAATATTTGCGTGTTTCAAATTTACGCCCGTAGCTCAGTTGGTTAGAGCATCACCTTGACATGGTGGGGGTCAGTGGTTCGAGTCCACCCGGGCGTACCATCATTATGTTAATGAATGCGTATCAAAACAATAAGTTCCAATATCCTTAACTAATCGTTTTTTCGAATTTTCACATCATAAAGTTTTTATTTAACTAAAATTATTCAAAATAAAATATAGATATAAAGTTTTAAATTCAAAAAATTAAAAAATATCAACTGTTAAATATTGTAGTATAAATTAATTATTGAATTCACATTGAGTATCTAAATTTAATATCTCAATTTGCTAGCTAATCAATGTATTTAGCGCAGAATATTCCATTTAAAGAATGGTATGCTATGTTTTTTCTATCTAAATTATTTCAATCTTCAAATTCAAAATTAGTTAATAAGTGGCTTGATAACTATCTAGATATTCTATTAAAACGTAATTTAAAACCTAAAACTATCGAAATAAAAAAATATTTAATCAAAGTTATCAGACAAAACATTGGAAAAAGACCTTTAACAAAAATCACACCTCAAGATATTGCTCAACTCATTAAGATTTATACTGATCAAGATAAAGCACCATCAGCGAAATGTATGTATCATTTACTCAAAGATATATTTAGAGAAGCTTATGCTCAAGGCTGGAATGATAAAAATCCAACTGATCCAATAAAATGCCCAAAAGTTACAGTAAAACGATCTCGAATGACATTAAATGAGTTTAAAAAAATATTAAATGAAGCTGACAAAACGGGAAATAAAACGTTACATGATGCGATGATGTTAGCCATAGTAACGGGTCAACGTCGTTCCGATATCGCAACTATGAAAAAATCTAACATTAAACGTAATTACTTATTAATTGAACAATATAAAACTGGAGCGAAAATAGCATTACCAGTTAAATTGAAATGTAAAAAACTGAATATTAGTTTACAAGATATCATTGATTCAACCAAAAATAATTATTTGCTAAGCAATAATAATAAACAAATAAAGTTAGAAGCAATAACAAGACAATTTGCACGCTTACGTGATAAAGTTTTTAAAAAAAATTATTGGACAGGTACACCTACCACATTTCATGAAATAAGATCATTAGCAGAACGTTTATATCGAGAACAACGACTCGATACAATGACTTTATTAGGACATAAATCCCAACAAATGACAGATAGATATAATGACAATAGAGGTAGGGAATATAAAAAACTAAGGATTAATAAAGCATCCTATTTATGAGGTAGGTGAACATGTTGATTTTAAAAAAATAGCAATAAACGGCCAGCAGATTAGCCGTTTTATAATTGCTAAAGGTTCAAACATAAACGGCTGGTATGAAATATACAGTGATGGCTTTAAACGAGTTGGCAATAAATGGCCTGTCTCCAACCCGCTTCATTCACCAAACCCGTTAGGTTGTGTAAAAGTTCCATTCCCAATACCGTTTACCCAGACAGTTATATCTGTCAATGTCTCAATTGAAACATCTACACCTGCAGTTGAAATCATAAATTATGAAATCAATAGTTTGCATGAAATAGGGCTAACAGCGGGAATGTTCGGTGCATCGGGAATGGTTGCGATGAGTGAATTTGCATGTTCATACTCAGCCGAGGGATATTAATATGAGATATTTCAATAAAATAACAACGGCAGAGGTAATGCCCAGTATATATGATATCAATTATGATGTAATAGAATTAGACAATAATCATTGGTTTTTTATGTCGGACATACCCGACAATAAAAAAATAGTTGCTGATGCAAACGGACAATCAAAACTAAAGAATATTAGTGATAGTCTCAGCAATATAGATAAAATAAAAACCAACAAATAAAAACAACAACAATTAATTAATAATGTGGACACAAATAACAATCCTGCAAGACATTATCGATTAAGATATGCTAGAATCAAACGAGGCAGAAATGTAAAAACATACATGATTTTATTGACCCGTATTGATATTAATCAATCAGATATTAACTGGTCCCAAGAAACCGAGTAATCACTCGGGTATTTCAGGAAACACAGCGTTAACATGTGCCGTGTCAATACGAGGAACGTCAATGGAAAATAACTCTAAACGCTCTAATAGTCGTTTTTCATTATCTGTTGCTACGTTGTGTTTTATAGCGCATTGTAATAATGTTTTTTTCGTACTGGCGTCAGTTATTAATTTATCTCTGAGAGCTATGTTTTTCCTGATTTTAAAATCAGTTTCCGCAGCCATATCCAGTACCTATTGTCCACCGTTCCATTTGTGAAAACCTGACAGTGGGGACTCTGAATACGTTAAATCATTAAATATAACACACCCCGCATTGATTGCGTTAAATAAATCAATGTGTTGATCTTTTGTGATTTCAATTGAATCTGGTGGTATATCAATATTGATTTCATCTATATAAAATGATTGTGTTTTAAAATTATAAAAATGTTTCATACTCAAAATCCTAATGCTATGTAAAATAAATCGGTGTCAGCATATTCGCCAGGCCCACATCTTCCCCAACATCTAAATTGTGATGCTGAAATTGGGTGTGCCGATGTTGAATTTGCGCCGTAATACCTATCGCTTGTCATAACCAGAAAACACGTATGCGGAAACGCTGTATGAAACGATTGTATATAGCCATTCACCCCAGCAGTTTGAGAATATCTTGATTCCCCCCATTGAATCACTAATCCGCTGGGTAGTTTTATATAACCATTTTTATTGAATGATCCGGTGTAATCGTTGCTACAAATTAAATCGCGGTTATTAACAGTTGGCCGTTCTTTAAAATCAACATGTTCACCTACCTCATAAATAGGATCACTACCATTCATTATTTTTTGTGCGGGTAAAGCATTAAAATAATCTGCCTGTAATCTTTGCCACTTAGAGGTGTCGCTCGACGGTTGTGCATTGTCATTTTTAACTATGGCTATGTATAAAGCACCATTATATTTTATAATAGCATTTTCTGGATAAGTAACTAACTCACTCCATTCTGGCACACCTTGTTGTAACAGATATAGTATATTTTTATCAATTCGATTAAATGCGCCATTCATCCATTCCATTGGTGGTTTCGAAGCAGTTTGATCGATGGTGATTCCCCAGCCTCGACTTACATCAGGAAAATCCGTAACTTCCCCTTTTTTTGCTGAATCTGCAAAGATTAAATAATCTGGTTTTTTTTGTATAATCATTGAATAGTTCCTATTTCTTGAAGTCGAACAAATTTGCCTAAATTAAAACTGAATGATGCATTGTCATGCGAAAATCCAAACGGTTCATTATTAATTAGAACAATATATTGATACATAACACCAACAGGTCGGGCTAAAATATCCATTTTACTAATTGCATACAAAGTAAGTGAATTGAGTTGATCACTGTTAACTAATACGTTCATTGTCATATTTTGGGAATCAATAATATTTCCATGTTTGCCAATCACGAATTTAATTGATTTTACAATGTTTGATATTTCACCACTTTGATAATTTTTAGTAATTTTTGCCTTAATAAAGAAACGATAATCGCTATCATTTAATACAACAGATGCCGTTAAAGCATCGCCATGTCGATAAAATTCACCAATATCAAATGATAATGCTGTGTTATCTTCTAACCATCCAAAATATTCTTTGGTGATAGCAGAAGGTAATACGCGCGAGACGCCAACATGACGACCAATCAAATCAAGTGCATAACCTGTCGCGTCGTTGATGCTGAGAACATCCGCAATTTGAATGACATTGTTAAATGTGTTACCAGTCTCTTTATTGATAGCTCTGATAGTGCCTAATGCCTTGGGTTTTGTACGATATTGCCAAATGAGGAATTTTTCTCTATTCATCTATTAGCACCTCAACATGCGTTATCTGTGCATACTCTCGATAATCGATATTGACAATGTTGACACTGTTTACAGCGAGTTCTTTAATATAAAATCCGTCAACTAAGTTAATGCTTGAAATAATGCGAGATGCATACACATTTTCACCAATTTCAAAATCAAGACTTTTTAAATTAGCTTTAATCTGTTCTGAATTGATATCATTAAAAGATTTGTAACGACCAATTGTCATTGAGACATTGATATCGACTTTTCTTGGTCTATCAAAGTGAACTTTTCGAGGTATTTCATCTAATAAATACATCGTCTCAATTTTTCCAAATAGTCCACAACCGCCAATTTTCTTTTTAGTGATCACCTCTGCTATTTGTTCATCATCGCCACCAAGGATCACGGCATTAAATGAATGAGCAGGCACACCCTTTTCATCCGTTTTATTCGTATAGTTTTCATATACTACGCATTTAGTCACACCGGTTATATTCATTAATGCAGACTGTATGCCTTGGCGATCATCATGATTATTGATTGAGTGTGATAACATAAAGCGTTTTAATAGTTGCGCATCAGTTTCTTCGTCAACTCCGCCATAGCTTTGGGTGTTGGCAGTAATTTTATCTACGCCGATGATAATAGTGCTCGGTGTAAATTCATCCATTGCGTTAACGGTATAATGACCTAACTCTAGCGACCTAAATTTTGAACGAGCACTACCTAAATCATTTAATTTTATTGGCTCTGTTGTTACCCATTTATTTTTGTTTTTATCAACATAAATAGCGTTTTGAGGAATCAATGTGTTTGGCATTCCATTAAAAATGACTTCATCGATGTATGAATATGATGCGGTTATTCTGGTTAATCCTGCATACATTGCCCGTTGTTCCAACCACTGCCCAGTCGCTTGATAAGGGTCTAACATCTGAATAATAAATGATACTGCTTGATGTATGTTCGATAATTCCTGAGAAAATAAACCGAGCAATTGCCCATCTGGCGTATCACTATCTAAATTGACATTTTCACCATAAATCGATTTAAAACTTGTTATTAAACGATTTTTAATTGTGTCAAAATCATCAATAACAATTCCTTTATCTGTTATCTGTAACATTAAATGAAGCCTCATTAGAATTGTTGAATTTATCTGTGTAGGTAATTTGAATGAGAAACTCACGCGTCTCGCTATCCAATAAAATATCGAACTCATCAATACTAATCACACCTTCAATGTTGAAAATTTGTTTTTTTATATCAATTTCCAACTGTTTAGTATTTGGGTTTTTAGCAAGATAATCAAACCAGGCAATACCGTCATTGCGATCCAAAAACCAATCTTTTTTTAAGGATAATAATTTAGTTTTTACACACTGGGCTATTGCATCTGACTGATGTAAATAATTAGCCAAACCTTGCCCAAATGTCCAATCATGATTATTGTCTAGCTCTCTTACTTTCATGTTGGCTCTCCTGTCGTGTCATCGCCGCTTTTCACACCTGTATGTCTATGAGTATTCAAACTAATTCCTTTGTTTGTTATGACATCTTGTGCAGTGATTATGCCGGAACTAATTGTATTGCCATTAGATTGATTGAAACTACCAATTTGGTCATAGTTTCCAAACTGTTGCTTATTTCCTTCATGTACAATATTGCCTTTGATATAGATTGTTCCTTGCGTTAATCGAATATGAGTTTGACCGTCATCTGTTTGCATCGATACGCCATCATGATAAAAATCTGGAATTTTGTTAGGCACACTGTTACAACCTACGATAAAAAAACCATCGCTTAAGTCATTCATGCGATTATCAAGCGGTTTTGATGCTTCGCCCGATGCAAACCAGCCATCAATACAACGGCTGGAAAAGACCACCAGACCTTCATCACCTGCTTTGATAGGTACCGTCATACAAAAACCGCCGGCGTGAGGAAATTGTGCAGGAACATCAACCAATGGCGGAATCGATATCTCTTCCCCATTTGCTAATACTCTATTAATCATCGGTTTACATTGCACTGTATGACCATCAAAACTGATCACCTTTGCAGGCAATGCCGTATAAATATTTGATTGGGCACGTTTAATTTGATTTTCAATTGCTTGGTATAGTGTATCAACCATAATTTACCTACGAATTTAAGCCAATAAAAAACCACCTTTAGCAGGTGGTTAATTTATTGTTGGTTACAGAGTAATTGTCTTGTATTGACTGATAGAATGATTATTTTAATTAAAATAACTTATTGTTTTATAAAAGATATCAGAAATTTAATTTTGATTTGATAGATTAGAAAATATTTGAAACGAATGGAAATAAAAAAATTACGTTGAGATTGCAATCTTTAGCTTCGGGAACGTTAGTGTATATCTGCTAACTTTAATATTACAGTAAAATGTTTGATTCGATTAAGCGTTTAACTTTGTTTTAATAAAGCTTTACTTAAGACATCTAAACAATGGTACAATAACCATAAAACTGACCTGATTCCAAAAATTGCAATCTTTTTTAGATATTAATCATGAATATTCATTTGATTGCATTAATAGAGTTAATTAATTTGCTCAGCAAGTTTAATCACTTCGGAAACAGTTTTACCATCAAGTTTTTGCTTCATGATTTCTTCCATTTTCTTATTATCGTAATTTGCTTCAGTAGCCGCTTGCATATTAATTTTACTCAAAGCTGCTGTAAAAGATTGCGCTTCACTGAAGTTAAGGTCTTTTACAACTTCAGCTAATGATTCTTGATATTTTTCAGGTGTTGAAGCATCAATCTTTTTATCGCCACAAGCAGTTAATAAAGTTATAGACATTAAAAGTACAAGTAATTTTTTCATTTTTCCATCCTTTTATAAATTATATTGGGATGCTCATCCTATATCTAAATTGATAACAAATCAAATTTTTTCGAAATTACCAAAAATACACTGTAATTTGCTTTGCCAGTTATTCCCATATAGATCCCCACTATGTTGTAGCGCTTTAATTTTATAGTCTCCATTGAGTTCTGTGAGTTTAGATTCAACTCGAATTAATGCACCTATCTTATAATGCGGATTACATAATGTTGTTATTTCTAACCCTTTATCTGTCTTTTTAGGCGTTCCTATCATGCCCGTCGTTCTTGAAATAACAAATCCTTCATGATTTGAAATAGCCTTATTTTTGGGGATAACAATCAGTTCGTCATCTTGGATAGACCAATCGGCATCATTATTATTTGCTATTTGGTGCATAAGTTCGCGAGTATCACACATGAAAACTTTTCCGCGAGGAAGTGCTTTATTATTAGGAAGATTAACATTGCCTTTTTTTAAACCAAAACTTTTTAACGCTTCATTAAAAAAATCATTGTCAGTTTGTCCTTTTTCTAATGTTTTGATAATAACTTTTTCTGTAAAAGCTTTGTGACCATCAGCACACCTTAGGGTCGTGATAATATCCAGCTCGGAAAGTTGATTTTCCACCGTTAAAATATCACCACAAAAAATCATCCGTAAGACATCATCCTGATAACTAACATATAATTCTACATAATCATATTGTTTCGTGCTGATTAAATTACGATTTGAATCGTTGAGGTTGTATATTGAAATTTCAGCGGTGTTAGGATCTGAAGTAAGTGTTTTGTTGACCGAGAAAGTGACTCTAAGATTGTTCAATACAATACTTTCTTTACGATTGCCTATTTTCAGTTCTAAAACTCGCCCGAATTGTCTCACGATATTCATCCTTTGTCATAATTAATAATTGCATTCGATTATGTAAGTCATTTTTCGTTATTGCATTTATTCCTAATCCTGATTTGTCATAAAGGACTAAAACAAAAGGAAGGTCAAATTCAATAAGCGCTGGACTGCCTACAGACAGTCCTTTATTGGTTGTAATATATTGATTATTGTTAATATCAAACAAATCAAATTGGTAGCCGACTAATACCGTATTGAATCTTAATGTTAATCGTAAATTCATATCGTATAATGTAAAGGTTTGTTCTAGCACATCATCATAAGTTGTCTGAATTATATACATACTAATCTCTCAAATTTTCTTTATTTACCAACAACTAATCACTTTTTTAGCTTTGAAGTTATCTACGTTACTTAATAAACCAACTAAAAATCTTATAAAGAACAGATTTTAGTTCTTCGATTTTCTGTGGTTGTGTTTTACCAAGATTCTGTTTTTTAACCGTTTGATTTAGACCACTTGCAATTTGCGTTTCGACGATAAAAATTTCTCGAAACGTTAAGGAAAACTCACCATAAGTATTTTTTTGTTGAGTCAAACCCACAGAACTTAGAACCATATTATTATATTGCTTAGCATTAGTTTGCAGGATAACAGGTTCACCACTCCGTTGAATTGCCAGCAATTTTTCGTAAGCGTCTGCAATACGATCTGAAAATAAGCTATTTATAATAGGAGACTGATATTCAGGTAGAAAATCGGCCACGACTTGATTCAACCTTTCAGCGCTTGTTTGAAAATGTGATGCAAATCGATTTACCATGTTTTCCGCTTGTGCTGCAAAAGTTTTTATTGGCATCGGCAAAGGGTAATTGAATAAATCTATTCCCAAAAAATGGTCAATCGAGAAAGTATTTTTTTCATATCCCACAATAAGGCCATTTATTGAAATCTCTTTTGGTTCTAAAACTGCATGATCGGCAATATTAGCCCCATTTTCAATGGGATTTTCCGTGACTTTCAATTTTGATGTATGCTGTTCGACAGTATTAATATCTAAACTGAATACAAAATTGTCAGTAACAATTAACCCACTATTTTTTGATGATTTGTTTAAAATAGATTGAAACATCAGTTAGACCCCATCGCTGTAACTGTATTATCATTGATTCGTCTCGCAGCATTGTCGACAAGATTGCAAACTTGATCGAGACCATTCTGAGGTGTAGTTACATTCATTGTATTATGAATTATTATTTCACTGTTATTATTGACGTTTTTATTTAATGCAGATAAACCTCCAGCTTTTGCTACATCTGTACTTACGAGTGCAAGATTTTGGGTTGCGGAATAATTCGTGGCTTTAAGATTTTCTTCTTGAGCTTGTTCATCTTTATCATTACCAAAACCAAAAAAAGAAAGTACACCTTTTATTTTACTTTTCATCTTATCGATGACAGCAAAAAACTTGTCTTCAATCCATTTCAAACCATCTTTAAAAGGTTGCGTAATACAGTCAAGAATACCAGAAAACGTCTTTCCTAAATTATCGATAAAAGAAGTGACATCAACACCCCAAATCTCAAATAATCCTTTTATGAATTCCCAAGCAGCTTTAAATGGCGCTGTAATAAAATCAGTTATTGCTTCAAAGGTTTGACCAATTTTCTCAGTTGTTGAAGTGCTATCATCCGTCCAAATTGTAAATAAGCTTTTAACCAATTCCCAAGCAGCCTTAAATGGTGCCGTAATTAAGTCTAAAATTGCGTCAAAGGTAGCGCCTATTGCATTGACCGTTTTCTCGGCATTTTCTTCACTCATACCAAAGTACATGAGTATATCTTTTATACCATTTTTAAAGAAATTAGTAACTTTATTCCAAAAATCAGAAAAAAAGGAAACAAGAAAATCCCAATTATCGTAAATAAGATAAGCAGCCAAAGCGATAGCAGTAATAATAGCCAGAATAGGATTAGCTATCATGATAGACGTCAGTGTTTTTATTGCACTGCCAATTGTTTTAATAATTTTAACTAAATTTCCAAGCGTTTTGAGAGCATTACCAATACTTAGAATAGCATTGGAGATTGAGGTAATTAATTTAGCTTTAGCTGATACCCACGCTATTTTTCCGCCTAATAAAAGCAAATAGCCCAATACGGCAAAAATAATACTTTTCCAGTTTTTATCTAAATTTTGCCACCAAGTTATTGCATTTTTGATGTTGTCGATACAGGCTTGCCAAAATGGAGCAAATTGACTCTTACCACCTTTTAAGAAAACCATAAAATCATCAATGATCAACAATAATCCAGCTATCAAACCGATGACTAGCCCAATCGGACTAAACAGCATAGCACGATTTAAGACTGCCCAAGCAACACTCAAGGCTATTATGGCATTTTCCCAACCAATGGTCTTAGAAATTATCATATCGATAAATTCAAAAGCATGTTTTATAACTTGAATAAAATTCGAAAGAACACTAATTACGACGTTGATACCTTTGGCAATCAATTTCTTGTTAGCTTTGAGCCATTTATTAAAGCTTATTACAAGTTCAGTTACCCTTGGTAATAATCCTAAAGCAATTTTCGTTTTTATGCTATCAATCGCAAGACCGGACTTCTCAAGTTCGATCTTATATTTTTTTACTTGTGCCAGTTCACTTTTTGAAATCGAAAATAAGAGATTTTTTTTGCCAGCAAGTTCTTCTGCTTTATCAATAGCGCTGTTAAAAGCGCTAATCATTTTTTCCCCATAGTTTTTGGCTGCAGTCGTAATACTCGTTAAAGCTTGTTTTAAAATCTCAAATTTAGATTTAGCTTTTTCAGATGACTCAGCCGCTTTTTCATTAGATTGACTCGCATCGTTAATCGCATTATTAAGTGTAGTATTTATAACTTTGCCAATGTTAGATAACTTCATTGCACTGATTTCTAAAAAAGTCGTGACTTTAGTTAGATTGTTTACCTGTGAGATATCAACACCAATTTTTATCAAATATTGCTCTAGATGCACTTTAATTCTCCTTTGGCTTTTCAGCCAATCTAACTTCTGCTATCACATGGTGCATATCGATAACATCATCAAGTGAATATACAGTTTTTAATTCGTGGAGTGTTGCATAATTGTTGACAATAACACTCCACATAAACCAATCTATATCGCTTTCTTGGCTATCTCCTCCAAGCTGAGCGTATTTAGATTGGATAATAGGCCACTTGGTAAAAAAGCCAAAAAATGGAACTTCAATCCTTCAATGATGATTTGGTAATAATGACTTCTATGCGCATTAAAAAATTCACTAGCTTCTCTTGGGTTTTGGAATAATATCTTTTTACCAGCTTCATCTGTGGCTGTGACATAATCGAGAATAAATCGCTCAATTTCTTCAAATTGCTCAGTACCAATATTAGAAGCTAACTGTCCAATATCAAATCCTGATGTAGTATCCCCGACAGAAAAACAGCCCTTTAAGAGGGCTGTGAGTTTTTTGAGATATTTATTGGCTTTGTAAAAATCTGCTTGTTTAAAGGTATAAACAACATTATCTATCATATAATCTTTGTTTTCCATTATTGACCTCCTTTGATGTTAAATTCAGCTTTCGTTGCTTTAAGTGTCCATGTTAAACCATTGTGAGCTGTACCACGTGCAATAGTTGGTGGCGTGGTAAACCAACATCCAGTCAATAAAAATTCATCACCATTACGCAAATCTTTATAGGTAATTAACTTACCTTTAGCTTTTGTCGGATTATTAATTTGGGCTTGTCGTAATTGATTTAATACTTCGTTAGTTTCAGTGTGCTGTAATGTTTTAATCGTGACAGTAGCACCTTTATTGCAAGTGTTAACAAACACCCCTTCACCATTGATACCATAAGTGATATCACCATCATCGCCTATGGGTGCAATACTAATGGAATCTTGAGCATTTTCATAACCTGTTATTTCATAGCCATCTATTGTTAAGACAGCATCTTCTAAAGAAAAAGATTTATTAGACATCGTGTATCCTTATCGATTAAATTGAACAATAATATCAACGCTGTGACCTGCACCAGCAAGTTTCAATGCGCAATTAATTGGCATCATTTTGCGCGCTTCACGATCAGCCGTGTCTTGCGTATCAAAAGAATCTGAATAGAAATAGTATCCATTCACCGTATCGCCAAATTTCAGCTCACCAATATCGCCAAGCGACCATTTACCCATGCCAAGAAAACCGTTATTGACAAATTGCTCACCAATAATTTTTAACTTGCTGATTAAGCGTTGTTGTCCTTTATCAGTTTGTGGAATTTTAGTCGGTTCACCTTGTAACGCATTAAATGCTTGTACTTGAATTGCATTAATGAATGCATCTAGTCCTGTGGTTTCATCAATGAATGTCCCACCAACCATAACGCCTTCTGCAAGCATATTAACACCAGCATAATCTGTATAAAAATTGACACCTAAACGACGACATTTCATCGCTTCATTGACAGTGATTTTGTCGTCTGATGTAACACTAGCTTCTTGTTTAAATTTGACTGTTTTAGCGGTATTAATACCTGTCCATACGGTGGTTAACGCAATGCCCATAAGTTCAGCAGCAGCATGGTTATTCCCTTTGTTGTTATATTGAACCATCAAGCGTCCGCTATTTCGTTTTGACAATGTTTTTAAAACATTATCATCACTGTATTCAATATTTTTTTCTCGAGTTTCGGTATAGGCTAATACTTTGGCATTTTCAACCCCTTGAGCAACAACCCAATCATGCGCTTCCACTAATTCACTATCTGTAATAGTATTTGCAAAATACACACCATACCAATTTTGATATTGATTTTGTAATGCAGTTAATGCTTCAGCAGGCGACTCTTTACGATAAGTTGTCGTATCCTCTCCTTTAATTAATGATGCTTTACCATCAATTAAATTACAAAGATTACCGATATAAGAGCCTTCTGATTGAGAATCAAACACATATCCAAAATTGTCGCCCTTACCTTCTTTTTGAGCAGCTAAAATAAATCTATTACCAACAGAATCATAAATAACTGAAACTCCACTATCTTTTAATTTAGTATTGATGACAGTTGCAACATCATTCATACTTGATACATTGCTAAAATCCAGATCAGTAATTTGATGTTTAGCATCACCAAAGTAAAAAGAAAAATAACCATCTTTAATACTCTTAAATTGAATATAGCTGACAGCTAAAGCAGAGCCATTAATTTTTGAACTCAACGCTTTAGTGGTAACCCCCTCTTGCATATATTTAGCAATCAATGCCGTTTTCGGTTTAGGTTGAGCAGAGAATAATGCGCAAGCAGCTTGATATGCATCAGAATCAGTGCCAAATAAATTTGCAACTGTTGTTGCATCTGAAACAACAACATAACGAGTATCTTTATTGCTGAATTCTTCACACATATCTTTTGTAAAAATAGCCACAACGCTTAGGTCACGTTTTTGTGCCCCTCTTGGCGATTGTTGTAGAGTTGCATCTACGACTTGACTTAATGGTAAACTCATTTAGTAACCTCGAATGTAAAATTAACGCTATCACCGCGTTTAACGCTGGTTTTAACGATTGGATTGATGGAAAAAATAAGATCTACTTGTGCATGTTGAACGGTTTTGTCTGCAGAAGTTGTAGATACGTTTTCAATATCGGAGCATCGAAGATACCCCATTCTTAATTTCTTTAACTTTTGCCAAACAGGCGTGAACTGCATTGATTCTGTTAATTTGCATAGCTGTTCATAGGCATCTTTACCGTATGCTTTGACGGTAATGGTTGCTTCTTTTAGTGTCGATATCACTTCTTCTTCATCTTCACCGTAATATAAAATTTCTTTGCCTATCTCGGTTTGAGACATATTAAGAACAGTGATGAATTTATCTAAACGAGAGACATCCGGTATGTTATCCTCCTCAAATATAATTGTTTCAGGTAAAGACAGAATTTCCGCTATCAAACGTCTAACTTCAGTCATTTCAAGCTTAGAAACAGTCGTGATTGGCATAATGACTCCATAAAAAAGAAGATAGGGTTTAACGATAAGGTGATAATATAAAAACCATGCTGTTGTTGATTTATTATTTATAATAAATTGATAAATCTAGTTGAATTGATTGTTCACATTATCCATTGTTAAATCACATAAACAGGGATTAAGTAGGTTAAAAATTTTTTAACCCAATAGAAAAAACAATTTTGATTGTATAAAGCTAGTTTGATAAAACGTTATAAAACTGCGTTAATGACTAGGATATAATCATCATAACGGCTCATATTATTTAATATTAAATAAAGGGTGATGCGTAACTTATTTATTACACATAAACAGTGTGTTATTTTGAGGTGCAATGACCTGACAGTAGTATTGTTGCCATCCTTCGATTAGGGCT
>NZ_JBIDFH010000016.1:0-64296 GCF_046635745.1 Gilliamella sp. CG35
TAAAGTTTGATGCTCAATAACTGTTTCTGACATATTCAAATGAATCTTCAGTGTCACTTATCAAGACTTAATTTTTTGAGTCCGTAGACTTCTTATCTTTCGTCTCGCAAGTGCCCACACAGATTGTCTGTTTCTTCTTTTTAAAGAGCTGACAGTATTTTTTCCGCTTTCGCTTTTACTGTCTCAAGGGCTGCGTATACTACGCTACACCTTTTTATTCGTCAAGATCTTTTTTCAAATTTTTTGATCCTGCTCACTAACCTCTTTTACCGCCTGCTTTCGCTGACGCCGTGTCAGTGGATGCGCATTATAGGCACTTCATTTTTTTTTACAAGCAAAAAAAGCAGATCTTTGCTCCGTTCGAGTAAGGTTTAAACACGGTAAATATTAATATATTGATATTTATTAAGTTTATATTTAGTTAATTTGTCAGTTAATTTTTCAACATATTGGTTATAGTTGGTACTCATTACAATATTTTCCTTAGCACTCTTGTTTTCTGCATTTAAATCAAATTGTTCGTTGAGTAAATTATAGACACGAGTAGCAATAGCATTTCCTGAATCAATAAATGTCGCATTAGGAAAAATTATTTGTAACTCTTCTTTGATAAATGGATAGTGAGTACAACCTAATACAATAGTATCTGGTATAACAGGTTCAGAAAGCCACGGCGCAAGTAAAGTTTGTAATTGATTTATATCGACAGTAACACCTTGCAATTTATTTTCTGCAATAAATGCAAGCTCAGATAAGCCAAGTAGTTTAACTGTACAGTCCGTTGCAAATTCTTGAATGAGATTTGTTGTATAAGCGCGTTCAATGGTTGCCTTTGTTGCCAGCAGTCCGATACATTTGTTTTGGGTAATTTGGCAAGCTGGTTTAATAGCAGGAACAACACCTACAATAGGAAAAGAAAATTGGGATCTTAAACTCGGTAAACAGATAGTACTTGCTGTATTACATGCAATAACAGCTATGTCAATTAAATAATGTTTCGAAATATGTCCAATAATTGACGTGACCCTATCAATAAGAAATTCGGATGACTTATCGCCGTAAGGAAACATTTCATTATCAAATGCATAAATGTAATGTAGATTAGGCATCTTCTTGTAAATGGCGTCATATACCGATAATCCACCAATACCGGAATCAAAGACTAGCACTGTAGGAGTTGTATTTTTTATTTTCATATTTCTGTAGATGTTTAGCTAATTGATAGGTAAAAACGCAAACTATCGTAAATTGATTAAAAATTAATGCAAGTTATTTTATTACCAGTCATTGAAGAAAAGACACTCAGAAAAATTTTTTAACTAGACGTCTAGATGGTAAAACTGCTAAAATGAGCGCTATTTTGAATTTATATGTTATTCGTACGAATAAATTTAAGAAGGTATTGAATGTCAGAATTTCTATTCACTTCTGAATCAGTTTCAGAAGGTCATCCAGATAAAATTGCCGATCAAATCTCAGATGCGGTACTTGATGCTATTTTAAAGCAGGATCCTAAAGCTCGTGTTGCATGTGAAACCTATGTAAAAACAGGTATGGCACTTGTTGGTGGCGAGATTACAACCTCAGCATGGGTAGATATAGAAGAGTTAACCCGAAAAACAATTAGTGATATTGGATATACCAGTTCAGAAATGGGATTTGATGCTAATTCTTGTGCTGTTTTAAATGCAATTGGAAAACAATCACCCGATATTAACCAAGGTGTAGATCGTGAAGATCCTTTACAGCAAGGAGCAGGTGATCAGGGGATAATGTTTGGCTACGCAACCAATGAAATGCCAAACTTTATGCCAGCAGCAATCAGTTATGCTCATGAGCTTATGCATCGCCAAGCTGAAGTTAGAAAGAAAGGAATACTTCCATGGTTAAGACCTGATGCCAAAAGCCAAGTAACATTAATTTATGAAAATGGCATAATTAAAGGTGTTGATACGATTGTTTTATCCACTCAACATGCAGAAGATATTGAACAAAATGCATTACATGAAGCGGTAATGGAGGAGATCATCAAACCAACCTTACCAGCTGAGTGGTTAACTTCCCGAACTAAATATTTCATCAATCCAACTGGGCGTTTTGTTATTGGCGGACCTATGGGGGATTGTGGGTTAACCGGACGTAAAATAATTGTGGATACTTATGGTGGAGCAGCTCGTCATGGTGGTGGGGCTTTTTCTGGTAAAGATCCATCAAAAGTTGACCGTTCGGCTGCTTATGCTGCTCGTTATGTTGCAAAAAATATTGTTGCTGCTGGATTAGCTGATAGATGTGAATTACAACTATCTTATGCAATTGGTATTGCTAATCCAACTTCAATTTATGTTAATACATTTGGCACGGAAAAAATTGCGCATGATAAAATTGTTGCATTAATTAAGGAATTTTTTGATTTAAGACCTTATGGACTGATTAAAATGCTAAATTTAATTCAACCAATTTATCAAAAAACAGCAAGTTATGGTCACTTTGGACGAGATATTTTTCCTTGGGAACAAACAGATAAAGCGGCTCAATTACGAGATGCAGCCGGACTTTAAACGTATCCCCATAAATTTGCACAACCAAGTTATAGCTTGCCTAAGAAAATACTTAGCGCAAGCTAATCAATTGCTAAATATGCAATTTACCGAACCTAAAATAATTTATAAACCTAAAGGAAGTGTGGCAGGAAGTGCTTTTCTAATGCGTTGGGAAATCCAATTGAATTCAACAATGCTTGCCGACAATGGACAAGTATTTATTGAAGAAGTTGTGCCCCATGAGTTAGCGCACCTAATTGTTTTTAAAAAATTTGGCAACGTAAAGCCTCATGGCAAAGAATGGCAATATGTTATGTCAAATATCCTAGGTAAAATGCCTAAAACAACTCATAATTTCGATGTTAAACGAGACTTTTATTTATACTATTGTGAGTGTCAGGAGCATCGATTAACAAAGATTAGACACAATAAAGTTCAGCACAATAATATAAATTATTTATGTCGCAAATGTGGTACACAACTTAAACAAAAAATGTTGTCCTAAATGTGAGATGACGAGCACACATTACGTATAATCTCTTGCCATATACACTTTAAGGCTACAAAGTTGAAAAAATCCCTTTCTGACTTATAATACTCATTCTCCTTATATTTAGGTTACACCGATATCGCAAAATATAGTTTATATGGCTATCAATTTCTGATGATAACATCAGTATTCAACTTTAATTGAAAATTAATGAAAATGACTTGCCTACTTTATTAAGCTTTATCTATTTCACATGCAAAATAATAAACAAATGAGGCTAAATTTTTAATGTTAAGTTATCGTCATAGCTACCATGCTGGTAATCATGCAGATGTTTTAAAACATATTGTATTAACACTATGTATTGAATCGTTAAAGGAAAAAGAAAAACCTTTTTTATATCTGGATACTCACAGTGGTGCGGGGCGATATTTATTAAAAAGTGAACATGCTGAGAAAACGGGAGAATATTTATCTGGGATTAATTTATTATGGCAACAACCGGATCTTCCAAAACAACTTGATACTTATCTATCAATTCTTCAGCGCTACAATCCATTTGATACTTTAAAGTATTATCCTGGTTCACCGCTCATTGCTAAACAGCTACTTCGGGAACAAGATAAACTTAATCTTACCGAATTACATCCAACCGACTATCCTTTGTTAAGGCAGGAATTTAATAAGGATAAACGCGCAAGAGTATTACGTGAAGATGGCTTTGCACAATTAAAATCAAAATTACCTCCCGAATCACGCCGAGGACTGATATTAATTGATCCTTCATATGAGATCAAAGATGATTATCAAAAAATTCCAACGGCGATAAATGAAGCGTATAAACGTTTTGCGACTGGTGTTTATCTTATCTGGTATCCTGTCGTATCACGAACACAGACCCAAAGGATGATTGATGGAATTGTAAATTTAGGAATTAAGCGAATTTCACAGTTTGAGCTTGCTCTAAAACCTGACAATAATCAGAAAGGAATGACAGCATCCGGTATGATTGTAATTAATCCGCCTTGGAAGCTACATGAGCAAATGCAATCGATCATGCCTTGGTTAAAAGAGAAGCTGGATACAGAAAAAACAGGCAACTTCACCATTAAAGAGCTAGTATCGGAATAAAAAAGAATGAAATGCGAGTATTTCACTCGCACTATTATCATTCAAATTGTCAATGAGTTAGAAAGAATTTAGGGAAAAAAGTGGCAGGAAAATAAGTAAATCCATAAAATTACCGTTAATAATAACGATAAAAACACGGCTGCAGATCCATAATCCTTAGCACGACCCGATAACTCGTGTCTTTCACTACCGATTCTATCTACCACACATTCAATGGCACTGTTGATAAGCTCGACAATCATCACAACACCAATAGAACCTAATAATAAAATACGTTCATATATCGTGAAATCAATTAGCATGACCACAATATAAGCCACAATCAACAACAATAATTCTTGACGAAATGCGGTTTCATATTTGATCGCTGATTTAAACCCTTTAAAAGAGTACTTTGTTGCATTGATTATACGTTTTAAACCCGTCTTTTTTTCCATAATAATAGTATTCCAATAAGGCTATCTTGCATAACCATAGTTCATAAGGCGTTGAAATCTTCTTTCAAGCAGTACGGATAAATCCATTTCTTCAAGTTCATTAAGATCATTAATTAACTGTTTTTTCAAAGAATCGGATACCGCAAAATAATCACGATGAGCACCACCTAGTGGTTCAGGAATTATTGAATCAATTAGATCCAATTTAAGTAATTTATCAGCTGTCATATTCATTGCTTCAGCAGCAACAGGAGCTTTATCAGCACTTTTCCACAAAATAGATGCACACCCTTCAGGAGAAATAACCGAATAAGTACTGTACTGCAACATGTTCACTTTATCAGCAACACCAATCGCGAGTGCTCCACCAGAACCGCCTTCACCAATAACAGTACAAATAGTTGGAACGTTAAGACGAGACATTTCGCGTAAATTTCTAGCTATTGCTTCAGCTTGTCCTCGCTCTTCGGCACCAATACCAGGATATGCTCCCGGCGTATCAATAAAAGTAATAATAGGTAATTTAAAACGTTCAGCTAATTGCATTAAACGTAATGCTTTTCGATAACCTTCAGGTGCAGGCATACCAAAGTTACGATATATTTTCTGTTTTGTTTCACGACCTTTTTGATGACCAATTACCATAACTGGTCGATCATCAATACGAGCAATACCACCGACGATTGCTTTATCATCAGCATAAGCACGATCACCTGCTAACTCATCAAAATCAGTAAAAATTTCTTTGATATAATCAAGTGTATAGGGTCTATTTGGATGTCTGGCTAATTGTGCGATTTCCCATGGAGATAAATTTGCAAATATTTTTTTTGTTAACTCTCGACTTTTTTTATTTAGTTGTTTAATCTCTTTGTCTAAATTGATATCTAATTCAACTTGTTGTGAATCAATATTCTTTAAGGAATTAATTTTTGCTTCTAATTCCGCTATCGGCTTTTCAAATTCCAAAAAATTGTTCATAACGCTTATGATTGCCTCTTAATTTATTTTGTATTTGTAATAAATACATTATTTAATATAGTATAAAGACTAATTCTTAAAATAAAATTAAGTCAATTTTACTATGTAATACTAATTAAAGTCATCTACATTTATCAGTTATCGACTGGGATATAAAAAAGAACAACTTATTTTTATCCTTAAATGTAGATTTGCTATATTCCTTTATTTTACTTAATAGGAATAATTTTATACTAATTTACTAAAATTCAAATTCAATACGATCATTACCTAGCAAGGTTTTAAGCTCTACAATCAAAGCATCCTCAGGAATAACTCGCCAAGTTGTACCGAATTGTATTCTAACGATCGAGTCATCCCTATGATAGTAAAGATTTACAGGTACACTACCATGTCGATAGGGTTCAAATAGTTGTTGTAGACGCTGCAACATTGCTCTGTCAGCTTCACTGTCAGTTAATGTTACCACCAAACCTTTAACATACTTCGCTCGGGCATCCTTCAAGTCGACCATATCACGTACCGTCATTTTGAATCCACCATTAAAATCATCATGACTGACTTGACCGGTGACTATCAAAATTTTATCTTTAACCAATAAATGCTCAAATTTTTCCAGTGCATCAGTAAAAAGCATACCGTCAATACGACCTGAGCGATCATCCAACGTAAATAAACCGATTTTGTTTCCTTTTTTAGTAATGCGAACTCTAGCATCAACAACAATACCAGCAAAAGTGGCCATTTTTCCCCAACCCGTTGGAGAAGCTTCACTTATCCGTAAACCTCCAGCATAACGATTTAACTCCTTCAGGTATTGTGTAACCGGATGCCCCGTTAAATAAAGCCCTAAAGTATCACGTTCACCATCAAGCAAAACTTGTTCTGGCAGTTCTGGAACAGCTGCATAAGCATGTTCAACTTGTTCTGGTTCTTCAGCTAATACACCAAACATATCTTCTTGACCAATATCTTGTGCTTTAGCATATTGATCCGCCGCTTGCATAGCGTCGTTAATACTATTTAAAATCGCTGCTCGATGTGGACCTAATTTATCAAAAGCGCCAGCCATGGTGAGTTTTTCTAAAACACGACGGTTAATTTTTTTCATATCTGCTCGTGCACATAATTCAAAAATATTTTTGAAATATCCACCACTATTGCGCGCTTCAACTATCGCCTCAATCGGACCTTCGCCCACACCTTTTATTGCACCAATACCGTAAACAATTTCACCTTTTTCATTCACATGAAAATGATACAACCCACTGTTAATATCCGGCGGATTAATTTTGAGTCCCATACGTAGGCATTCATCGACCAGACCAACGATTTTATCGGTATTGTCCATATCAGCCGTCATAACTGCCGCCATAAACTCTGCAGGATAGTGTGTTTTTAACCAGAGAGTTTGATAAGAAACAAGTGCATAAGCAGCCGAATGTGATTTGTTAAAACCATAACCTGCGAATTTTTCAACTAAATCAAAAATCCGCATAGCCAGTTCTCCATCTACGCCTTGCTTCTCAGCGCCTTCTTTAAATACAGAACGTTGCTTAGCCATTTCTTCTGGCTTTTTCTTACCCATAGCTCGACGTAATAAATCCGCACCACCTAAGGTATAACCAGATAACGTTTGTGCTATTTGCATGACCTGTTCTTGATAGAGAATAATGCCATAGGTTGGTTCTAATATAGGCTTCAAGGATTCGTGCTGATGATTAATATCGGGATAAGACACTTCTTCACGACCATGTTTACGATCGATAAAATTATCCACCATTCCTGATTGTAGAGGTCCTGGTCGAAATAATGCGACTAATGCAATCATGTCTTCAAAGCAGTCAGGTTTTAAACGTCTGATGAGATCTTTCATACCGCGCGATTCAAGCTGGAAAACAGCGGTCGTTTCAGCATTTAACAGTAAATCAAACGATTTCTGATCATCAAGCGGAATGCGTGTAATATCAACCGCTTCCAGACCTTCTCTTGCCTGACGCTCATTAATCATTTTGATTGCCCAATCAATAATGGTTAATGTACGTAATCCTAAAAAGTCGAATTTGACCAGTCCTGCATATTCAACATCATTTTTATCAAATTGTGTAACGGGATGATGACCTTCAGAATCACAATAGATAGGCGAAAAATCTGTAATTTTAGTTGGTGAAATCACGACCCCACCGGCGTGTTTACCTGCGTTTCGTGTCACCCCCTCTAATTGTCTGGCAATATCAATTAACGATTTGACATCTT
The DNA here is from genome assembly GCF_046635745.1 of Gilliamella sp. CG35. NCBI lineage: Bacteria > Pseudomonadati > Pseudomonadota > Gammaproteobacteria > Orbales > Orbaceae > Gilliamella > Gilliamella sp. CG35. The sequence goes on from NZ_JBIDFH010000016.1 coordinate 7,836, forward strand.
CATTATTGTCATAAATTTCTTGCAATTGAGGCTCGATTTCAAACGCTTTTGCAAGGGTCATTCCGGGGTCAAGAGGTATGAGCTTTGCGATACGATCAACAAATCCATAAGGGTGTCCCAGCACTCGTCCCACATCGCGTATAACGGCTTTAGCAGCCATTGTACCAAATGTAATAATTTGTGAAACTGCATCTCGACCGTACATGTCAGCAACATGATCAATCACTAAATCACGTTTTTCCATACAGAAATCAACATCAAAATCTGGCATTGATACCCGTTCAGGATTTAAAAAACGTTCAAAAAGTAAGTCAAAGGCTAACGGATCCAAATCCGTTATTTTCAGTGCATAAGCAACAAGAGAACCAGCCCCTGAACCACGACCCGGACCGACAGGAATATCATTATCTTTAGACCATTGAATAAATTCCATAACGATCAGGAAATAGCCAGGAAACCCCATTTGGTTGATTACGTTTAATTCGGTTTCTAAACGTTCATCATATTCTGGTCGTTTTTGTTGTCTAACGTTAGGATCAGGAAATAAAAGTTCTAATCTTTCTTCCAAACCTTCACGTGATTTGTGAACTAAAAAATCTTCTGTAGACATATTCCCTGTTGGGAACTTAGGTAAAAAATACTCCCCTAATCGAATCGACACATTACAACGTTTGGCTATTTCAACACTATTTTCTAATGCTTCTGGAATGTCAGAAAACAGTTCGCACATTTCTTGTTCTGAACGTAAATATTGTTCAGCTGAGTAGTGTTTGGGTCTATTAGGATCTTCAAGGGTATTACCATCGTGAATAGCAACCCGAATTTCGTGAGCTTCAAAATCAGAAGGAACCAAAAATCTTACATCATTAGTTGCCACAACAGGTAATGCATATTGTTCTGCAAGTTTAACCGCACTATGAATAAATAGTTCTTCATTAACACGTTTGGTACGTACTAATTCAAAGTAAAAATGATCTGGAAAGTTTTCACAATAAAATTGAATAGCATTATCAATAATTGATTGATTATTGCGAATGATTCCGATACCAATATCACTTTCACGACCTGCTAAAACAATTAATCCAGATCGATACTCTGTTAACCATTCTTGATCAACAACCGGAATATCACCGATGTAACCTCTTTCATAAGCTTTGGAAATCAGTAAGGTAAGATTTTTATATCCATCATTATTGGCTGCAAGTAAAGTTAACCGAAAAATATCATCTGGCATTTGTGGATTTTTTATAGCAAGATCAGCACCAATGATAGGTTTGATGCCTTTTGACATTGCTGTGCCATAAAATTTTACAAGACCACATAAATTAGTAAAATCGGTAATCGCAAAGGCTGGCATCTGTAACTTGCTCACCTCATTTACTAATGTGCCTACTTTCGCAATTCCGTCAACCATAGAAAAATCGCTATGCAAATGGAGATGAATAAATTGAGGTTCTGCCATAATTTCCAGTAATGATAATGCTTTAAAATTTATATCAGATTATATCACAAGCTATATAAATATTCTTATTCTCTTTGTCGATAAGATTTAACACATCTAAAATAATTTTCAGGAAGGCTTTCGTCGATAATAAAAATTACCGACGAATAATTTCAGAATAAGAAATTAGATTTTTTTGAATAACACTGAACCATTCGTTCCACCGAAACCAAACGAGTTACACAGTGCATACTCTAAATTCTTAACTTGACGAGCTGTATGAGGAACATAATCGAGATCACATCCTTCATCAGGATTATCTAAATTAATTGTTGGCGGTACAGCTTGATCACGTAATGCAAGTACAGTAAAGATTGATTCAACAGCACCAGCTGCACCGAGTAAATGACCAATCATTGATTTTGTTGAACTGACCATAACTTTGCTTGAATTTTCTTTAAAAATACTTTTTACTGCTTGAGTTTCAGCTTTATCACCTGCAGGAGTCGATGTCCCATGCGCATTGATGTAACCAACTTGATTAGGTGTAATACCTGCATCACGAATTGCACATTTCATCGCTAAAGCTGCACCACTACCATCTTCTGGAGGTGAAGTCATATGGTAAGCATCGCCGCTCATTCCAAAACCGACAACTTCAGCATAAATTTTAGCACCACGTTTTTTAGCATGCTCATACTCTTCTAAAAACATGATTCCTGCACCGTCGCCAAGTACAAAACCATCACGGTCTTTATCCCAAGGTCGACTCGCCGCTTTAGGATTGTCATTATTGGTTGATAATGCACGTGCTGCACCAAAACCACCAATACCAAGCGGTGTACTAGCTTTTTCGCCACCACCGGCAAGCATGCCGTCTGCATCACCATAAGCAATCATTCTTGCTGCATGTCCGATATTATGAACGCCAGAAGAACAAGCGGTAGCTATAGTAATACTCGGTCCTTTTAATCCATAAATAATAGATAAATGACCAGCAATCATATTAACGATGGTTGATGGAACAAAAAATGGGCTAATTTTACGTGGTCCGCCATTAATTAGCGCACTGTGATTTTCCTCAATTAATCCAAGTCCACCAATACCTGAACCAATAGCGCAGCCAATACGTTCTGAATTTTCTTCCGTAATTTCGATGCCAGCATCTTGCATTGCTTGAATACCAGCGGCTATGCCATATTGGATAAAATAATCCATTTTACGTGCATCTTTACGTGAAATATTATAATCTTCGCCATTAAAGTTTTTAACCATCGCTGCGAAGCGCGTTGCAAAAGGGGCTGTATCAAAATGTTCGATGAGTTCAACACCACTTTGACCTGCTAATAAAGCTTGCCATGTGGATTCAACTGTATTACCAACTGGAGATATCATGCCCATTCCAGTAACAACAACTCTGCGTTTAGACACATTGTCCTCCAGAAAAGGATTGAGATGAAATTTGAATCAATGAAATTTTTACTTTGAGTTTTCTAATAATAAACATCAAGTTGATATACTTCAACAAGTTAAAGACATAAATATAAACTAGGCGATCAGTTGACCGCCTATTATGAAAACTCAGCTAAAATTATTGATTTGCAGTAATATAATCAATTGCTGATTGAACAGTTGTGATTTTTTCAGCTTCTTCGTCAGGAATTTCTGTATCGAATTCTTCTTCTAAAGCCATAACTAGTTCAACAGTATCAAGAGAGTCAGCGCCAAGATCTTCCACAAAAGAAGATTCATTTTTTACTTCGTCTTCTTTCACACCAAGTTGCTCAACAATAATACTTTTAACTCGCTCTTCAATAGTGCTCATACTCTTTTTTTTCCTATAAAAATCGCCGAAAGTGGCGGTGAATGTAAGTTTATAAAATGTTGAAAAAGATGCAAATCATTTTTCAACCCAATTGCTTAATTTTTGTTCGAATCGTCAAAATATTAACTTATTTTACACTATTCCAATCAATTACACCATATACATGCCACCATTGACATGCAAAGTTTCACCCGTGATGTAAGAAGCTTCATCAGATGCCAAAAATGCCACAGCACTTGCAATTTCAGCGGGTTCACCTAAACGCCCTGTAGGGACTTGTGCTAATGTTAACGCTTTCTGATCATCAGTAAGTGCTTCTGTCATATCTGTTGCGATAAAGCCTGGCGCAACAACATTGACTGTAATTCCTCGTGATGCGACTTCACGAGCTAATGATTTACTAAAACCAATTAAACCTGCTTTTGCTGCCGCATAATTCGCTTGACCGGCGTTACCCATCGTTCCCACAACTGAACCGATAGTAATAATTCTGCCATAACGCTTTTTCATCATAGTTCGCATTAAGGCTTTTGAGAGACGAAACACAGAAGTTAAATTGGTATTCAAAATATCTTGCCATTCATCTTCTTTCATTCTCATTAATAAATTATCACGGGTAATACCTGCATTATTAACCAAAATATCAATATCACCAAATTCCGTTTTAATTGCACCAATAACCGATTCAATTGATGCTTCATCTGTCACATTCAAAGCATAACCTTTACCGTGTGAGCCTAAATATTGGCTTATTGCTTCAGCACCTTTTTCCGTTGTTGCTGTACCAATAACTGTTGCACCACATGCAACTAATTTTTCTGCAATCGCTTTACCTATTCCGCGGCTGGCACCTGTAACTAAAGCAATTTTTCCTGATAGGTTCATAACTACCTCTTTTAAATTTTTATTTAGTATTTTCTAACGCAACATCTAATGAAGCTTTATCATTGACTGCACAAGCAGACAATGAATCAACAATACGTTTAGTCAATCCTGTTAATACTTTACCTGGTCCCATTTCAACTAAAATGGTTATACCTTGTTTTGCCATTTCTTCAACTGTTTCAGTCCATCGAACAGGACTATAAAGCTGAGCAATAAGCGCTGCTTTAATTTGATCTGCAGATGATTCAACTTTAACATCGACATTATTAATTACTGCAAATTTTGGCGTATTAAAAGTAATGTTTTCTAATGCTATTGCTAATTTATCTGCTGCCGGTTTCATCAATGCACAATGTGAAGGAACACTCACGGCAAGAGGTAATGCGCGTTTAGCACCTGCTTCTTTACATAAAGCACCAGCACGTTCAACCGCTTCTTTATTACCAGCAATAACAACTTGACCCGGTGAGTTGAAATTAACAGGTGCAACAATTTGACCTTGAGCGGCTTGTTCACATGCTTTACGAATTGATTCATTATCAAGTCCAATGATTGCATACATTGCGCCTGTACCTGTTGGTACGGCTTCTTGCATAAGTTGTCCGCGTAGTTCGACTAATTTGATAGCATCTTTAAAATCAATAACACCTGCACAAACTAATGCTGAATATTCACCTAAACTATGGCCTGCCATAAAATCTGGTTGTGCACCATTTACACTCTGCCATACCCGATAAATTGCTACAGATGCAGCAAGTAACGCAGGTTGTGTTTGCCAAGTTTTATTTAATTCTTCTACTGGACCATCTTGTACAAGTGTCCATAAGTCATAGCCTAATACCTGTGAAGCTTCATCAAAAGTTGATTTCACAATTGGATAATTATCAGCAAGATCTTTTAGCATACCTACCGCTTGTGAACCTTGTCCTGGAAATACCATTGCAAATTTGGTCATTTTAAAATCCTTGATCACATAAAAATAATTGATTAGTTAAAATCTAATGAGCGCAGAGCCCCATACAAAACCGCCACCAAATGCCTCTAATAGAATTAATTGGCCACGTTGAATGCGTCCATCTCGGACACCTGCATCTAATGCACAAGGTACCGATGCAGCTGAAGTATTTCCTTGTTTATCCAACGTTACAATGACTTTACTCATATCCATATCTAATCGTTTAGCTGTCGCTGAAATAATTCTTAAATTTGCTTGGTGAGGCACCAACCAATCTAAATCGGCTTTATTAAAAGCATTTTCAGTTAAAAGCTCATCAACTAAATTTGAGAGTTCTTTAACTGCTATTTTAAACACTTCATTACCATGCATCGTCATATAAACAGGATCATTCATATCACGGCGATCAACATAAGGATATTTTAATAGATCCCCGTAACGTCCATCGGCATGTAAATGTGAAGCAATAATACCAGGCTCTTCAGATGCGCCTACAACAACAGCACCTGCTCCATCACCAAAAATAATAATAGTGCCACGATCATCCGGATCAACACCACGTGTTAACATGTCAGCCCCCACTACTAAAGCATATTTGATCGCACCACTTTTTACATATTTATCCGCAATATCTAACGCATAAACAAATCCTGAACATGCAGCCGAAACATCAAAGGCAATCACATCACCTATTTCAAGTTTAGCTTGTAGTTCAGTTGCAGAACTTGGAAAAGCATTCACTGAAGTTGCTGTTGCAACAATGATCAAACCGATATCATTTTTATCGATACCTGCCATGTCAATAGCATTAATTGCCGCTTCATAGGCCATTGTTGTTACAGTTTCATCTGGAGCGGCAATACGCCTTTCTTTGATGCCAGTGCGTGTCGTAATCCATTCATCACTAGTATCAACCATTTTTTCAAGATCTGCGTTGGTTCGTATCTGTTTTGGAAGATAACTTCCTGTTCCTAATATCTTTGTATACATCTAATTATTCGCTCTTAGGTAGTGCGGAAGAAAGACTGGTTGCAATCTTCTCTGGTATATTTGTTTGTATAGCCAAAATAGCTTGTTCTATTGCTGCAAAAAAAGATTTTTGATTGGCACTACCGTGACTTTTAATCACAATACTTTGAAGTCCAAGTAAACAGGCTCCATTATATCGCCCAGGATCCAAATAACAAAAATTTTTTGCAATCTTTCTTTGTATCCATTTGCTCAGTAATTTCATTAAAAATGAATTATGATTTAAGGATAATTTGAGCGAAGACATAAAAATTTTGATTAAGCCTTCTACCGTTTTTAATGTTACATTACCCACAAATCCATCACAGACTAATACATCGGTTTTACCAGTTAAAAGATCATTGCCTTCTAAATAACCGATATAATTAATTTGTTCATTCGATTTTAAAACTGCCGCTGCTGCACGAATTTTATCTAATCCTTTAATATCCTCTTCACCAATGTTAAGTAATGCAACTCGTGGAGTTTCGATCTTAAGTACGGTTTTGGCAAGAATCTCACCCATTATCGCAAATTGTACTAACATATCACTATCACATTCAGCGTTAGCGCCAAGATCCAAAACGACTGTATCATGATTATTTAATGCTGGTATAGTCGCAACCAGAGCGGGACGGTCAATACCGGTTAGAGAATGTAATAATAGTTTAGACAACCCCATCAAAGCGCCCGTATTACCCGCACTAACACATGCCTGAGCAGAGTTATCTTTGACAAGTTCCAATGCGATTCTCATTGAAGAGCCTTGACTATGACGAATTGCGTAAGAGGGTTTCATGTCATTCGTAATCACAGTGGTTGATTCTATTAATACCAATCGACCATCATTTTGATACTGTGCAATAAGTTTGGTGTTTTCTTTAGACAAAAAGGAGCTTATTTCTGTTAGATTACCTACCAGAAAAATAGAAAGATTTGGATAACGATTTAATGCTTGTATTGCAGCAGGAACAACAATACGAGGACCGAAGTCCCCGCTCATAGCATCTAACGCGATGGTTAGATTATCCAAAATGTCACCTGAGGATTTCTAAATTCGCAGTAATTATTTAGAAATCACTTTACGACCACGATAATAACCATCAGCGGTTACGTGATGACGTAAATGTGTTTTACCTGATTCATCAACTGAGATATTAGCAACAGTTAATGCATCATGTGAACGACGCATACCACGTTTTGCACGAGTTTTACGATTCTGTTGAACAGCCATGGATTTACCCCTTATTCTTTAAACTAACTAAAATTGCAAATGGATTTGGCTTTTCATTCTCTTTTGGAATATCACCAAATACCATATCTGCCTCTGACACTTCGCAGTGTTTACTATCATGTACCGGCGCAATTGGTAACGAGAGAATAATTTCGTCCTCAAGTAACGCTAATATATCCACTTCACCGAACTCGTTCATCAGAACAGGTTCATAATGTTCCGGTAGTGTCTCTGCTTGAGCATCGCTCTTTACAGGACTAAATTTATTCATCACATGAATTTCAGTGATAAAAGGTTTAAAACAACGTTGGCAAATCAGTTCCAACGTTATCTTCGCATCAATGTTGATAACACAGAGTTTTTGCTCATCATAATCAAAAGATAAGCGGCACTCGATATCACTTTTTGGACTTTCAATCCTTGTTGCACTTTTTGCTGGATAATATCCAACATAATCAAGTCGTTTCTGTGCAGCTTTAATAGGATCGATCGTTAATGGCAATTTATTTTGCATAAAATATGCACATCTACCTTAAAAAATTATTCAGTGTAGCTAAAAACTACACGATGCCGTAAGGCGCGCATATTACCTTTAAATCAAGGTTTCGTCAATGGGATCGTAGAAGATAATTTGTTTTAGTCGTTGATTATTGGCTTGATATTTTTATTACTCCATTATTTCAATAATATAAAAAACATCAAATTTGAAATTTTTATTTGATAATTATAAGCCAATTTTAACAAACTAATTAAAACGATTTCTAATCAATCTACCAGCTACCAGAAGCGCCACCACCACCACTACGACCACCTCCGCCACCGCTAAATCCTCCTGAGCCGCCTCCAAACCCACCACCGCCAAAACCTCCTCCACGGAATCCGCCGCCACCTGAACCACTGCTACCATTTATTCGTAAAAATCCACTCGCAATCGTACTCATGACAAACGCCAAGAATAGTAAGATAAAAGCAATGGATATAGAATGACCATTCCATAAGGTAAACCCACCTACTGATAATCCATTAAGTAGCCCAGTACCCAAATTTCGACTGGCAGAGCGTTTAGACGATCCTAGCGGAATAATACTATTGATAACAAAGCAAATGAAAAAAGAGACCAAACCATAATTAAATAATTTAGCACCAAATTCACCAGCAAGTAGCGTACCAATATCGGATTCATTGCTATTTTCATTACCTAGGGGTTCTGAGTTATCTATTTTTTGTTTCAAGACGGATATAGCATTTTTGATACCTTGATAATAGTTATTTTGTTTGAATTCCGGTGTTAATTGTTCACGAATAATATGACTAGCAATTAAATCGGTTATGGTTCCCTCTAACCCATAACCGACTTCAATATGCATACGTCTATCGTCTTTAGCAATTAATAATAAAATACCATTATCTTGTCCTTTTTTTCCTATTCCCCATTGAGCAAAAACTCGAGTCGCGCATTGTTCAATGGTTTCATCTTCAAGTTTTGCAATCATTAAAATGATAATTTGTGCACCATCAGTTCTTGGTTTTTCAAATTCAATTAGACTCGATTCTAAATCATCAATTTGTGATGGTGTCAGTGTATTTGTCGTATCAATCACCCGCCGGGTAAATTGTGGAATTTCAGTCAGCCCAAAACAAAACCAACTGAATATTAACAATAAGCTAACTGGAAAGTATCTCTTCATTATATTCACTACCCAAAATTAACTGCAGGTGCATTAGAAATCTGTTTTTCATTTTCAACACTAAACTGTTGTTTTGGTTTCACACCTAAAACATCTGCTACCCATTTTGTGGGTAATTGACGGATATAAATATTGAAATTTTGCACTGCTTCAATATAGCGTCCTCGAGCAACAGCAATACGGTTCTCAGTACCTTCAAGTTGGCTCATTAAATCTTGATATAGTGTATTAGCTTTAAGCTCTGGATAATTTTCACTGACTGCTATCAAACGACTTAATGCAGAACTCAATTCAGATTGAGCTTGTTGAAATTTAGAAAATAAAGTAGGATCGGTAAGTTGATCTGCGTTTAATTGTATTGAACCAACTTTGGCTCGGGCGTCAGTGACTTGTGTAAACACCTCTTTCTCGTGTGTCGCATACCCTTTAACAGTATTAACCAAATTAGGGACTAAATCTGCTCGACGTTTATACTGGTTAATAACTTCTGACCATGAAGCTGCCACTTTTTCATCTTGGGTTTGGATACTATTGTAGTTTTTAAAAAAAATGAATCCAGCAACAATAAGTAACGCAATAATGAGTAACACAAGTTTTGATTTCATCGTAAACCCCTTATAAAATTGTCTAATTAATAGGTAATTTAGAAAAACACAACTAATCGAAACTAATAACAATTAAACTAAGGACATCAAAATATAGATCAATATATGAAATGAGCACTGAATATCATCAATACATAAACATGAGTTGAATCAGAACTAAAAAGAACACTATAAGTAATAAAGAAAAGATAGTCAGGAAAAAAGTAATTCAATGTGGATTAGCTTAATTTTTCATTTGTTTTGTATTTTTTTAGAATAAATATACGCTAATCACACCAACATTTTTATAATAGTTAGATTGTATTATAGCTATTTTTATAAACTTTGCGAGGCATAATCATAACTTATTATTAAATTCCATTATGTCACTATTGGATTATTGCTCACATAACCTTAATGAATTAATGATGAATCAAAATTTTAGATTTTTGTTTGTTTCATCAAATTTATTATTTTAGTAAAACATCAAAACATTCTAATTGTGCCGGTTCAAAATAGATATCACTATTATTCGGTCGATTATTCGTATTACGATGAGTGTGTTTGAAGTGATCTGAGTTTACCCAAGCTTCAAAATCAGCCTTAGATTCCCACTCGGCAAATGAAGAAAATAAAGTATAATCCTGCTCAGTTTTTCCTTGTAGAAAGTAAAAGCGATTAAATCCTTTCATCTCTTTCAAATGACTATCACGATTACGCCATATGTCAATAAAAGTCTCTTCACTACCTCGTTTTATTTTAAAACGGTTCATAACAATATACATATAAAACTCCTTTCATTTCATTTGAGATAAAAAAATAGCACGTGCAATCACGTGCTATTTTAATAACTCGTCCTACTGACTATTGGTTTTCTTCTGCAGAATTAAGTAACTCAGCTAAGTTAGCTGTTGCTTCTTCAGCAGAAATTGTTGTTTGAATATCATCACTTGATGGCATTGCACGTTTACGTAAACGCTCTTTATGGTAAGCATAACCAGTACCAGCCGGAATCAATCGACCAACAATGACATTTTCTTTTAAGCCACGTAATTCGTCGTTTTTACCAGCAACAGCTGCTTCGGTTAATACGCGAGTCGTTTCTTGGAACGATGCCGCAGAAATAAACGATTCAGTTGTTAATGATGCTTTAGTAATACCAAGTAGATCGTGTAAATAAACAATTGGTTCTTTACCTTGTGCTTCAAGTTCACGATTAATAATCTTCAAGCGTGAAACTTCAAGTTGTTCACCGTCAAGTAGACGAGAACCACCCGGATGAATAACCGTTGCTTTACGCAGCATCTGACGAACGATAACTTCAATGTGTTTATCATTGATTTTTACACCTTGCAGGCGATAAACTTCTTGAACTTCGTTAACAATGTAACGTGTTACCGCATTTACACCACGTAGACGTAAGATATCATGTGCTGATTCAGGACCATCCGAAATCACATCACCACGTCCAACTTGTTCGCCTTCAAATACGTTAAGTTGACGCCATTTAGGAATCATCTCTTCATATGGTTCACTGCCATCTAATGGCGTGATGATCAAGCGACGTTTACCTTTGGTCTCTTTACCAAACGAAATAATACCATCAATTTCAGCAAGAATAGCTGATTCTTTCGGTTTACGAGCTTCAAATAAGTCAGCTACGCGTGGTAAACCACCGGTAATATCTTTAGTCCCTACAGAGGCTTGTGGAATACGTGCAAGCGTATCACCCACATTGATTTCTGCACCATCTTCTAATTGAACTAATGCTTTACCTGGTAAGAAGTATTGTGCAAGCATTTCAGTACCTGCAACATAGATATCTTTACCTTTAGCATCAACAATTTTGATTGCAGGACGTAAATCTTTACCTACACCTGTTCGCTCCGCGACATCTAAAATAACAATCGATGATAAACCTGTTAATTCGTCGGTTTGACGGGTAATAGTTTGACCATCAACCATATCAACAAATTTAACAAAGCCTTTCGCTTCAGAGATAACTGGCATTGTATGCGGATCCCAGTTAGCAACTGTTTCACCAGCATCGACTGCTGCACCATTACCTTTTGTTAAAATCGAACCATAAGGAACTTTGTAAGTCTCTTTCATTCGACCTAAATCATCGATAATCGTTAACTCAGCATTACGTGATGTAATAACCAATTTCTTGTCTGGATTAGTCACAAATTTAGCATTAGTTAATTTAATACTACCTTTGTTTTTAACTTGAACACTTGATTCTGCTGCCGCTCTTGATGCCGCACCACCGATATGGAACGTACGCATGGTTAACTGTGTACCCGGCTCACCGATTGATTGAGCTGCGATAACACCGATTGCTTCACCTTTATTCACTAAGTGACCACGTGCTAAGTCACGACCATAACATTTCGCACAGACACCAAAATCAGTATCACACGAAACGACAGAACGGACTTTAACACTATCAACCGATTCAGCTTCTAGTAAATCACAATAGCTTTCATCAAGTAATGTGTTACGTGGAATCAAGATATCGGCACTGCCTGGTTTTAACACATCTTCAGCCGTTACACGACCTAATACACGTTCACGAAGTGGCTCTTTAACATCTCCACCTTCGATAACTGGCGTCATCACTACGCCTTCTAATGTGCCACAATCGTCTTCAATAACAACTAAATCTTGTGCAACATCAACTAAACGACGAGTCAAATAACCAGAGTTCGCCGTTTTTAACGCTGTATCAGCAAGACCTTTACGAGCACCATGGGTAGAAATAAAGTACTGAAGTACGTTTAATCCTTCACGGAAGTTTGCTGTAATTGGTGTTTCGATAATAGAGCCGTCCGGTTTTGCCATCAAACCACGCATACCTGCTAACTGACGAATCTGTGCTGCAGAACCCCGCGCACCTGAGTCGGCCATCATATAAATACTGTTGAAAGAAGATTGTACTTCTTCTTTACCTTCACGATTAATCACTTTTTCAGTTGATAAATTATCCATCATGGCTTTTGCAACACGTTCATTGGCTGCTGCCCAGATATCGATAACTTTATTATAACGTTCACCTGCTGTGACTAAACCTGATTGGAATTGCTCTTGAATTTCAGCAACTTCAATTTCAGCTTCGTTGATGATTTGTAATTTCTTAGCCGGAATTTCCATATCATCAATACCAACTGAAACACCAGAACGTGCAGCATAAGCAAAGCCGGTATACATTACTTGGTCAGCCAAAATTACGGTTTCTTTCATACCTAGTTGACGATAGCAAATATTCAAAATACGTGAAATTGCTTTTTTGCCAAGTGGTTGGTTAATCACTGAGTAACTCATCCCTTTTGGCATAATCAACCATAAAATAGCACGCCCAACAGTAGTATCAATAACTGACGTTGTTTCTTCCCACTCACCAACACTATTACGTTGGCTTTCAGTGATACGCACTTTAACTTTAGCATGTAGCTCAACAAGACCTAAACGATACAGTTTTTCTGCTTCTTTAGGACCGGTTAAAATCATGCCTTCACCTTTCGCATTGACTTTATCACGAGTCATATAGTAAAGACCTAATACCACGTCCTGTGAAGGAACAATAATAGGCTCACCACTCGCAGGCGAAAGAATGTTGTTGGTTGACATCATTAACGCACGCGCTTCTAATTGCGCTTCTAACGTTAATGGTACGTGAACCGCCATTTGGTCACCATCGAAGTCAGCATTGAATGCCGCACAAACTAATGGATGTAACTGAATCGCTTTACCTTCAATTAAGATAGGTTCAAATGCTTGAATACCCAATCTGTGAAGTGTTGGTGCACGGTTTAGTAATACTGGATGTTCACGGATAACTTCATCTAAGATATCCCAAACAATCGCATCTTCACGTTCAACCATTTTCTTCGCAGCTTTGATGGTTGTTGCATAGCCACGACGCTCTAATTTACCGTAGATAAATGGTTTGAAAAGCTCAAGTGCCATTTTTTTCGGTAAACCACATTGGTGTAAACGCAAGTATGGTCCCACTGTAATTACAGAACGACCTGAGTAGTCAACACGTTTACCTAATAGGTTTTGACGGAAACGACCTTGCTTACCTTTAATCATATCGGCAAGTGATTTTAATGGACGTTTGTTTGAACCGGTAATAGCACGACCACGGCGACCATTATCTAATAATGCGTCGACAGATTCTTGTAACATACGTTTTTCATTACGTACAATAATATCTGGCGCAGCTAAGTCTAATAAACGTTTTAAACGGTTATTACGGTTGATCACTCGACGATAAAGATCATTCAAATCTGATGTTGCAAAACGTCCGCCATCAAGTGGTACTAATGGACGTAAATCTGGTGGCAACACAGGCAATACATTTAAGATCATCCATTCAGGTTTATTTTCTGATTGAATGAATGCTTCAATAATCTTAATGCGTTTAGTGATTTTCTTCCGTTTTGTTTCAGAGTTTGTTGTTGAAAGTTCGTCACGTAGTGCTTCACATTCCGCTTGTACATCAATATTACGCAACAACTCTTGGATAGCTTCGGCACCCATGCGAGCATCGAATTCATCACCAAACTCTTCTAACGCATCTAAATATTGCTCTTCTGTTAAGATTTGACCACGCTCTAAGTTGGTCATACCACCATCAAGAACCATAAATGATTCAAAATAAAGAACACGTTCGATATCACGAAGTGGCATATCTAACAATAAACCAATACGAGATGGTAATGATTTTAAAAACCAGATGTGTGCAGTTGGCGATGCAAGTTCAATATGCCCCATACGCTCACGACGTACTTTCGCTTGTGTTACTTCAACGCCACATTTTTCACAGATCACACCACGGTGTTTTAAACGTTTATATTTTCCACATAAACATTCATAGTCTTTAACTGGTCCAAAAATACGCGCACAAAACAATCCATCACGCTCAGGTTTGAACGTTCGATAGTTGATTGTTTCAGGTTTTTTAACTTCACCAAAAGACCATGAGCGAATCATATCAGGAGAGGCAAGACCTATCTTGATAGCATCAAAATCTTCTGTTTTTGTCTGTGCTTTTAGAAACTTTAGTAAGTCTTTCACAATTGGCTCCTATGGAGTTAAACCAATTAGATAACTTATTATCGCTAATAAGTTATCCCTATAAATAGAAATCATTTTTAGTTAGTGAAGATTACTCTTCATCTAACTCGATATTAATACCTAGCGAACGAATCTCTTTTAACAATACATTAAATGATTCTGGAATCGCAGGTTCCATACGATGATCACCATCTACAATATTTTTATACATCTTAGTACGGCCGTTTACGTCATCTGATTTAACCGTTAGCATTTCTTGTAGTGTGTAAGCAGCACCATAAGCTTCAAGTGCCCATACTTCCATCTCACCGAAACGCTGACCACCAAATTGAGCTTTACCACCCAATGGCTGTTGAGTAACCAGACTATATGAACCTGTAGAACGTGCATGCATCTTATCATCAACTAAGTGATTTAATTTCAGCATGTACATATAACCTACTGTTACCGGACGTTCAAACTGCTCACCTGTACGACCATCATACAATGTAATTTGACCTGACGTCGGCAAATCACCCAATTCTAGTAATGACTTGATTTCTTGCTCTTTTGCACCATCAAACACTGGTGTAGCAAGTGGCATACCATTACGTAAATTTTGTGCCAATGTCATGACTTCTTGATCGGTAAATTCTGCAACATTTACTTTTTGTGCAGCACCTAAACCAAGATCGTATGCTTTTTGGATAAACTCACGTAATTTAGCAAGTTCTTGCTGTTCTTTAAGCATTGTATCAATTTTTTGACCAATACCTTTAGCTGCCATACCTAAGTGGGTTTCTAGGATCTGTCCAATGTTCATACGAGACGGAACCCCTAGTGGGTTTAACACGATATCGACTGGACGACCTTTGTCATCATATGGCATATCTTCAATTGGATTAATCTTAGAGATAACCCCTTTGTTACCATGACGACCCGCCATTTTATCACCAGGCTGAATTTGACGTTTAACCGCTAAGTAAACTTTAACAATTTTGAGCACACCAGGTTGTAAATCATCACCTTGTGTAATCTTCATGCGTTTAGCTTCAAGCTTTTTGTTAAACTCAAGTTTAATTTCTTCGTGCTGTTCAGCAAGTTGCTCTAACTGTGCTTGTTTGCTTTCGTTTGAAATACCGATTGTTAACCATTTTTCTCGTGGTAATGCATCTAATTTATCAGCTTTAATACCACCTGAAATTAACACATCACGAATACGCGCAAATAAAGCTGCTTCTAAGATTTTAAGCTCTTCAGTTAAATCTTTTCTTGCTTGTTTAAGTTGCATCTCTTCAATTTCAAGTGCACGTTTATCTTTTTGTACACCATCACGAGTGAAGACTTGGACATCAATAACCGTACCAGAAACACCATTTGGTACACGTAAAGACGTATCTTTAACGTCAGATGCTTTTTCACCAAAAATTGCACGTAGTAATTTTTCTTCTGGTGTTAATTGTGTTTCACCTTTAGGCGTCACTTTACCAACAAGAATATCGCCACCTTTAACTTCAGCACCGATATAAACAATACCTGATTCATCTAATTTAGAAAGCGCAGCTTCACCCACATTTGGAATATCAGCGGTGATTTCTTCAGCACCTAATTTAGTATCACGAGATACACAAGATAACTCTTGAATATGGATCGAGGTAAAACGATCATCTTGTACCACTTTTTCAGAAACTAAAATAGAATCCTCAAAGTTATAACCATTCCATGGCATAAATGCCACGCGCATGTTTTGACCTAGTGCAAGTTCACCTAAATCAGTTGATGGACCATCTGCAAGTACATCACCACGTTCAACTTTTTCGCCTAATTCCACACATGGAATTTGATTGATACAAGTATTTTGGTTAGAACGGGTATATTTAGTTAAGTTATAAATATCAATCCCTGTTTCACCCGCATACATTTCATCAGCATTTACATTGACTACGATACGTGACGCATCAACATATTGAACAGTACCACCACGACGAGCAACGGCTGTTACACCTGAGTCAACAGCTACCGCACGTTCCATACCAGTACCAACAAATGGTTTTTCCGCTTTTAATGTCGGAACTGCTTGACGTTGCATGTTTGCACCCATCAAAGCACGGTTCGCATCGTCATGTTCCAAGAATGGAATTAATGACGCACCAACCGACACGATTTGTTGTGTTGAAACGTCCATATAATGAACTTGTTCAGGACTATATAAGCCTGATTCACCATTTAAACGACAAGTCACTAAATCTTCTTTAAAGCGACCTTCTTCATCAAGGTTTGAGTTCGCCTGTGCAATAACAAATTCACTTTCGTCAATTGCTGATAAATAATTAATTTCATCAGTCACAACACCGTCAATCACTCGACGATATGGTGTTTCTAAGAAACCATACTCATTAGTACGAGAATAGACCGCTAACGAGTTAATCAAACCGATGTTTGGACCTTCAGGCGTTTCAATCGGACATACACGACCATAATGAGTTGGATGTACGTCACGGACTTCAAAGCCTGCTCGCTCACGAGTTAAACCACCTGGACCTAATGCAGAAATACGACGTTTATGCGTAATTTCAGATAATGGATTGTTTTGATCCATAAACTGAGATAACTGGCTAGAACCAAAGAACTCACGGATTGCCGCTGAAATTGGTTTAGCATTAATCATATCTTGTGGCATTAATGAATCAAGATCACCTAAAGATAAACGCTCTTTTACGGCTCTTTCAACACGCACTAAACCAATACGGAATTGGTTTTCTGCCATTTCACCAACGCTACGAATACGACGATTACCTAAGTGGTCGATATCATCAACATCCCCATGACCATTACGAATACTGATTAATTTCTTCATAACGTCAACGATATCATCTTTAGTTAAGACGCTTTGACCTTCGATATCATCACGACCTAAAGAACGATTAAATTTCATTCGACCAACAGCTGATAAATCATAACGTTCATCAGAGAAGAATAAGTTGTCAAATAACGCTTCTGCAGCTTCTTTTGTAGGTGGCTCACCTGGTCGCATCATGCGATAAATTTCAACTAATGCACCTAAACGATCGCGTGTTGAATCAACATTTAATGTTTCAGAGATAAACGCACCATGATCAAGATCATTGGTGAATAATGTTTCAATTTTTTTGTAGCCTGCATTCGTTAATTCTAATAACAATTCTAATGAAATTGGTGTATTAGCGAATGCAATGACTTCACCTGTCGCGTCATTAACATAGTTTTTAGCAAGCACTTTATTAACGATGTATTCAACAGGTACATCAATTTTGCTTACTTTATCTTTTTCTAATTCACGAATATGACGTGCAGTAATACGGCGACCTTTTTCAGCGTACACTTTACCTTTTGATTCAATATCAAATAAGGCTGTTTCACCACGTAAACGCTCTGGGACTAAATCCATTTTTAATTTGGATTTGCCAACTTCAAAAATGGTCTTCTCAAAGAAGATATTTAAAATTTCTTCTGTTTCATAACCTAATGCGCGCAAAATAATTGTTGCTGGAAGTTTACGACGACGGTCAATACGAGCAAAAAGATTGTCTTTTGGATCAAATTCGAAATCAAGCCAAGAGCCACGATAAGGAATAATCCGAGCATTATATAAAACTTTACCAGAAGAGTGTGTTTTACCTTTATCACTATCAAAGAACACACCTGGACTACGATGTAATTGTGAAACGATTACCCGTTCGGTACCATTGATTACAAATGTTCCATTGTCCGTCATTAAAGGAATTTCGCCCATGTAGACGTCTTGCTCTTTAATATCTTTTACAGTTCCTTCTGGTGCATCTTTATCATAAATAACTAAACGTAATTTTACGCGCAACGGTGCTGAGTAAGTGATCCCTCTAATTTGACATTCTTTTACATCAAACACAGGTTCGCCCATCTTAAAGCTCACGTATTGTAACTCAGCATTACCACTATAACTTTTTATCGGAAATATTGAACGAAAAGCGGCTTCTAAACCATACTGACCTTCTGGATCTTGCTCAATAAATTTCTGGAACGAATCAAGTTGAATAGAAAGAAGATACGGTATATCCAAGACTTGTGGACGCTTACCAAAATTCTTACGAATTCGTTTTTTCTCGGTATAAGAGTAAACCATTAGTTCCTCAACTTGCTTATCTGCTATTTTAGCATGATTAAATATTCATCAGGAGCACTTCAATCGAATAATAACGCCTGACACCTCATCGAAAATATCTATAAATATCAATTGATTAGGCTTAATAAATATACTATTTCTTTATTGCTTTTTATTGATAGTCTTCAAATAAAATTCTTCGACTTTTTACAGCGCAAAAAGGCTGGAGGTAAAACCCCCAGCCATTTAGCTTGCTATCGATTAACTTATTTAAGTTCGACAGCTGCACCAGATTCTTCAAGTGCCTTTTTAAGTTCTTCAGCATCAGCTTTGCTAACACCTTCTTTAACTGTTGCAGGAGCTGATTCAACAAGATCTTTAGCTTCTTTTAAGCCTAAACCAGTTGCACCACGAACTGCTTTGATAACAGCTACTTTATTTGCACCAACATCTTTTAAGATTACATCAAATTCAGTTTTCTCTTCAGCTGCTTCAGCTGGACCTGCTGCTGCAACTGCAACAGCTGCTGCTGCAGAAACACCGAATTTTTCTTCCATCATAGATACTAGTTCAACAACGTCCATTACAGACATTTCAGCAACTGCATCTAAAATTTGTTCTTTAGTGATAGACATAATATAGTTTCCCAAATTTACAATTTTTAATTAATAAAATTCGTCATCATACTGCTAATTAAGCAGCTTCTTTTTGATCACGAACAGCTGCAAGAGTACGAACCAATTTGCCAGCTGCGGCTTCTTTCATGGTTGACATCAAGCGAGCTAATGCTTCTTCATAAGTAGGTAATGTTGCTAAGCGATCAATGTTCGCTGCAGTAATTAACTCACCTTCAAAGGCTGCGGCTTTAATCTCAAATTTATCGTTTTCTTTTGCAAACGCTTTAAAAATACGCGCAGCAGCACCTGGGTGCTCGTTTGAAAACGCAATTAGAGTAGGACCAACAAACGTATCTTTTAAACACTCATATTGAGTGCCCTCTACAACACGGCGTAATAGCGTATTACGAACAACACGCATATAAACACCCGCTTCACGAGCAGATTTACGTAATGCAGTCATTTTTTCCACAGTTACGCCACGAGAATCGGCAACAACTGCAGATAGCGCACCTTTGGCGATTTCATTAACTTCAGCAACAATTTCTTGTTTATTTTGAAGATTTAGTGCCATTGGTTTTGCTCCTGGATTAAAACTAGGCAAAGCCTAGACTTATTTAAACTAACTATAACAATATAGTTAGCACAACCACGATGAGCAGAATTCCTGTATTATATCTTATCAGGTTCTGTCACCGTCTACGTAGGAAAATTAAGTAATTAAACGTCAATTACACCTACGGTCTTGGACGGGGTCTGGTTAAGGCCAGACACCAACCGATTTTTTTATTTAATTAATAATGATTAATTAAACAGATGCATTCAATGTTGTTTGATCGATAGCAACACCAGCGCCCATAGTAGTAGAAAGACTTACTTTCTTCACAAAGACACCTTTAGAAGATGCTGGTTTTGCACGTTTTAACGCAACAAGTAATGCTTCTAAATTTTCTTTAAGTTTAGCTGCATCAAAATCAGCTTTACCGATAGTCGTATGGATAATACCATTTTTATCGTTACGGTAACGGATTTGACCTGCTTTCGCATTTTTTACTGCTTCAGCAACGTTAGGCGTTACAGTACCAACTTTAGGGTTTGGCATTAAACCACGTGGTCCTAAAATTTGACCTAATTGACCAACTACACGCATAGCGTCTGGCGATGCGATAACGACATCAAAATTCATTTCGCCTTTTTTGATTTGATCCGCAAGATCGTCCATACCAACTAATTCAGCACCCGCTTCTTTAGCTGCTTCTGCATTTGCACCTTGTGTAAACACAGCTACACGAACACTACGACCAGTACCATGTGGCAATACAATTGCACCACGAACATTTTGGTCTGATTTACGTGAATCAATACCTAAATTTACAGCAACATCAACGCTTTCAGTAAATTTAGCAGTCGCAAGCTCTTTTAATAAAGCAATTGCTTCGTTGATTTCATATTGTTTAGTTGCATTCACTTTTTCGCGGATAAGTTTAGCTTTCTTAGATAATTTAGCCATCGATTAACCCTCCACTTCCAAGCCCATTGAACGAGCGGTTCCTTCAATAGAACGCATCATTGATTCAATGGTAGCACCATTCATATCTGCAGCTTTTAATTCAGCGATTTCGCGAATTTGAGCACTCGTTACTTTACCTACTTTTTTCTTGTTAGGCTCACCTGAACCAGACTTGATTTTAGCAGCTTTCTTCAATAGTACTGCCGCAGGAGGAGTCTTAGTAACAAAGGTGAATGAACGGTCTGAATAGACTGAAATAACAACTGGAATAGGTAGACCTTTTTCCATGCTTTCTGTTTTCGCATTAAATGCTTTACAGAATTCCATGATATTAACACCATGTTGACCAAGTGCTGGACCAACTGGTGGACTAGGATTTGCTGCACCAGCTGCAACTTGCAACTTGATGTAAGCCTGTACTTTTTTTGCCATTTTTTGGTTTCCTTCTCTCGGGTGCAAACGCTTCTATTATATAAATAGACAGCTCCCCTAAGTTAAATGAGGGCAGAATTATCCTACAATTGATATACAAATGCAAGATTTATTTTATGAACAATTAATACAAAGTAGGCGATTCCCCACTTTGTATTAAAAATGAAAACGTTAATTAAAGTACGTTAACAGCGTTAAGCTCTTTAAATGCAAGTTCTAAACGAGCAACTAAAGAATCTTGACCTTTACGTAACCAAACACGTGGATCATAGTATTTTTTGTTTGGCGCATCAGGTCCTTCAGGATTACCTAATTGACCTTGTAAATAAGCTTCATTTGCTTTGTAGTAATCTAAAATACCCGCCCAGTTAGCCCATTGAGTATCGGTATCAATGTTCATTTTGATAACACCATAACTAACTGCTTCTGCAATTTCTTCAGGTGTTGAGCCTGAACCACCATGGAATACGAAATTCAGTGATTTTTCAGGTAAGTTGAATTTTTCTGATACGTATTTTTGTGAGTTATCTAAAATTTTTGGTGTTAATTTAACATTACCTGGTTTATATACACCATGCACGTTACCAAATGATGCAGCGATAGTGAAACGAGGGCTAATTTCGCTTAAACGCTCATAAGCATAAGCTACATCTTCAGGTTGAGTATAAAGTGCTGAACTATCCATATGGCTGTTATCCACACCATCTTCTTCACCACCAGTACAACCTAATTCTAGCTCTAATGTCATTTTCATTGCAGACATACGAGCAAGATACTGACAACAAATATCAATGTTATCTTTTAATGTTTCTTCTGACAGGTCAATCATATGTGAAGAAAATAGTGGTTTACCGGTTTTAGCAAAGTGAGTTTCACCAGCATCAAGTAAACCATCAACCCATGGAAGTAATTTTCTTGCACAGTGGTCAGTGTGAACAATCACTGGCACACCATATTTTTCAGCCATTAAATGAACATGTTTTGCACCAGAGATAGCACCTAGTACTGCACATTCTTGTCCTTCTAATTTAAGACCTTTACCAGCGATGAACTGTGCACCACCATTTGAGAATTGAACAATAACAGGGGAACCTACTTTTGCCGCTGTTTCAATTACCGCATTAATTGTGTTGGTATCAACACAGTTAACTGCTGGTAAAGCAAAGTTATTTTCACGAGCGATTTGAAATACTTTTTGAACATCATCACCAGTTACAACACCGGGTTTAACGACATCAGAAATCTTTGTAGCCATTTTATTACCTATGATTTAATTATTATAAAAAATAAAGGATGAGTAATCATCTCATCCTTTTTACTGAATCTATATTATGCTTTTGCTCTCGCTTCTAACATTGCAACAGCAGGAAGTTTTTTACCTTCAACAAACTCAAGGAAGGCACCTCCACCAGTTGAGATGTAAGAAATTTTATCTTCAATTCCAAATAAGTCAATTGCAGCTAACGTATCACCACCACCGGCAATTGAAAAACCTTCACTATCAGCAATTGCTTTAGCAACAATTTCAGTCCCACGACGGAAATTAGGGAATTCAAATACACCAACTGGACCATTCCATAATATGGTTTTCGCTTTTTTAATAATATCAGCTAATGCTTCAGCTGATTTATCACCTAAATCAAGAATTTGTTCATTTTCTTTAACATCAGAAACTGATTTTTCTGTAGCCGTTGCTGTTTCACTGAATTCAGTCGCAACACGTACATCAGTTGGAACAGGAATATGGCAGTTAGCCATCAATTTTTTCGCTTCTGGGATTAAATCCGCTTCATATAGTGATTTACCTACATTATAACCTTCAGCCGCAATGAAAGTATTAGCAATACCGCCACCGACAATAATTTGATCAGCGATTTTTGAAAGCGAATCAAGTACAGTAAGTTTAGTTGATACTTTAGAACCCGCAACAATCGCAACCATTGGACGAGCTGGGTTATCAAGTGCTTTTCCTAATGCATCAAGTTCCGCAGCTAATAAAGGACCTGCACAAGCAATTGGTGCAAATTTACCCACACCATGCGTTGAAGCTTGAGCACGGTGAGCTGTTCCAAATGCATCCATTACATAGATATCACAAAGTGCGGCATACTTTTTAGATAACGTTTCATCATCTTTACCTTCACCTACATTGAAACGTACATTTTCAAGAACAACTAACTCGCCTTCTTTAACATCTACGCCATCAAGGTAATCTTTAACAAGACGGACAGGAAATGAAACATGTTCTTTTAAGTAATCAACGACTGGTTGCAATGAGAATTCAGGGTTATATTCTCCCTCTGTTGGACGACCAATGTGAGAAGTCACCATCACTTTAGCGCCTTTTTTGATTGCTTCTTCAATTGTCGGTAATGATGCCTTGATACGTGCATCAGAAGTGACTTTACCATTTTTGACTGGTACATTAAGATCTGAACGAATAAATAAACGTTTCCCTTTTAGATCAAGATCTTGCATTCTAATAACAGACATGAGACTTCCTCTTAATAAAAAAATATAAATAAAAATAAACTTCATGTATTCTAACATAAAAATTCTTTTTAGGTTATAGCGATTATTGTTCAAATAGTAAACGTTTGTCATCAATGTGTAATTTATAAATTGCAAATTTTTTATGTAACAGCATTGACAACTGGCAGAAAATCAGGCATATTTTGCCGCCTTATTAATATGTAATTTTATTTAAACTTGGGAGTTGACTTTGGCTAATATCAAATCAGCTAAAAAACGTGCGGTTCAATCCGAAAAACGCCGTAAACATAATGCTAGTAACCGTTCAATGATGCGTACTTATATCAAGAAAGTTTACGCAGCTGTTGCAGCTGGTGATAAACAAACAGCTGAAGTAGCATTCAAAGACATGCAAGCAGTTGTTGACCGTCAAGCGGCTCGTGGCTTAATCCACAAAAATAAAGCTGCACGTCATAAAGCAAATTTAATTAAACAGATTAAAGCATTGGCTTAATGCCCGAATCTGTTAACTATTGTAGTTAAAGAAAATGCTAAAAAGTGGTGTAAGCCACTTTTTTTATTTGTATAATAATCAGTTATTCCATATCAATAAAAAAAGAATAAGAGAGTATATTGTGGTTCAGCGTGATTATGTGAGAAGAAAAAGTCGACCGAAAAAAAACAAATCAAGCTTTATGCCAAAATTTATGATATTTATGGCAATTGTTCTTATTGTCTTATTTTCCGCCATTCTCTATTTAATTACCAATAATAAACCTAACAAACCCGTTGAACAACCAAAAGTCAAAACGCCTCCACCTGCCGTTACCTTACCAGAGCAACCTCAGGAACGTTGGACATACCTTAAAGCGTTAGAAACGCCCAATGCCAGTTCAAACGCAACATCGAATTCAGTTGCAAGCGAACGGCAACAGATTTTAGATAGTTTTGCGAATAACACCAATACACGATCGAATACCAATCAAACCTCATCGACAACAACGAAATGGACATTACAATGTGGTGCTTTTAAGGAAAAAGCCAATGCGGACACCCTAAAAGCTCAACTTGCTATGACAGGTATAAATGGTAATATTTCTTCTGGTCAGTTATATCGCGTTACAGCTGGGCCCTATACTAGCAAAAGCGAAGCTGATAAAGCGTTGAACTCATTAAAAAATAGTGGGATCAATAATTGTATTCTTTCTAACAAATAGAAAAAACCATGAAAACATTTCAGCAGATAACGTTGTTCTTAAAAATGTTGTGGGCTAAAATCAATCAGGATCAGTTGACCACATCCTCTGCCAGCCTTGCCTATACCACAATACTGGCACTTGTTCCGCTTATCACTGTTATTTTTTCATTATTATCCGCTTTTCCAATGTTTGATGAAATTAGCCTATCGCTAAAACAGCTCATTTACAGTAATCTCGTGCCTACCGCAAGTGATACCATTCAAAATTACTTAGAACAATTTATCACCAATACTAAAAAGATGACGGTAGTGGGTATAGTTGGATTAATCGTTACCTCATTATTGCTTATTAACTCAATTAATAGTGCGCTTAATCATATTTGGAGAACAAAACGCAAACGCTCATTTATGTATAATCTAACTATGTACTGGACAATATTGACTTTGGGGCCTATTTTAGCGGGTTCAAGTGTAGCGGTCAGTTCGTATATATTTTCGTTAAACTGGTTATCAACTGGAGCAACGGGGAATATTATGCTGAGTAGTTTACCGTTTATTATTTCTGTCGTTGGATTTTGGTTACTTTACAGTATTATCCCTACTGAATCCGTTCCTTTTAAAGAGTCATTCATTGGTGCGATTGTTGCAGCAATATTGTTTGAAATAGGTAAACGTGCCTTTGCGTTTTATGTAAGTTCATTTCCAACTTATCAGTTAATCTATGGCGTAGTATCTTCTATTCCAATCATGCTTGTTTGGATTTACTGTTCTTGGTGTATTGTCTTATTTGGCGCTGAATTTGCAGCAACCTTAACCGAATTTAACCGCCCTAAAAAACGAATATCGGATAACCAAGCTCAAGCGGAGTAATATTTTTATGATTGCCTTAATCCAACGTGTTAAACAAGCTTCTGTCACTGTTGAAGATCAGATTATTGGAAAAATTAATCATGGTTTGTTGATATTACTTGGTGTCGAGCAAGATGATGATGAACAAAAAGCAATTCGATTATGTGAAAAAGTCCTTGGCTACCGTATTTTCAGTGACAGCGACGGTAAGATGAACCTTAATGTTAATCAAGCTCAAGGTGAAGTTCTTGTTGTATCCCAATTTACTTTAGTTGCAGATACCCAAAAAGGAATGCGTCCAAGCTTTACCAAAGGGGCTAAACCAGAAGATGCCAATAGACTGTATCAATTCTTTGTTGAGCAATGCCAAAAGAATATTAAGACGCAAACTGGTCAGTTTGCAGCAGATATGCAAGTATCATTAATTAATGATGGTCCGGTAACCTTCTGGCTTCAGGTTTAGTCATTTGACGGATCATAGGCTTATGCAGAAATAGTTTCTACTTTACCTAATTCAGCAAAACAGTCATTTACCATATGCTCAATCTAGAATCATTTTAATTTTTTAAGCATATCGATATCGGATTGATTTTCATTTAAGCCTAATTGATTTAATTTATTGGTATAATACTGTTTAACATCCTGCCAACGATAATAAGGATATTGTTGGGTACTAATTGGCAGATGGACTTCTTGTTCATTTAATAAGATTTTAACCAGTATCGGATGATGTGGTTGTTCACTTTTATAAAAAATCCATTGTATATTGGCGCCCATAGGAATAATTTTTTCTGCATGCCAGACAGTCGGATAATCAAATAGCGTCTTGGCAACTTTTGTTGTACCCTCAATTTCCATTAGCGTTGCAAACGGAGAAAGCGTCTCTGCATGGGCAAAACGCAAATTAGCATCAACATTATTATTGGTAATTGCGTTATCGGCTGTCATTAGCATATTCCTTAATAACGGTGCAGCAATTTTAATTTGAATACCATTGGCATCAAATGCCGGACCAATTTGTAAATAATTTTTGGCAGTGACAACCGTATTAAACCACGCATTTGCTTCCTCTGAAAAATAATCATCAAAATTAAGTTGATGATTAACTAATACCTCTGTGGGTAATGCCTGTAACTCTTGATAGAGTTGATAAACGGCCAGACTAAAATCTTCGGTTTTAATCGAATTATATTCACCAATATCCATTCCTACATTTAATTTTTCAATAAAATTATGGGTAAAAAATTTTATGGCGACGGTTTGACTCAGTGCGACAGTTTTAGGTGAACATTTAATTGTTTTTAAGGCATTTTTAACCACTTTACTCTGTTTATATTTATCATAAGCAGGCGAATAGTTAAAAAAGCGTAACAACGTTTGTCCATTTTCGGGCTGGGTGGTGACTTGAATATGAGGATATTTTGCTTTAAAGGGTTGGACAAAAATTTCAGCCGTCTCTTTAGCCCTAGGCGACGTAGATGAAATTACCGCAATGTTATGGCCTTTAAAGACCGTTGGATTATTTGCTAACATTCGCTGACTGATGAGACCTATATCTTGACGTCCTAAATCGGTTAACTCTCCATAGTGATTATTATTCAACTGTTTAATATACAAAACTTGCTTGAGTAACGATTTTCCTTCATCAGTGAGTTGATTATCTTTGTCGGCTAATAATAATGTCTGATAAACAATCTCTTCATATTTTGATTTACTAATATAGCGAGAACCATGACGACCAATATGATTAATATAAAATGCTTGATAGCCTTTTGGAGCAGGGGTAATGGTTTGCTTAGTGTCATAATGATAGGCCGTCTTTGAGCCTGCTAGTTGTGGTAATGCAAAACAAAATGAAGAGAAAGCAAGTAACATAATTGCACCTATTCCCCTAAAAGAATGAATAAACACGTTTTGATTAATTACTACCATACATTGCTCCTGCTAATCATACCATATCAAGAAAAGCGAATGGGTCTACGACATTATTTTTAAACGATACTGGTATCAAATCAATAGAAAAAAGCACCTTAGAAACAATTTACAAAATCATTCCTAATAAACTTATTTATGCCTCAATTGAAAAAGCCTAACGCAATTAAATGACAATATAAATTATTTTAATAACACTCTTTTAATTTTTGTAAAAAAGATTATCTTAGTAAGCATTTCAAAAAACTTCTATTAGTCGAATAAAAATAATGAAATTATATGGCATAACTGGCACCAAAATTTGTTGCGCTTTTATCGCAGCGTGCATAAAAGATCGTTACACATCTACCCGTTTTTTTAAGGATTTAATTGCTGGTATTACGGTTGGTATTATTGCTATACCATTAGCCATGGCTTTAGCAATAGCGAGTGGTGTTCCACCACAACATGGGCTTTACACCGCAATAATTGCAGGTTTTGTCATTGCATTAACCGGAGGTTCACGCTTCAGCGTATCGGGCCCAACAGCGGCATTTGTCGTGATTTTATATCCCGTTTCATTACAATTTGGTTTGTCTGGATTACTTGTTGCGACCTTATTATCCGGTGTCTTTCTAATAATCATGGGAGTAATTCGACTTGGTCGATTAATTGAATATATTCCTTTACCTGTTGTTTTAGGCTTTACCTCTGGCATTGCGATAACTATCGCCACCATGCAAATCAAAGATTTTTTTGGTTTAACACTTGAACACATGCCGGAAAGTTATATCAGCAAAGTAACCGCTTTAGTTAAAACCTTTCCAACTATTAATTTTGCCGATACTTTAGTAGGGATTGTAACACTGATAGTACTGATTGTGTGGCCGAAACTTCGAATAAAAATATCCGGGCATTTACCTGCATTAATAACAGGTATTTTGGTCATGTTTATTTTGAATCAATTTGGCTATGAAATTGAAACTATCGGTTCTCGATTTATCTATATTTTACCTGATAATAGCATCGGTCATGGTATCCCGTCCGTTTTACCCGAATTTATCTTACCTTGGCAGCACGCTGATTTTAAATGGGATTGGTCAATGTTATCCGCTCTGCTTCCAATTTCGCTTACAATGGCAATGCTATGCGCGATTGAATCATTATTATGTGCCGTCGTATTAGATGAAATGACCCATACAAAACATCACTCAAATAGTGAACTTATCGGACAAGGATTAGGCAATATTATTGCGCCATTTTTTGGAGGGATTTCAGCAACAGCCGCTATAGCCCGTTCCGCTGCTAATGTCAAAGCTGGCGCAACATCACCTATTGCTGCCGTGCTGCATTCGATTGTAGTATTGCTTGCACTCATTTGTTTTGCACCATTATTATCCTATATCCCTTTATCAGCAATGGCAGCCTTGTTATTAATTGTGGCATGGAATATGAGCGCTGTACAACGAGTGATATATATAATTAAATGCGCACCTAAAGATGATATTTTAATCATGCTTATTTGCATGTCTTTAACGGTATTATTTGATATGGTTATTGCTATAACACTTGGCATAGTGTTAGCTTCAATCCTATTTATGCGTCGTATTGCACACATGACACGATTGGTTGAACTCAATCGAAGCAGTGAAAAAACATTAGTACTTCGCATTAATGGACCACTATTTTTTGCCGCCGCTGAACGTACCTTTTCCGAAATCTATCAGAAGATAAATGGCTATGAGCACATCGTATTACAGTGGGATGCGGTGCCTATTCTTGATGCGGGTGGGCTTAATGCATTACGCCATTTTGTTGATGAATTGCCAGAACAAGTAGATTTATCTATTTGTGAATTACAATTCCAACCACTGAAAACATTAGCCAGAGCCAAGTTTATACCGATTTCGAATAAATTAATGTTTTATTCAACATTAGATGAAGCACTGAAAGATAAAAATTAAAAGGACAATTAGTTTTATTATATTGATTAATTATTATACGCAAAGGGGATGATATGCATTTCTTTTGCACATTTAGCATTACCTCCGTCATTCTTTCTTTTCACTCGCTAAAAACGTCTGGCTAGTTTGAATTGAAAGGCTATGTTGATTACAACCGAAAGTTAACCATATAAAATAGGAATTTAATATGATATCTACTGAAAATAATACTCAAGATCTTAAACAAAAAACAGGCTGGTTTATTTTTATCGGTGTGATTTTAATTATTTTGGGATGCTTAGCATTAGGCTACCAGTTTATTGCAACTGTCTTTTCTGTTTACTTTATCGGTTCATTACTTTTAATTGCAGGTATTGCGCAAATAATACATGCCTTTAATATTAAAGGTTTTGGTCAAACAGCCTTATGGGCGGTAATGGGCATTTTGTATATCTTTATTGGATTAATGGCGTATTTCCAACCTATTGCCGTTTCTTCTGCGTTTACATTACTGATTTCACTCTTACTGGTTATCAGTGGATTTACACAAATATTTGCTTCATTAAATAACCGAGAAATACCACGTTGGGGATGGATTTTAGCATCGGGGATTATTACGCTAATTTTAGGTTTAATGATTATTGCCGGCTGGCCATACGATAGTCTTTGGGTATTGGGCATGTTTTTAGGAATTGACCTTATTTTCCAAGGTTGGGCGTATGTTGCTATCGGTTTTGCACTTAAAAAGCGCCAATAGTTAAAATAACTATACTAATTGCTCATAATCAAGTGTTTTGGGATTATGAGCAATGTTTTCTAACTCATTCAATCTCACTGTCATTTTCTGAACGTATTGAAAAGCAGGCTATTTATAGCTTTTATTTGTTTTAGCCTTCACATCCTTCATGGATTGTAAAATACGATGATAATTATCAAGTCTCGATGGTGCTATTTTTCCTTCTTGTACCGCTTTTTGTAACAAACATCCTGGTGTATTTAAGTGATTACAATCACGGAATTGACACCCGCCTAAATAATCATCAAACTCTATAAAGCCATGAATAACTTGTTCAGGTTCAAGATGCCACAATCCAAATTCACGAATCCCCGGCGAATCAATAATATCGCCACCATTGGGTAGATGATAAAGCCGTGTAGAGGTTGTGGTATGTTGACCAAGACCCGATAATTCAGAGATATCGCCTGTTAAAGCTGATTGTGCCTGTTCAGGCAATAACAGATTAATAATGCTTGATTTACCTACGCCAGACTGACCAACCAAAATAGACACTTTTCCTTGCAACGCATCTTGCAAAGGGGCTAACCCTTGCTGATTTTGACAAGAGACAAACAATAACGGATAACCAATATCCCGATAAATTGATAACTGCTTTTCAATCTCACTACGCTGTTCAGGGGTAAGTAAATCAATTTTATTTAACACAATTATGGGCTGAATATTGGTTGCTTCACAAGCCACTAAATAACGATCAATAATGTTCAAGGATAATTCCGGTAAAACTGCCGATATAATGATAATCTGATCGACATTGGCTGCGACAGGTTTTACACCGTCATAAAAATCCGGACGCACCAATTCTGAGTGTCGAGGATGTACCGCCTCAATAATACCATTAGTATTGGATTCCAAACTATCTCGCCATATTACTTTATCACCGGTAACCAACGACGGTAAGGTACGGCGAATACTGCAACGATAAATTAGTCCAGTATCATCTTCGACGTCAGCGGATTTACCATAACGACTCACAACGACACCTTCACGCGGCAACGAAAAACTCGACAAGTTGTCATCTTGTCTTGTCTCTAATCGTTGCTGATGTTTAGCAGCTACACGCCTTTTTTGATTTTTTGATAATTGATTTTTTGCCACAGTTACGAATTTTTTACTAAACAGTTTGACAGATATGCTACACTACTCGGCATTAAAAAGAAAATTTCCACAGCAAATTATGATCAAACACTCTCAAATTAATAGTAGTAATCTAATTTGGATTGATCTTGAAATGACGGGACTTGATCCAAAAACTGATCGTATTATTGAAATTGCCACTATTGTAACTGACTCTGACCTGAATATTCTTGCAGAAGGTCCGGTTATTGCTGTTCATCAATCAGATGAACAATTAGCGCTCATGGATGAATGGAATCAAAAC
Organism: Gilliamella sp. CG35; assembly: GCF_046635745.1. NCBI lineage: Bacteria > Pseudomonadati > Pseudomonadota > Gammaproteobacteria > Orbales > Orbaceae > Gilliamella > Gilliamella sp. CG35. Next base: position 39,746 of record NZ_JBIDFH010000016.1, read on the forward strand.
ACTCATGGTAATTCGGGATTAATCGACCGTGTACGCAAAAGTACTATTTCAGAACAGCAAGCCGAACAACAAACCATCGCATTCTTACAACAATGGGTACCAGAAAACTGCTCACCAATATGTGGTAATACGATTGGTCAAGATCGACGGTTTTTATTTAACTATATGCCGAAGTTAGAAAAATATTTTCATTATCGTTATTTAGATGTCAGTACTATTAAAGAATTAGCAAAACGTTGGAAACCCGAAATTTTGAAAGGCATTACAAAACAAGGTACCCATCAAGCGCTTGACGATATTCGTGATTCCATTTCAGAACTTGTCTATTATCGTCAGCATTTTTTTAATCTAGATCATTAACGTGCATGCAAATTATCTATACCCTTCTATTATATCTAATTCAGCCATTTGTTTGGCTAAAACTATTATGGCGCAGTCGTAAAGCGCCAGCCTACCGTCAGCGCTGGTTAGAACGATATGGTTTTTGCAAAAATAAAGTCAAACCAAATGGTATTTTAGTGCATGCCGTATCCGTAGGTGAAACAATAGCGGCGATTCCGCTAATTAAAGCATTGCAACAAAAATATCCACAGTTACCAATCACTGTTACCACCATGACGCCGACAGGTTCTGAGCGAGTAAAATCGTTATTAAAAGACAGTGTCAGTCATGTTTATCTACCCTATGATCTGTCCGGAGCCATAAAACGATTCTTAAAAACCACAAAGCCTAAAATTGTTATAATTATGGAAACTGAACTTTGGCCTAATTTAATTAGCCAATGTTATAAACAAAAGATTCCTTTAATTATTGCAAATGCCAGATTATCAGAACGATCTGCTGCTCGCTATGGCAAATTAGGCAAAGCAGTCAAACAATTATTTTCGAAAATCAGTATGGTGGCAGCTCAAAATCAGCAAGATGGTGAACGATTTGTTTCACTTGGTTTACCTGCTGATCATTTAGCAATAACAGGCAGCATAAAGTTTGATATTAACTTATCCAATGAGCAGCGCCAAAACATAAACCAGTTAAAACAACAATGGCAATTAAAAAGGCCTGTGTTAATTGCAGCAAGTACCCATAGTGGCGAAGATGAAATTATTTTAACTGCATTTAAAAAATTACTGCTTAAACATGCCAATTTATTGTTAATTCTGGTTCCACGTCATCCTGAACGTTTTAAAACGGTTGAAAAACTCATTAGTGATAATGATTTTAATTATTTAAAGCGTAGTACAAATCAAATACCTACAGAACAAACTCAAATAGTTTTGGGCGATACAATGGGCGAACTAGTAGAGCTTTACGCAATGGCAGATATCGCTTTTGTTGGTGGTAGCCTAGTAAAACAGGGTGGACATAATCCTTTAGAGCCTGCACTGCACCATATTGCTATTATTACCGGTGAATATTTTTTTAATTTCCAAGTGATTTGTGAACAGTTGATTGAAGCGCAAGGAATGATTGTTTGCACAAACTCAGCGGATGATTTATATTCAACAATAGATCGCCTATTAAATGATAATAGTCGCCGAGTACAACTGGGCGAAAATGCCTATCTCGTTTTGAAGCAAAATCAAGGAGCACTCAGTAGACTTTTAGCAGTTATTAACCATTATCTTAATATCAAATGAGGCTAAGCTGTGGATAAAAAAAACGGTTTATTATTGGTTAATTTAGGTACACCTAGCGCGACAACGCCAGATGCTATAAAACAGTATTTAACAGAATTTTTGCTTGATCGACATGTTGTTGATCTGCCCAGCTTTATTTGGTATCCAATTTTAAAATATGTTATTTTACCTAAACGTATCCCCTACATTCTCAAGCATTACCAAAAAATCTGGATAAAGGGTAGTTCACCTTTGTTACATTACAGTAAATTGTTACACGAAAAATTGCAGCAACACTTACCCAATATAAAATGTGAGCTTGCCATGACGTATGGTGAGCCGAGTCTTCAAGCTGCCTTAAATAACTTAAAATCCTGTAAAAAAATTACGTTGTTACCCCTATTCCCGCAATATTCTACAACCACAACACTTGCCGTTCTAGATAAAATCAAACAATTAAATGATACCAATATTATAAGAAGTAATATTCACTATATTCGAGACTATGCTGATCACCCAAGTTACATTAATGCACTCTATTTACAGATAAAACAGGCTTTTTTAGAGCAAGGACAACCCGATGTTTTACTCCTTTCTTATCATGGTATGCCTGAGCGCTATATTATTAAACGCCATGATGATTATATCGAGCGATGTGAACTCACCACCTTATTATTAATTGAAAAGTGTTTAGCGAACGGGATCACGCTGCCAATACAAATGGCCTATCAATCAAAATTTGGAAAAGGAAAATGGGTTGAACCAAACACGAGTGACATACTTAGAAATTTAGCTTTAAATGGCGTGACTCGTGTTCATGTGATGTGCCCAGGATTTTCTGCGGATTGTATTGAAACTTGTTATGAAATAGATCAAGAAAATCGAGAAATATTCCTTAATTCAGGAGGAAAACACTTTCATTACATCCCTGCATTAAATGATTCACAACAACATATTAATACTATCATCGATCTCATACATCAGACGGAATCTTAAAAACCGATCCGACTTTTTTTTCGATTAATTTGATTTAAAATAAGATTAAAACTATATTTGCAAGTGAAATGTTAAATTTAACACATCATTGTACATTTATTACAATTAAAATGGACAATTATGAATACTTATCGATATGCTTTGTTACTTTACCTTAATCAATGAGCAGATAAGTGTTCAAAATAGGCGCACAAAGGAGAATAATAGATGAAAATAATCATTATTGGAGCTCAAGCAGCTGGGGCGAGTGCTGCAGCTAAAGCCAAAAGAATAAACCCTAATGCAACAATTCGTATCTATGAAAAATCGGATATTGTTTCATTCGGTGCGTGTGGCTTACCTTATTATATTGGCAATCATTTTACTGATGCTAATGAAATGATATCCCGAACACCTGAACAATTTCAAAAAGATGGTGTTGAAATAAAAACACGACATGAAGTGATATCTGTTGATGTTAAACAAAAAAAATTACTTATTAAAGATTTAAATAACGGTGAAAACATTGAAGATAGCTATGACAAATTGCTATTTGCTGTAGGTGCAAGTCCAATTATTCCAACACTGGCGAATGATCAGCTGGACAATATTTTTACGTTACGCAATCTTTATGATGGATTAGCAATCAAAGAAGCGCTGTCAAAACCGGAATGCAAAAATATTATTATTGTTGGAGCTGGTTATATTGGATTGGAAATAGCCGAATCACTGGTTGCATTAAGAAAGAAAGTAAAATTAATTCAATTAGACAATCGAGTATTAGTCGAAGCATTCGATGAGCAACTTACTGACATTATTCAGGAAAATCTTGAGCAACATTGTGACTTACATCTACAAGAAAGTGTCCAAGGTTTCATTGGTCAAGATAAAGTGACGCAGGTTATTACAAATAAAGGACAATATCCTGCTGATCTGGTCATTATCGCTACTGGCGTTAGACCAAATAGTCAAATCTACAAAAACATTGGCATTAATACCCTAAATAATGGTGCCATTATTACCGATGATTTAGGTAGAACAAATATCACTGATATTTATGCCGCTGGAGATTGTGCCACGCTGTTCCATAAAGTCAGCCAAACTAAAGTCTATATTCCATTAGCAACTGGAGCAAACAAATTGGGGAAAATTGTAGGTGAAAACATTGCAGGTGGCAATTGTCAATTTCCTGGTACGTTAGGCACATCAGCGCTCCAAGTATTTAATATTGAAGCAGGACGAACAGGAATAACTGAAAATGAAGCCATCAAATTAGGTATCCCCTATAAAACGGTTTTAGTAAACGATAAAAACCACAGTAATTATGTCGAAGGTCAATCACCCGTTACGGCTAAACTTATTTATCATGCTGAAACACGCAAGATTTTGGGGGGACAATTAGTCGGCGGCACTGGTTCTGCATTGAGAATAAATGTATTAGCCACAGCAATATGGTCACAAATGAAGATTGACGAACTTACAATGTTAGATTTTCTGTATGCACCACCTTTTTCACGGCCTTGGGATATTTTAAATATTGCAGGTTCTATTGCCAAATAGAGATGATGAAAAGAGTGTTTACTAATCACTCAAAAATAGTCAATAAAAAAATTAAATTTGTTAATCAACGGCTTTAGTCTCAACACAAACTCTTAAAGCACTTAACAAATTGATTAATAGATAAAATTAAAGCATTATTGATAATTATTTAATTATATACACCCTAAAAGGGCGAGGATCGATTATGTCAGATGCCATTTTTCACGGTATTTTTTTTGAAAAGTTCCTATCCATTACTTATTACCAAACATTAATTGGTCTTGGGTTATTACTCATCTGTTTTTTTGTCATAATGAAACCATTACAAGACAAAAAAGTTAATTTTTCTGTACGCATGTTAGTTGGCTTGATACTTGGGGCGGTTCTTGGTCTGGGAATCCAATGGTCGGCAGGTTTTCCAAAAAGTTCAACAGTTTGGATGCAAGAGATTGCAACATGGTATGGTCTTTTTGGGCGTGCCTTTATTGCCTTTATACGTATGCTAGTGATTCCACTGGTATTTGTCTCAATTGTTAAAGTTATTATTGATTTTTCGGGAAAAAAGAATTTACCCCAAATAGCATTCCGTGGCATTTTTTGGTTACTTTTCACCACGGCAATCGCTTGTATAGTCGGCATTGTTTTAGCTAACGTTTTTGAACTCGGTGAAATAAGCTCAACATCAGTACATCACGCTCAAGCTAAACATTATACCAATATTATTGATACCTTCGTTAATCTGATCCCTAGCAATATTATCGGAGCCATGGCAAAAGAAAATATTGTAGGATTAGTTATCTTTTCAGCATTAATGGGGCTTGCCGCCAATAGAATGGAAAAGAAAAACCCTCAACCGATTGCCTTGTTTAAAACATTTATTGAAGCGCTATATAAAATTGTTATGTCAATTGCAATGACCATTATTAAATATATGCCGTATGCTGTCATTGCGTTACTCGCCCGTACAATCATATCTAATGGTATTCCTGCAATTGTTGAAGTATCAAGTTTTGTTGCAGCGGTTTATATTGCAACTCTCGTTATGCTTATCGTACATGTATTAATTGTCTTAATTCATGGTATTTCACCAGTAATGTTTATCAAAAAAGCATTAGGAACATGGCTATTAGCATTCACTAGCCGCTCGTCAGTGGGCACCTTACCAATGACTATTTCAACATTAACCGTCAGAATGGGGGTCAACACCGGTACAGCAAACTTAGTTGGCTCACTTGGCAGCACCATGGGTATGAATGGTTGTGCTGGATTTTTTCCTGCGTTATTAGCGGTAATGGTTGCGCATATGGTTGGAATAGATACCAATGTTCAATTTTACATTATGCTTGTAATAGTCGTTGTCATTGGATCAATAGGAATTGCAGGCATTCCAGGAACAGCAACCGTTGCAGCAACAGTGGTTTTATCTGGGATGGGAATGGTCGAATACTTCCCGTTAATTGGTATGGTACTCGCTGTCGATCCAATTATTGATATGGCTCGAACTTTAGCTAACGTATCGGGCGCAATGACCGCAGCGGTTGCCACAGATCGTGAAGTAGGATTGATGAATATGAATGTCTTTAACGATCCGAATGTCACTCTGGATAATGACAACGCCGAAGCTTAAGTAACAACAATATATATTCAATGATAAAAAGGACGCGATTAAGCGTCCTTTTTTAGGTTAATAAAACAATTCAAACCAATTAAAGTGATTTCAACCAATCAGAAACATCTTTACCTAATGTTTTGTGACGCATGGCATATTGAACAAACGTTTGTATATAACCAAGTTTATTACCACAATCATGACTTTGTCCTTTAATACAGTACGCATCGACAGGCTCTTCTTCAAGTAACATTGCAATGCCATCTGTTAATTGAATTTCACCGCCAGTACCTAATGGCGTTTTAGCAAGTAATGGCCAAATTTTCTCAGATAATACATAACGCCCAACCACAGACTGATTTGATGGCGCATCCTCAACCGACGGTTTTTCAACCACACTATACATCTGTGCCACATTCCCTGCGGCAAGTTCTTCACCACGACAATCGACAATACCATATGAAGACACTAATTCCTTAGGCACAGGTTCAACCATGATTTGACTATGTTTAGTTTCGTGATAATTATGAATCATGGCAGCTAAATTGTCACAAGTCAGATCGCTTTCATATTCATCAATAATCACATCCGGTAATACTACTGCAAAAGGTTCATCGCCCACTAAAGGATAGGCACATAAAACAGCGTGACCAAGCCCTTTAGCTAAACCTTGACGTACACTTGTTATCGTTACATGTTTAGGAAGTATACTTTGTACTTCTTGCAACAATTGACGCTTCACCCGTGCTTCTAACATGGCTTCTAATTCAAAGCTGGTGTCGAAATGGTTTTCTATTGAATTTTTGGATGAATGCGTAACAAAAATGATTTCGGTAATACCGGCTGCAATACATTCATTAACCACATATTGAATAAGTGGTTTATCCACAACAGGTAACATTTCTTTAGGAATTGCTTTAGTTGCGGGTAACATGCGTGTTCCTAGACCAGCAACAGGGATAACCGCTTTTTTTACTTTACCCTTTAGGGAATTTTCAAAATTAAATGACATAATCATTCCTCGAAAAAATTAACGGCTAATACTATCATAATTTGCTTCCGTTGGACGACCATTAATAAATGGTATTTTTAACGCTCACAGACTTTAACATAAAAGGTATCAAAATAAGTGTATGAATAAATACTCTCTACATCTTTTTTCGATCAAACTGGTCTAAAAAATTGAACCAATAGATTTTGGTATAGACCATGATCGCCTACGATAAAAATAGTATTGAAAATCTGTAAAAAAAACGAATGCGTTAGCAAATTTATATTGTTTTAGAAAATAAGTAAGTTAAATAGATGTTTATAACAATTAACAGCGAATTCCCAATTAGTTCAAATAAAAACAACTTATCAATATATGGAATAAAATGATGTGAATTACTATAAACAAATTCTTCCTAAAAACAGCGAAAACATCATATGTAATCAATCATAAAGTTAATAACCAATAAAAAATAAGTTAAAACATACCAATGTCGACTACAATGAATTAACCCTCTAATCCTTACAATTTTTTTGTATTAGCTTGTCTCAATTTAATAAATTATCAAAAATCATTTTATGTAAATATTCATTTCAAAAAAATAAGATCTGACGCAATATGAATTAATATATATTATTAAATATCCAACAGTTACTTGATTAAAAGCACAGTTCGTCAACTTGACGAACTGTGCTTTTATGAGAAAAATAGATTTATTTTAGAAGTAAATGTGAATGATAAATTATGTATATTTCGACTCACTGCTCCATTTATAATCTATCGCTCACTTCATCAGCCGTATGGGTAATTGCTTTACCACCAGATTGAACATCTTTACCGACACCACTTACCGTATTACAACCCACGACAAACATTGCCATAACTAACCCTAGCATTAACATTAACATTTTTCGGAACATATTAAATACTCCTCTAATTAATTACATGGTTATTTTAATGTAGCAAACGCTTCTGCTACTCGATGAATATTATGGTGATTTAAACCCGCCACACACATCCGTCCACTGCCCACCAAATAAACAGCAAAGTTATTTTTTAAATGTGTAACTTGTTCTTCAGAAAATCCAGTATAACTAAACATACCTCGCTGTTTGATCAGATAATCAAAATTGTTTTCGGGTACTAACTTATTTAGTAATTCAACAAGCTTTATTCGCATTGAGATAATACGTTCACGCATTGCAGTAACTTCATTAATCCATTGGGTTTTAAGTTCGACATTATTCAAAATATAACTAACAAGATGAGCACCATAGGCCGCAGGACTTGAATAATTTCGACGTACGGTTGCTTGAAGTTGACCAAGTACACGATTAGCGACTTCGCTGTTATCACATAAAACGGATAAACCACCCACTCTTTCACCATATAACGAAAATGTTTTTGAAAAAGAGTTACACACAAAACCACATATCCCTAACTCTGCCACTCGTCTAATTGCATATGCATCATCTTCGATACTCTTACCAAATCCTTGATAGGCAATATCCATAAAGGGAATAAGATCGCGTGTTTTTAATATATCAATAACCTGATCCCACTGTGCATGTGTTAAATCGGCACCGGTTGGATTATGACAACAAGGGTGTAGCAAAACAACGCTTTTAGCCGGTAATTGATGTAAAGTTTCAAGCATTGCATCAAACTTAACGCCACAAGTTTGTGAATCAAAATACGGATATTTATTTACCTTAAATCCAGCACCATGAAAAATGTCTATATGATTTTCCCATGTTGGATCACTGACCCAAACTTCTGATTTCGGAAAATAGCGAAACAAAAAATCAGCACCTATTTTTAATGCACCTGAACCACCTAAAGTTTGAATGGTTGCAATGCGTTTATCTTTAAACGCGCTGTGTGCTTCACCAAATAGCAAACATTGAATAGCTCGACAATACTCAGGTAATCCACTCATCGGTAAATAAAGTGATGCAGTTTTATCGTTTTGATAGATAAAATCCCGTGCAGCTTTTACACATGCTAATTGAGGTACAACACTGTTTTCATCATAATAATAACCGATACTTAAATTTGTTTTATTCATTCGGTTATCCTGATTAAACTCAGCAACTAATGATAAAATAGGATCCCCTGCGTACGACTCAACTTTTTCAAACATATTTGCAACCTAATTACACGGCAACTAATGATAAATAATTGTAGATTATTGCATCAACTCAATCGGCAATCAATCATTAAATAGAAGTTTACACGTTCTGGGTATGATTAATCATTCACTTGAATGATTAATGTAAAAAAAGATAAATATGGCAAAGCTTAAACGATAAAATTTCTTTAGATATTGCTGATCATAAAAGATGTTTGTCCACCTAAACGAGTATACTGACTACCTTATAGGATTATCTAAAAAAAGCGGAAATGAAGGGCGAAAATTCATGCAATTAAAAAGTAGTCACCAAGTGACTACACCAATTCGATTTGGGCACTAGGTATAAGTCCAAAATTTTTCAGAGTAAAGGATATATTGCGTTTATTTTACAGCAATGACTTCAATTTCAACCTTAGCATCTTTGGGTATTCTGGCGACTTGTACGCAAGAACGAGCAGGAAACGCAGCATGATGTTCTGTAAAAAAGGCTTCATAAATTGCATTAACGGCCGCAAAATCATTCATATCAGCTAAAAAAATGGTGGTTTTAACGATATCACTAACTTGATAACCCGCTGCCGTAATAATAGCTTTTACATTTGCTAAACTTTGTTTAGCTTGTTCTTTGACACAATCTGACATTTTACTGGTAACTGGATCTAACGGTATTTGTCCGGATGCAAATAACATATTGCCCAAATCAACGCCTTGTACATAAGGTCCTATTGCTGCGGGTGCGTTATCTGTATTAATGATTTTTTTCATATCAATATCTCCTGTAATCATCTGCCCTTGCTAAAAAAATAAAGGGGAATATTATGCTAAGTTAATTTTCAACATTTGAACAGGAACACTATTTGGTGTCAAGCAAGAACAAAATTATGATCATGGGACTTCTTAAGATTTTCTGTTATGATAATCACAATTTTTTTGTTTATTGAGAGTTAACATGTTTGAGAATTTAACCGACCGTTTATCGCAGACATTCCGTAATATCAGTGGTCGAGGACGACTGTCTGAAGATAATATAAAAGAAGCACTACGTGATGTACGTATGGCATTACTTGAAGCCGACGTAGCACTTCCTGTTGTACGTGAATTTATTAATCAAGTAAAAGAAAAAGCCGTTGGTCTGGACGTTTCTAAAAGCTTAACACCGGGTCAAGAATTTATCAAAATAGTGCAGGCTGAACTCACTTCGGCTATGGGTGAAGTTAATAGCACACTCAATTTGGCAACACAGCCCCCCGCTGTTATTTTGATGGCTGGTTTGCAAGGGGCAGGTAAAACCACCAGCGTCGCTAAATTAGCTAAATTTTTAAAAGAAAAGCAAAAAAAGAAAGTGCTGGTTGTGTCTGCTGACATCTATCGTCCGGCTGCAATTAAACAATTAGAAACGCTTGCAAAAGCCATTGATGTGGAATTTTTCCCATCGGATATTCATGAAAAACCAGTGAATATTGTTAATAAAGCCATTTCTCACGCTAAACTTCAGTTCTTCGATGTGTTAATTGTCGATACAGCGGGACGCTTACATATTGATAGCAACATGATGGATGAAATCAAAGAACTGCATCAGGCTATCAATCCAATCGAAACGTTATTTGTTGTTGATGCAATGACAGGGCAAGATGCCGCCAATACCGCAAAAGCCTTCAATGATGCCTTGCCACTTACCGGTGTGATTTTAACCAAGGTGGATGGCGATTCCCGTGGTGGTGCGGCATTATCAATTCGTCATATTACGGGCAAACCGATTAAATTCTTAGGAATGGGAGAAAAAACAGATGCTTTAGAGCCATTCTTCCCAGATCGTATTGCTTCACGAATTTTAGGTATGGGAGATGTCATCTCCTTAATCGAAGAATTGCAACAAAATGTTGATCGTGAAAAAGCAGAAAAAATTGCCAAGAAGTTAAAAAAAGGCGACAAGTTCGATTTTAACGATTTCCAAGATCAACTTAAACAGATGCGAAATATGGGTGGAATGGGAGCTATGTTGGCAAAACTTCCCGGTGCGGGGCAACTACCTGAACACATTAAAGCGCAAATGGACGATAAAATTACCATTAAAATGGAGGCGATTATTAGTTCAATGACGTTAAAAGAAAGAGCCAATCCTGAAATCATCAAAGGATCTCGAAAACGTCGAATTGCTAATGGATCAGGTACTCAAGTACAAGACGTCAACAAACTACTTAAACAGTTTGAAGATATGCAAAAAATGATGAAAAAAATGAAAGGCGGCGGCATGATGAAAATGATGCGCCAAATGAAAGGACTTATGGGTGGCGGAATGGGTTTCCCCCACCGCTAATAAGCTGATATCAACTCGCTTGTTATGCTTTAAACAAAGTATAACAAGCGATATTTACACGAGCATTGCGTATTAATCTGCGTAATGCTGGTAAAAACATTATGAATTAACCGATTTAATTTTAGTTGGTCGGCTCATTGTCAATACCGTCCCGATTGATGAAACAATAATAAATGTAATGGCTAACCATTGATAACGCGTTAATTGCTCTTGCAAAACAATGAAGCCTGACAAAGCAGCAAAAACTGGCGACAAACTCATTAATGTACTAAATGTTTGAGCGGGTAATCTTGGCAACGCTATCATATCTAATCCATAAGGAATGGCTGACGCCAATAATGAAACCACAAACACTAAAGGAAGAAGTTCCAAAGAAAACATAGCACTCCCACTATCCCACACACCAATAGGAAATACAAATAAAGACGCTATTAAAGACCCTATCGCAACACTTGATGAACCATATAATGCCCCAGCTTTACGCCCAAAAACAATATAACATGCCCAACCTGAACCGGCTAATAATGCCATTAAAATGCCAACGGGATCTAAATCACCAGAAGCTTGATGAATCGGTAAAAGTATCGCAAGCCCGATAACTGCAACGCCTAACCAAATAAAATCAACTAACCGACGCGAATAACACATTGCGACAACTATCGGTCCAGTAAGTTCTATCGCAACGGTAATACCAAGCGGAATTCTGGCAATGGCACTATAAAAAGCCAAATTCATGCAACCGGTTGCTACACCATATAAAAACACATACTTAAAAGCTTGTTTAGTAATGGGTTTACGCCATGGTTTAAAAATAATGATAAGCATCAAGGATGAAAAAGTTAATCGCCAAGCAGTCATCCCTTCAGGGCCTAATACTGGAAAAAGATATTTGGCCATAGATGCACTTGATTGTAACGAAATCATAGAAATAAAAATAATAAAGACCGGCCAAGATCGTTTAAACATGCCTAATTACCTTGTTAATATAATCAGAAAAAATTGCTCGTCATTTCACAACATACAATGAAATCTAAAGAAATCAATTTTTGATCATTGCTAATGATGATTTAATATAAAATGTCCATATAAGTACGAGTAGGAATGTTTTCAATCCATACTTCGATTTAACTCCTGTCAATTTTCTCTTTTTACTGAGAGCAATGCGAGATCTTGCAATGCTTTTTTATAGGGAGAGTCTGGCAGGATAGCAATCACATCAAAAGCCTTTTGGGCTTCTTGCTGTGCTATTTGTAAAGTATATTCAAGTGAACCACACTCATTCATGATCTGCAAAATACGATCCAACAAATGTCGCCCGTTTCCTTGCTCGATGGCTTGACGAATCAACTTGGCTTCCTCAGCATTTTGACAATGACGCATCGCATGTAACAATGGTAAAGTTGGTTTGCCTTCATTAAGATCATCACCCAAATTCTTACCTAAGGTTTGATTACTATCAGCACTATAATCTAATAAATCATCAATAATTTGGAAGGCCGTACCTAAATATTTTCCATATTCTTGTAAGGCAAATTCTTGTTCTGCATTGGCGCCAGCTAATACCGCTGCCGAATGCGAAGTTGCTTCAAACAAACGAGCGGTTTTACGATAAATGACTTCTAAATATTGTTCTTTAGTAATATCGGGATCATTACAATTGATTAATTGTTGCACTTCACCTTCAGCAATCACATTTGTTGCTGCCGACATAATAGTTAAAACTTTGAAAGATTCAGTCCGTACCATCATTTGGAAAGAACGCGTATAAATATAATCACCAACTAAAACACTGGCTGCATTACCAAATAATGCATTCGCGGTTGACTTTCCACGCCTGAGATCGGACTCATCAACGACATCGTCATGTAATAATGTAGCAGTATGAATAAATTCAATGAACGCAGCGGCAACGATGTGCTTGTCACCTTGATAATTAAGTGCTTTGGCAACTAACAACGCAATAATAGGGCGAATACGCTTACCGCCACTACTAATAATATAATTACCTAATTGATTAATAAGCACAACATCCGAACTAAGTTCCGCCTGAATTGCCTCATTAACTTTAACCAAGTCATCTTTTACAAGATCGAGTATTTGACTCATTGAAGGATTATTCATCACCCAAACCACTAAAAAAATAGATATTTAATTGCTATTATCTGATAAATATTGCCGAGCAACAAGGTGTTGGATTAGCATATTTTAAAAAAGACTACAAATGATAAGCATTTTCATTTAGAATAATTACCTTAAGTTAAACATGATAATTGTTATGAAAATCAATTTTGATATAGACATTAGCAACGAAAAAGCGCCTCAATCGCCAACACATATCAAACCCAAGAGTGTTTATTTATTCACGTCACTTTCGATTGTGTCACATCTATTTTTACTAGCGTTGCTGTTCAGCCCTATGCTTTTTGCCAAAAATATCATCGTTGATGAAGGTGACAACTCAATTAAAGCGATCATGATTGATATATCGCAAATGGCAGCGCCTGAACAATCATTAGTTGAAAATACACCTGATATCAAAGGTGTAAAAGAAAGTGACATTATCGATAATAAACCAATACCAGAACCGATAGTTGAGCCAGTTATTGAAACCCAAATGACTAATGAAGAAAAACCGGAACCTATCGTTGAAAAAAAACCGGAAGTCATGCCCGAAAATAACATTGTCATCGAGCAAAAACCGAAACCGAAGCCAAAACCCAAACCAAGAACGGAATCCAAACCGATTCAAAAAGAGTCTCGTCAGCAAGTCAGACAAGAAGTGATCACGGATAACTTTGCCAAAACAGCCGTCGCATCTTCCATTTCTGACAGCCGTCAACATTCGGGTAATCCCTCGCCAATTAGTCGTAATCAGCCAGAATATCCTCGTCGGGCACTTGATATGCGCATAGAAGGCTATGTCGTTGTACTCTTTGATATCAATAGTAATGGGCGGGTCGAAAATATTCGAATTATCGAAACCAAACCGAACAATATTTTTAATCGTTCAGTTATCACAGCGATGAAAACGTGGAAATACGAAGGTAAAATAGCAAAAGATTTAAAAATAAAAATAATTTTTAATCGGGATAAATCAATCAGATTAGATAATTAATGGTCGGAACAGTTTCTTAAAATAATAAAATACGATTTTATTATCTATAATCAAAACAAAAGCAATAATCACAGTTTGAAGATTATTGCTTTAGCGATAAGATTATTGATCCGATAACATCAATTTTTCGATTTGCTCTGGTTCTTTTGGCACATCACTGGTCAATACTTCATTACCCGATGTTGTGATTAAAATATTATCTTCTATACGAATACCAATACCTTTATAACACTCTGGCACATCTGCATCTTGATTGATGTAAAGCCCCGGCTCAACAGTCAACACCATACCCGGCTCTAAAATACGATCCCTTCCACTACCGACATCATGTACATCAATGCCGAGCCAATGCCCTAAACCATGCATATAAAATGCGGTATAAGCTTTATCAGCAATGAGCGAATCGACATCCCCTTGCATAATGCCTAATTTAACTAAGCCCGTCACCATAGTTTTCACAACATGATCATTTACTTCCATAATCGATGTTCCAGGTTTTAACAGATTAATTGCTTGATATTGAGCAGCTAAAACAATGTTATAAATATCCCGTTGCGCTTGGCTAAATTGACCATTAACAGGAAAAGTCCGTGTTATATCCCCTGCATAATATTGATATTCACAGCCGGCATCGATTAACACTAAATCACCCTCGTTTAAAAGCGCACTGTTATTTTCATAATGCAATATACAACCATTGTTTCCGGCTCCTACAATCGTATTATAGGAAGGAGAACGCGCACCATGCCAGGCAAATTCATGTAAAATTTCTGCCTCTAACTGATATTCATACATCGAAGGTTTACATCTACGCATAGCTCGACAGTGGGCTTGGGCACTAATTTTGCACGCTTGACGTAAAAGGTCTATTTCAAAATTAGATTTAAACATCCGCATTTCATGCACAATAGGACGCCAATCAATCACGCTACTGGGTGCTGAAAGCTTAAATCTTGCACCTTGTTTTAAAATCGTAAGGGCTTTTTTGACAATCGTGTCAGCATAATCATATTGCAGATCAGCATGATAAATTGCCTGCTTACCATTCAACAACTCAGGCAAAATAGTATCAATTTTATCAAAAGGATGCGCTTCATCAACGCCAAGGGTTTCTAACGCAGCTTGCTGCCCTAAACGATAGCCTGTCCATGTTTCAGCCAGAGGGTCTTTTTTACGATTAAACAGCACATATCGAGCATGATTATCTTGTTGTTTAATCATCACTAATACGGCTTCGGGTTCATCAAAACAGGTGAAATACCAAAAATCACTATTTTGCCGATAAGGATAATGCGTGTCATTGCTTCTGACGACTTCGGGTGAGGCAAAAAAAAGTGCGACGCTGTTAGGTTGCATCTGCGAAAGAAGCTTTTCTCGACGAGAAAAAAGCTCTTTTTTGGTATCGATATTTAGCATAGTGATAACCTTTTAAAAACAAGTTAATATTAATGAATGGTTGGTGCGATATCAGCCTCATTAAATTCATCAAAACAGAGAATCGAAGTCATGCGAACATACTCTTTGATCTCTTCAAATGCAAAGCCTAACTCTTGCTGATCTTCGTTTTCATCGTAACCTAGCTTCACAATTTGCCTTAAATCATAAATTGCTTCACCTACATCACCTTGAATACGATTTAATTTTGGTTGAACTAATCCAATCCCTAATAAAAAATGGTTAACCCAACCGACTAAATCATCAATTTGTGAAAAAAGATCATGTTCGTTAAGTAGCAATTGAAATTCAAAATCATCATCCAAAAATTGTTGCTTGGTAATACAATAAAGTTCCACCATTTTCTTATTTAAAGATTCTGGTATTTTTTGCCCATTATTGAGCATATCTTCAACTAAAGGGCGCCAACTTTCATCATGATTGCCTCCGGCTAAAATACCCGAAATAAAACCATGTAATTCAGCAGCAGTAATACCCATTTTATTTAAGTTTAATTCATGATTAAGTTCATCATAATTTACAGTTTTGGTCATTAATGTCACCCTGATTTTGTCATATCAATAAAAAGCACTCTGCACTTTCATTAATTATTAGTATATAATCCACAACTAGCTATAAATAATAAACAGGTTACTAAGCTTTATAAAGGAATTATTTTGAATATTGTAAGATTTGTGATGAAATTTTCCCTTCTCCTTCTGGCGTTTGCTATATCATTAACTGCTTGTAGTTCATGGTTATCTAACAAAGGCACTATCATCCTTGACGTGCAGAACAAAACCCAAACATTCATAACAAGTCACGATTTACCTCATAATTACCAATTAGGTAATGGTGAAGAAGAACTTCAACGATTTGAAACATTTTGCAGTAAAGAAATAAAAGAGTCACAACTTGATGGAAGTGAAGAAATTGTTTTTGAAAATATAAAGCGTGGTATACATGGAGAAGTAGAATTTAAAAAATGTAGTGATAGAATCACTCGAATTTACCGTTATTGAGAAATATGGATATAACAACTAT
The DNA here is from genome assembly GCF_046635745.1 of Gilliamella sp. CG35. Taxonomy (NCBI): domain Bacteria; kingdom Pseudomonadati; phylum Pseudomonadota; class Gammaproteobacteria; order Orbales; family Orbaceae; genus Gilliamella; species Gilliamella sp. CG35. The sequence goes on from NZ_JBIDFH010000016.1 coordinate 56,520, forward strand.
ATTTTGATTTGAATAAGATTAACTAAATTTCCAAAGATCGATTAAATGTTACTAGCCATTAAGGCGGTTTTTATTTATATTGGTCGCGTAAATGAAAATATTTTTAGGAGTAGAATTATTATGTATAAACAAGATGTAACCATTACCGCACCAAATGGTCTCCATACCCGCCCTGCTGCACAATTTGTAAAAGAAGCAAAAAACTTTAATGCTGAAATTACCGTCACATCAAATGGTAAAAGTGCTAGTGCTAAAAGTCTATTCAAACTACAAACACTTGGTCTAACACAAGGTACTACCATCACCATTTCAGCAGAAGGCGAAGATGAAAAAGAAGCGGTAAATCATCTAGTTAAATTAATTCCTGAATTGGAATAATTAGCTCCAAAATGCGATAAAGAACAGATTTAAAATTGAATAAGGATTAAATGTTATGGTATCAGGTATACTTGTTTCCCCCGGTATCGCTTTTGCAAAAGCGCTATTATTAAAAGAAGAACCTATTGTTGTTAATAATAGGGCAATTCCAGATAACAAAATTGATGCTGAAATTGCGCGTTTTAAAGATGCTCGTCAAAAATCCAGCGAGCAATTAAATGCGATAATGGAACGAGCAAAATCCACATTAGGCGAAGATAAAGCTGCTATCTTTGAAGGGCATATTATGCTTTTAGAAGATGAGGATTTGGAGCAAGAAGTTATTTCTCGTATACAAAGCAAGCATTCAACCGCTGATGCCGCTGTCCAATCAGTATTTGAAACTCAAGCTAAAGAGCTTGAAAACTTAGACGATGAATACTTAAAAGAGCGTGCTGCTGATATTCGTGATATTGGCAAACGTTTACTCAAAAATATTTTAGGGATTGAAATTGTCGATTTAAGTGCTATTAGCCAACCTTGTATTTTAGTTGCAACAGATCTTACTCCATCTGAAACTGCACAACTAAATCTAGATATGGTACTTGGTTTTATTACTGATGCAGGTGGACGTACATCCCATACTTCAATTATGGCTCGTTCATTAGAAATTCCGGCAATTGTTGGTACATCAAATGCAACACAAACAATTAAACAAGGTGATTTTGTTATACTTGATGCTATAAATAACGCCATTTATATCAATCCTGATCATACTACCCAAGAAAAACTCAAACAAGTTCAAGCAAAATATATTGCCGACAAAGAAGAGTTAGCAAAATTAAAAGACTTACCTGCCGTCACGCTTGATGGTCACCAAGTTGAAATTTGTGCGAATATTGGTACGGTGCGTGATATCGCTGGTGCGGATCGCAACGGTTATGAAGGTGTTGGTCTTTATCGTACTGAATTTTTATTTATGGATCGTGATGCCTATCCTAACGAAGACGAACAATTCAAAGCTTACAAAGAAGTAGCCGAATCAACGAATGGTTTATCTGTTATTGTCAGAACAATGGATATTGGTGGCGATAAAGATGTACCTTACATGCATTTACCAAAAGAAGAAAACCCATTCTTAGGTTGGCGTGCAATTCGTATCTGTTTAGATCGCAAAGAAATACTCCATGCACAGTTACGCGCAATATTACGCGCATCAGCATTTGGTAAATTACGTATCATGTTCCCGATGATCATATCGGTTGAAGAAATTCGTATCTTAAAATCTGAAATTAATATCCTCAAAGAACAACTAACTGCCGAAGGTAAAGCATTTGATAAAAATATCGAAGTTGGTGTAATGATTGAAACGCCTGCGGCTGCTGTCATTGCTCATCATTTAGCGAAAGAAGTTGATTTCTTCAGTATTGGAACCAATGATTTAACACAATACACATTAGCGGTTGATCGGGGTAACGAATTAATTTCACATCTTTATAATCCACTTTCACCATCTGTCTTAACACTGATTAAGAAAGTCATTGATGCTTCGCACAAAGAAGGCAAATGGACTGGCATGTGTGGTGAGCTTGCTGGTGATGAACGAGCAACGATTTTATTACTTGGTATGGGACTTGATGAATTTAGCATGAGTGCAGTATCAATTCCTAAAATCAAAAAATTAATTCGTAATACACATTTTGAAGAAGCGAAAAAACTTGCAGATAATGTGCTAGAAAAAGCAACTTCTAAAGAAATTATGGATTTAATCGAAAAATATAACGCTGAAAAGCAAATTTGTTAGGAGAAAATAATGGGGTTATTCGATAAATTGAAGCAATTCATCAAATCTGATGATAGCAATGATAGCATCGAAATTATTGCACCTCTGAGTGGCGAAATCGTTAAAATCGAAGATGTACCAGATGTCGTTTTTGCAGAGAAAGTCGTTGGTGATGGTATTGCAATTAAACCTGCTGGTAATAAAATTGTTGCACCACTAAACGGTAGAATTGGCAAAATTTTTGAAACTAATCATGCGTTTGCTATTGAATCAGATGAAGGTATTGAGCTATTTGTACACTTTGGCATTGACACTGTTGAATTAAAAGGCGAAGGTTTTACCCGTATCGCTGAAGAAGGTCAACAAGTAAAAGTTGGTGACACCATTATCGAATTTGATTTACCACTACTTGAAAGTAAAGCAAAATCAGTGTTAACACCTGTTGTCATTTCTAATATGGATAGTATTGTCGAACTGACAAAACTTTCTGGTTCCGTAGAAGCAGGTAAAACACCTGTTATGCGCGTGAAAAAATAATCATAAAAAAAACCTTCAGTTTTACTGAAGGTTTTTCTGCTCAATTAATTAACTGTCTAAAGTTAAATCAGTTTAACGCCACTTTTTATATTGATTAATCAAATTATTTGTTGAATCGTCATGTGAAGTTACTGGCGTATCACTCGCTAATTCGGGTAAAATTCGGCCGGCTAATTGCTTACCTAACTCAACACCCCATTGGTCGAAACTAAATATATTCAGAATAATACCTTGAGTAAAGATTTTATGCTCATACATCGCAACTAATGCACCCAAGCTATACGGAGTAATTTTCTTAACTAAAATTGAATTAGTCGGTTTATTTCCTTCAAACACTTTAAACGGAACAATTGCTTTAACCTCATCAAGCGTTTTTCCAACAGCAATAAATTCTTGTTCAACTTGTTCTTTGGTTTTACCAAATGCTAATGCCTCAGTTTGAGCAAAAAAGTTAGATAATAATTTAGGATGATGATCACCAACTGGATTATGGCTAATTGCTGGCGCAATAAAATCACACGGAATAAGTTTAGTACCTTGATGAATTAATTGATAAAATGCATGTTGACCATTGGTCCCTGGTTCACCCCAAATGATTGGGCCAGTAGTATAAGTTGTTTTATGACCATTACGATCGACACTTTTACCGTTTGATTCCATATTGCCTTGTTGAAAATAGGCAGCAAATCGATGCATATACTGGTCATAAGGTAAAATGGCTTCTGTCTCAGCACCATAAAAATTATTATACCAAATCCCAATTAAGGCTAATAATGCAGGAATATTTTTATCAATTGGTGTATTTTGGAAGTGTTTATCCATGGCATGGCCACCAGCCAAAAATTGTTTAAAATTATCAAATCCAATGGATAAAACAATCGATAAACCAATCGCAGACCAAGAAGAGTAACGACCGCCTACCCAATCCCAAAATTCAAACATATTTGCCGTATCAATACCAAATTTTTCAACTTCTTTGGCATTAGTGGATAACGCAACAAAATGCAAAGCAACAGCTTTATCATCTTTAGCTGCATCAAGTAACCAAGAACGTGCCGTTTGTGCATTAGTCATGGTTTCTTGTGTAGTAAATGTTTTTGATGCTACTAAAAACAAGGTTGTTTCAGGATTTAAGCCTTTTAATGCTTCAACAATATGAGTTCCGTCAACATTTGAAACAAAATGCATGTTTAAATGATTTTTATAAGGACGCAACGCTTCGGTAATCATGACGGGTCCAAGATCTGATCCCCCTATGCCAATATTTACCACATCAGTTATCGCTTTACCGGTATACCCTTTCCACTCACCGCTAATAACTTTATTACTGAATGATTCCATTTTTGCTAATACCGCATTGACATCATCCATCACATTTTTGCCATCAACATAAATAGGGGTATTCGATACATTACGTAAGGCAACATGTAAAACAGCACGATCTTCGGTGCGATTAATTTTTTCACCACTATACATAGCTGAAATTGCACCTTTAAGATCACATTCATCAGCAAGCTTATGAAGTATTGCTAAAGTCTCTTGCGTAATACGATTTTTAGAAAGATCAACCAAAAACTCATCCTCAAACGGAATACTGAGTTTTTCAACTCGTTTTGGCTCTTCTTTTAAAATCTGCGCAATGGTCTTATTTTGATGCTTTTGATAACTTGCTTGAAGGGATTTCCAAGATGAAGTGGTAGTTGGATCAATTGATTTTAACATAACTCATTCCTTAAATAATAAAGCACTCTATCCATAATATAACTATGCCTAAAATGATGCAAGATAAGGATCTTTTATCTTTTATTTTTGAATTAAGCACACTGACCAATTGACTAAAGCACCGATCCATAATCTTTATAAACGACTTTTTAGTCGTCTTTCAGCAAAATTATCGTCCGGTTTGCTTGTAAATATTCGGTTATTGGGTTAGCCAGTTCGGGAAATTTTTATAATAAGTTTGATGTGGTCTGTGGTAATTAAACGTTTTAAATGTTTTTGTTTATCAATGTATTGATGATCCTATTAAAGGATTCTGGCTAGAGTTAATAGCTTTTATACCAAGCGACCTGTTATCACTCCAGATTTGTATAACAAATTAATTATTAAACTTGCTATGTAGATTTAGGAACATTAAAAAGACTTCCCACGGATTAGGTGGGGTGTTTTTTAACAAGCATAAGGAACCAGATGAGAATTTGGCAATCCATTGTAGATATCGATCGCTTCTTGCCCTTCTGCAATAAACTCCACATCAATAGGATCGGGTGGGTTATTGGGATCTTTATAATCTCCTTCTAAGAAAGCTTTATATTGCTCTAACACATATAAAAGTTGTTCTTTGGTCATAATGACTTGTTGTTCTTCGACGTATTCAGTACCTATAAAACATAATTTCCAGTAATCAAAACCCAAAACGCATTACCAACACCGAACATATCATAGAGTGCTCGGCTGTGTTCTAAATCTGTCAGATTGTTAATCCAGATATTGATTGAGTTTATTGAATATCAACTCTTAGCCAATTAGCAATTTCTCTCGCATCAAAACCAAATATTCTGTGGTCGTCTGTAGATTTTACAAGCTTTCCTCCCGTAGGAATAAAACTAGAGTCATCCCACCAGAATATAATTTTATCATTGTTGATATGTTACTTCATAATCATCACCTAATTCGGCTTGCAGCTTTTCTTTTAAAGATTGCCCCATTTCATTAAAGACCATTTCTTCTTCTGGAGTCGCAAATCCAGAAGTTAAAGGATCATCTAAATTTAACGTTTCATCATATTTATCTGACCAGCTATTAAGCTCTTTTTTTAGTACATTACTTATTGGTAATGTATTAGGGTTAATATTTCCAACAGCATCATTTGAATTAAGCCATAGAGGATAACATTGATAATCAGCCATTAATTTTATTTTTTTCATTTAACACTCCCTGCGGGGTTAGTTCCTACAATAAAACCGTTATTACCTGTCGTTACAGCTATACGTTGTTTTTACCCATTAATCAGAACTTCATAGATTGGACGTCCGGTTCCTTTCCCTTGATAACCAATTATCTTTCCTTTAGAAACCGCATCCATAACAACATCTGGTATTTGTGATTCTGAAACGCCTATTTTTGCAAAATCGTCAGCATGCTCTTTAATAATATGTTGAAGACTTGCAGATAGATTTCCTTTTTCAAGAAAAACTATTTTACCATTAGGCAGTTTTTCAACCCTTAAAACATTTTCAGGTGAAAATTTAACTCCATTATTGGACATTTCAGTAAGATATTGTTGATTTACCGTCCTCTTTTCAACAAAATTATTCCAATTAATCTCATCTAATTCAATCTCTACCGCTTCAATTTTATGATGTACTTTCGCTCTGACTTCAGTGCCGGTTATTTTGATGCGGGCGTATTTTAATAAGCGGAGTGAACGGGTTAAGTATCCGGATAAAAAAACGACTAACTTTTATTTAATTTAAATTAAGTTGGAATGAGATATTTATTTAATCCTCTAATATTGATGCAAAGCCGAAATTACTGATTATTAAGGCTGGAAAGCTGTACTAGAATGTTTTAAAAAAACTTCTCACAGTATCCGAGAAGTTTTATAAATTTACGTCCAGATCTCTTGACCTTCTGGTGTAATCCAAACAATACCACAGTCCAATTTCACATAGAACCACATACCAATATCATCTAGATCATCGTCTTCATCATCTGAGGGGTAAGGCGGCCAAATATCTTTAATCGACTGGATTTGTTCTTCACTGGTACCAGTCAGAAAAACACCATGACTAGCTAATTTGATGTACCCATCATTCATTAATTTATTTAATATTTTAAAAAAGATATTCTTTCTGATTTCATAAGGTTCACCCATATCATTCATGTAATTTGCTACATGTTGCCACATTGTGCCCATTGAATAACCAAAAGAACTTTCTAATATTGAATGATAAATTTTTTCAAAATTCATTGGAATTTCATCTCCACACGATTTCCTTTGTAAATATTTGGATTTTTGATATCTATAGTCCACTTAGCATTAGTTTGCTCCACTGAATCAGAGAAATTTCTTAATGTTATATTGCTACCAGCATTGGGACCTTCAGTAACCTGTGGAGTTAGAAAATAATATCTTCACAATTTGATTAATTTAACCTTAATCATCTTCTATTTTAGGAATACATGGAGACAAAAACTGATCTTTTTCTTTTTTTATTTTCCCTCTAGCTAAGACATATACTTCAAATTCATTAAATTTATCCGAAGATTCATCGTTTTTAACATACAATAAACCATATGAGCCTTGAGAAATTTTTGCTACATATTGATATAACTCAAAAATTTCTGCTACATCCTGAGAATAATGATTAGTATTCCCACTAAACAAAAGCTGACAACAACCATTAACTTTATGAATTTTAATAAATCCTGTACTATTTTCAAATTCATGTTCTGATATGAATAAAGTAAGTTTATTTAGAATTGAATTCATCTCATTTTCATTGTTTTCGTATGTAGAATTTCTTAATGATATCCACCCATAATATTCGATCATTTTATTACCTTATTTTTTAGTTAAGAGGTTGAGTATCTATAATGACTTTCACATCATAATGATTACTATATTCATTTAATTTATTTATTACTGATTTTGCAGGTTCACCCTCAAAATGATAGTATACAGAACGGTTAGTTTCTTTAGCTGCTTCAAATGTTGCTTTCATTTGAGATCTTACACTTTGATTTAATTACTTTAGGGGCGGTTTTGTTTGAGCTATATATAAATCACTAATCACATCAAACTCTCTTGTATCATTAACAAATCTTACCCTTGACACACCATTTAATCTTATCGCTAAAGCATCAGCTGCTGCATCTGGCTTGTTTACTTTTATCATGTCGCCCAAAGTATCGGCTCACTTCTTTTAGATCTATTATTTCATTTAAAACATCATTCCAATTAACCTCATCTAATTCAACCTCTACCGCTTCAATTTTATGATGTACTTTCGTTCTGACTTCAGTGCCGGTTATTTTGATGCGGGCGTATTTTAATAAGCGTAGTGAACGGGTTAAGGATTCGGCTAAACCAACTAA